>NZ_POSF01000011.1 GCF_004343605.1 Dehalobacter sp. 12DCB1
TAAACTCATAAATAAGAAAACAGGCAGCATCAGCCATATCACCCACGTGGCTTTTAACAGGAAAAGTGCACCAAAAGGCTGGTAATCCAGCGTCCCATAGTTCCCTAAACAGGTTCCGAGTATAAAGGCAACCCACAGGATGGTTGGTGGAACGAGCTTAAGTTTTTTTATCACTGTCTGCGATATTCCCAGTGGTTTGAAGCCTGCTATTTTGTTAAGAGATTCCTGCACTGCTCCAAAAGGACAAATCCAGGCACAGTATAGATTTTTCCCCAAGAAAACAATAAATCCCAATGACCCGGCCATCAGCACATACCATTTAAGGTTTGTTATTCCCGGAATTTGTAATTGGATCAGGGAAAACAACAAGTTGGCGGTAACAAATTGGTTGATCATAAATCCCAGTACCCCAATGCTTACCAGTAGTATCCAGGTCCGTATACGAACCAATTTCTTGATATAGACTCCTGCAAGTGCGATGAGGTACATCACGATCATCGCTAAGTCCTTCCAAGTAACTTGGAACAGATCATAAGGATTTGCCCATGATGTGTTAAAGATCTGCCTGGAAAGGTACAAGTTTCCACTATTTACAGCTTCAGCCACCGCATGCGAAGAAACAGTTGAACCGCTTATCCGGTCGACGTAGTTGGCTGTTTTGCTGTCGGCCAGGTATCCGGTATAACCGGAAGCCCCTCCCAGATAAATAGGTTCCTTCAGCGAAAGACCGTTAAAACTATCGAAATATTTTTGTTTGTAGAGCCTTTCAAAAAAAATCGGAGTCTCACCCTGCTTTGTGACCAGTACTTTTTCCACCAAACCTTTTTCATCAATGATACTCATCATTTCAATTCTGGACTGATACCCCACAGCCGAATCACAAACGGCATAGTAACGTCCTCCTGATGCTTCCACCATGTAAGCGGGTTTTGTACCAATGATTTTTTCAACCGAGGTGACACTGGGAATGTTTTGTTGGATCAGTGCCTTGTAATCCACAGCCTGGCCCGTCCAAAAAACGCTATAAATAATTGCTGCAATGGCTGTTATGGATAAAAAAAATAAATAGTAAAACTCTAGATCTCTCTTTTTTCCTTTCATGTCTTTGATCCTCTGCTGTCTTTAATTAATGGATTAAGGAGAGCAACCCACCCAATACCATTATAGTTAATGTAAGATAAACAAGATGTTTGCATAATTACATATCGTAAGGCGGGAATATTCATGCAGTTTAGGCAATTTAGCATCGTTAGAATACAACTACTACCATGATAATACTAAAAAATTGTATTCCTAAATACAGTTCACAAAGGAATGAATTTGAAAATCACGACCTATATTTTGAGATCTTTGGTGTATCAGGACGCAATATTATGGACACCGATGCCGACAGACAAGAAAACGTACTTTTAGAAAGAATCTCGAGTCGAGACGACCTTAACAAACTCGTTATATGGAAAGCCATGTTCAATATATTAAAACCGTCCGTAATCCAAACAAGCAGCGCAAAAAATGCATACAAATACATACGCCCTAAAGGCTACGGATATATTCAGTTAGAATCTAAGTGGTACGGTATAAAAATATTCGGAAAGGTAATTATAGTAAAAATATTAATTAATACTTAGGTAGAAATGCAAAATATTTGAGGGTAGTATGTTTAAAAAACTGTTGAAGAGCGCTTTAGGCTTTAGCGGCAAAAAAGGCTCTGGCAAGACAACTTCCCGACAACCTGTAGAAAAGCGGCCCCTCTCTGCAGATTATGATGATAATTTACAGACTTTACGGCAAGTTTTCGACCAATGTTTTGATATTCTCTTCCGCGAATTTTCCATTAATGCCGATACACCTCTACGTGCTTTTATTATTTATGTAGCCGGATTAACCAACCATGAAATGGTGAATGATCACTTATTGAAGAGTATCATGCAGGAAACGGCTAATTTACCGTCATCTGTGCATCTGTCCAAGGCCAATGCACAGCAAGTCATTCAAGAACGTTTAATCAATTTGGACGAAACCAGTACGACGACTGATTTAATTGAACTCGTCCAAAAAGTTTTAGAAGGCAATACCGTCCTGATTCTGGACGGATCGTCTACTGCGATTATTGCCGGTGTACGGGGTGTAGAGGGTAGAGCAATCGACGAGCCTGACAGCGAACCTGGGGTGAGGGGACCAAAAGACGGATTTGTGGAAGCCCTCAACACAAACATGAGTTTAATCCGGCGCCGAATAAAAACCAGCCGTCTCAAAGCGGAAACTTTCGAGACAGGACTGTTGACGAAGACCAAACTGGCAGTATGTTACATCAAAGGGATCGCCAATGATAAAGTTGTGCAAGAGGTCAAGCAGCGGATTGGCAGGATTAATATTGATAGTGTGCTCAGCAGCAACCAGATTGAAGAATTAATTATGGATGAGGCTTTCTCTTTATTCCCCCTTGTACAGTACACCGAGCGGCCGGACAAAGCAGCGGCTTCCTTATTGGAAGGACGGGTTGTTATCTTAGTGGATAACTCACCAATGCCCCTGATTGTTCCGGTAACGTTTATTTCTCTGCTCCAGGCTGCCGAGGATTATTACAATAACGCGGTATTCGCCACTTCAGTCCGGCTTTTGCGCTTTGTTGCCTTGAACATTGCGTTACTACTGCCGGCCTTAACCGTGGCAGCTTTCTCATTCCACCAGGAGTTGCTGCCAACAGCCTTAATAAGTACTGTTGCAGGCGCCCGGCAAGGCTTGCCTCTGCCAATCGTTTTAGAAATTCTGATGATTGAATTCGCCTTTGAACTCTTGCGCGAAGCCGGAGTACGCCTGCCCAAGACGATTGGTCAAGCTATCAGTACTGTTGGTGGTTTGGTTATTGGGCAGGCGGCAGTGAACGCGGGCCTTGTCTCACCAATCTCGGTCATTGTTGTGGCGACTACAGCTATCGCTTCATTCACGATCCCAAACTACGCTGCAGGTACTGCGCTGAGAATTTTGCGGTTTGTTTTGATTATCCTTGCAGGTTTTTTCGGCGGAGTGGGAATCATCTCCGGTCTAATGGTTATTCTATTCCATCTCTGCAGCTTACGTTCTTTCGGTATCCCCTACTTATCACCTATTGCCCCCTTAAGCCCGGGTGACTTAAAGGACACCATGGTACGTGCGCCCTGGTGGGCTATGCTCAGGCGGCCATGGATGTCCGTCAGCAATGAGCCGGTCAGGCAGGACCCTGATCAAGGTCCGCTAAAACCGGATAAGGGAGGGCAAACGCCATAAATACGGAAAAGCTTTCAAGTAGGCAGATTGCTGTGCTGCTGTACATCATCATCATGATTTCAGGACTTCTGCTTATGCCCGGGCTGACGGCTGAAAAAGCGAAACAATCCGCCTGGATAGCGATTGCTTTAGCCTCACTTCCCAGTTTTTTTTGCTTATGGATTGTTTGGAAATTGGGTAAACGGTTTCCAAACAATACTTTGCCTGAATATGCAGAAATCATCCTGGGCAAAGCCTTAGGCAAGGTTGTAGGCGGAGCCTATATATTATTTTTCCTTTTGGTTAACATTCTATCCGTATGTGAGTTTTCCGAATTCCTGACAGTCTGCTTTATGCCACAAACCCCGGCAATAGCTCTTAATGCCATCCTTGTCCTCATCGGGGCTTATGCAGTATTGAAAGGGATTGAAGTCATTGCCCGTGCAGCTCAATTCGTATTTCCCTTATTCATGATTTCTTTACTTATTCTATTTGTATCCGTATTACCCGCGGTGAAACTAGGAAAGCTGCTGCCTTTTCTTGAAGGTGGGATCAAACCTGTGATTTGGGGGTCTATCCCCTCCATATTCGTGTATGGTGAGATTATTGTATTGGCTATCCTGCTTCCCATGGTCAACAAGCCTGAGGAAATAAAGCGCAAAGGTGCTTTTGCCTTATTGACAGTGGCTATTTTTCTCTCAGCAGGTATGATGTTCACCTTAATGATATTTGGATCAAACCTCTCTGGGGATTTGTTGTTTCCTTTTTGGTATCTCAGCAAATATATAGAGTTTGGTAGTTACCTTCAGCGAGTAGAAGGGTTAATCCTGCTCCTTTGGATGATCGGAATGATCATTAAAATTGCAATTTTCTATTATTTAACGTGTTTTTCAACAGCCAAAACCCTGGGTCTGAAAAGCTATAAACCGGTTATTTACCCAATGGCGCTTATCTACCTCCCAGCGGCAACTTTTCTGTTTCGTAACACAGCAGAATTCCGTCAGTTTCTTGAATTGTACTGGCCGTATTTAGGATCCATTTTCGAACTGGTGTTGCCTTTGATTCTTTTGTTCGTAGCCGTAATCAGAAAAAAGCAAAGGAGAGTTAGCCGGTGAAAAAAAAATACCGAATTTTAGGCCTATCCATACTAATTATTTTACAGTCTGCTATAAGCACCGGCTGTTGGAGCAGTAAGGAAGTTGAAAGCCTTGCCGTTGTCACCCTCATGGGAATTGACTATACAAACGAAAATGGCAGCGACATGTGGACAATATCTGCAACAATCTTAAACCCGCTCGGCCAGGATAAAGAAGGAGATCAATCAAGCGGAAAAGGTAGTCAGGAAACATTATTGGTAGGTACCGGAAGGACTCTGCAGGAGACTATTTCAGCCTTTCCTGCCCACTCATCTCGTACACCTTATTACGGTCATATAAGTGCTTATATCATTGGTGAGAAGACCGCCAAGGAAAAAATGTGCGAATTTACTGAGGCCAATATACGATATTGGGAAAACCGTCCAAGAACATTAATAATCATAACAAAAGGAAAAGCTCTTGATGTATTGCAAGCGGGACCGGCAGTCGATAAGCTGCTCTCTAAAGAATTGAAGGAATTAGGTATGAAAAAAGCGTTAGCCACCGGTTATTCCTACGGTGTAACTTTGACTGATTTTGCGGAGGGGTTAAAAAGTCCTGACAGGGATCCGGTAGCGACTCTGGTCAATGTCGTTCCTCCGGAAGTCCCGGGATTGGGACAGCAAAATCTGATGGAGGGATTAGCTGTTTTCCAAGGGGGTAGACTCATAGGTTGGTTGAATAAAGAGGAAACTATGGGATATTTATTAATAACGCAAAATATCAACAATGGGCATATTCCGCTAGTGGTTACAAAAGATAATATACTATTCTCATATTACTTTGCTACTACAAAAAGTAAAATCCTATCGGTGGTAACCGGTGGTAAAATCACTTACCGTGTAAACATTAAAGTTATAGGTGCAATTGCTGATAATTCAGGATTAAGACTAAAAGCAGAAGATATTAAAGCACTTGAAAATGTAATCGAAGACAGGCTGCGGGATCTGTCCATACAAGCAGTTGATAAGGCCAAGGAATACAATTCAGATTTTCTTGGTTTTACAGAAAAACTCCATCGTACTAACCTCTCGGCATGGCAGACGCTAGGACCGGACTGGCGGAAAGCTTTTAGCACAGCGGAAGTAGAAATCGTGGTCGATGCTAAGATCGTCCAAACCGGGATGATGGGGGAATAAAATATATTGCAATATCAATTACAATTGATATTGTATCGTTAATTAAATCTCTACGCTTCCTTCGAATACCTTTTCCGGTTTTCCTGTCATATAGACTGTCTCATCCGTATATTTGACGACCAAATCGCCGCCTTTTAGCTTCACCAGAATATGTTCTCCTTTTTGGCAGAAGCCGTTCAACACTGCAGCGACAACAGCCGCGCAGGCGCTGGTACCGGCCGCAAGCGTTTCGCCGTTGCCGCGTTCCCAGACCCGCATTTTCAGGGTATTTCGGTCAATCATCGTAACAAATTCCACATTGACTCTTTCCGGAAATAACGGAGAATATTCGAAGGCCGGTCCTTCAGTATCCATCTGAATGCTTTCCTGGTTCTCCACAAAAAGCACACTATGCGGATTCCCCATGGAGACACAGGTGATGCGGTAATCGCGACCGGCAATCGTAACTGGCTGGTTCACGATAACCTCTCCCGGCAATTCAACCGGAATCTTCTGAGGTTCCAGCTCCGCCGGCCCCATATCTACGCAGACCGAATTGACTTTCCCGTTTTGGATATAGAGTTTCAGTTTTTTAATTCCGCTCAAGGTTTCAATCGAAATCCGTTCCTTAACGATGATCTCGTTATCATACAGATATTTCCCAATGCATGTCAGTGCATTGCCGCTCATTTTGCTCTCGCTGCCATCCAGATTGAACATCTGCATCCTCGCATCAGCTTTGTCGGACGGACAGATCAGCACAATCCCGTCCCCGCCGATACCATAGTGCCTGTCGGATAAATAAACACTCAGGGATTCGGGACTGACAATCTGCTGATTGAAGCAGTTGAAATAAATATAATCGTTGCCGCAGGACTGCATCTTCGTAAAGGTAAGTCGACGCCGTTCGCTGCGCATATGGTTGATGTCCACAAGCTCCGTGTTGTTCTGGGAATACCGGCTCTTCAGACTGTTGGCCAGGGCGTTGGCTGTATCCAGTGAGGTCAGACACGGAATCGCCGTTTCGACCGCTTTACGGCGGATTTTGACACTGTCCAGACCGGGCAGCCTGCCTTTGGCGGAAGTCGAGATAATATAATGGATCTTGCCACTTTCCAGCAGCGTTTGGATATTGTCATGCTCTGATTCATGAATCTTCTTGACCGGAATCACCTGCAGACCCGCCTGCTCCAGCACTTTGGCCGTTCCGCCGGTCGCATAGAGCTTAAAGCCCAGCTCGCTGTATTTCCTGGCGATATCAACCATCTCCGGCTTATCGCTGTTGCGAACCGTAACTAAAACGCCACCCTGCTTCACCATCTTGTACCCGGCAGCCACCAGTCCCTTATAAAGCGCCTCAGCGAGGGATTTGCCAATGCCCAGCACCTCGCCCGTCGACTTCATCTCCGGACCCAGCTGCACATCGACATCAATCAGTTTTTCAAACGAAAATACCGGAACCTTAACCGCGACATAAGGCGGGGTTTTATACAGCCCTGTGCCGAAGCCCATATCGGTCAGCTTTTCGCCAAGCATCGCCCGGGTCGCGAGGTCAACCATCGGCACGCCGGTCACTTTGCTGATATACGGGATCGTCCTTGAGGAACGCGGATTCACTTCAATGACGTAGATTTCTCCGGCATGAACGACATACTGAATATTGACCAGCCCCTGGGTGTTTAAGGCCAGGGCTAGTTTTCTGGAATAGTCGATGACCCGTTCCGTCAGCTCCCCGCTTAAGTTCCAGGCAGGATAGACCGCAATCGAATCACCGGAATGGATACCGGCCCGTTCAATATGCTCCATGATCCCAGGGATTAGAATCTCTTCACCGTCACAGATCGCGTCAACTTCGATTTCAATACCCGACAGGTATTTATCGATTAGTACGGGATTTTCGATATTGTAAGTCAGGATAATGTCCATGTATTCACAGATATCCTGGTCACTAAACGCAATAATCATATTCTGGCCGCCCAGTACATAGGAAGGGCGCATCAGGACCGGATAGCCGAGCTTATTCGCCGCCTGCAGCGCTTCATCGGTGTTCATCACGGTATGTCCCTGAGGCCGTTTAATGGAGAGTCGTTCCAACAAAGCGTCAAACCGTTCCCTGTCCTCGGCCGCATCGATGCTGTCGGCCGGTGTGCCCAGAATCCGTATCCCCTGGGCTTCCAAGAACTTCGTCAGCTTAATGGCCGTCTGTCCGCCAAAAGCTACGACGACGCCATAAGGCTGCTCCGTATGAATCACATTCAAAACGTCCTCATTGGTCAGCGGTTCAAAATACAGCCGGTCGGCCGTGTCAAAATCGGTCGAGACGGTCTCCGGGTTATTATTGACGATCACGACCTCATAGCCTGCTTTTTTCAACGCCCACACACAATGTACGGAAGCATAGTCAAACTCGATCCCCTGACCGATTCGAATTGGGCCGGAGCCAAAGACAATAATTGTCTTCTTGCTGCTGTTCCTGGCTTTAATAAACTGCTCGGCCTCATTGGCTTCATCGTACGTCGAGTAAAAATACGGGGTCTCCGCCTCAAATTCGGCTGCGCAGGTATCGACCATTTTGTAAGAAGCCCAGCGTTTCTGATAGATCCCCTGCGCAATCCCCTGTTCAATCCTGCTGCCTGAAAGCCGTTCGATTACTTTATCAGGGTACCCGAGTTTCTTGGCTTCTTCGTACAGCTCCTGCGTCAGAGGTCCGACGGCCAGCTCTTTCTCCAAAGCTGTAAGGTGAGCCAGTTTGTATAAGAACCAGAGGTCAATCTTGGTGATCTCGTGAATCAATTCGCAGGAAATGTCCCTTTGCAGCGCTTCGAATATCACAAAAAGCCGTTCATCGTTGCACACTGTAAGCAGCTGTTCAATCTCGGCATCCGTCAGTTTCTTGAGTTTGGGCAGGTTCAAGCTGTCCAGGGAAATCTCCGCTCCCCTGACCGCTTTCATAATGGCCTGCTCAAAGCTCACGCCGATCGCCATCACTTCACCGGTTGCTTTCATCTGCGTACCCAGTGTGCGTTTTGCGTAAACAAATTTATCAAACGGCCACTTGGGCAGTTTCACCACGACATAATCCAGCGCCGGTTCAAAACAGGCATAGGTCTTCCCTGTAACGGCGTTTTTAATCTCATCGAGCGTATATCCAACCGCAATTTTCGCGGCGACTTTAGCAATCGGATATCCGGTCGCCTTGGAGGCCAGAGCTGAGGAACGGGATACCCTCGGATTCACCTCAATCACGGCATAGTCAAAGCTGTCCGGATGCAGCGCGAACTGGCAGTTGCAGCCGCCTTCCACTTCCAGGGCTGTAATGATATTCAGCGCAGCCGAACGCAGCATTTGGTATTCTTTGTCCGAAAGTGTGACAGCCGGCGCGATAACGATGCTGTCCCCGGTATGCACTCCGACCGGATCAAAATTCTCCATACTGCAGACGGTAATTACGTTGCCCGCCCGGTCCCGCATCACTTCAAACTCGATCTCTTTCCACCCGGAAATACATTTTTCAATTAGGACCTGGGTAATCGGTGAAAGCCTCAGACCGTTGGCCGCAATTTCCTGCAGCTCGGTTTCATTATAGGCAATCCCCCCGCCTGTTCCGCCCAGCGTAAAGGCCGGACGAACGATGACCGGATAGGAGATCTCTGCTGCAAAAGTGAGGGCCGCGGGGACATCCGTCACGACCAACGAAGGGATGACAGGCTCGCCGATCGCTGCCATGGTATCTTTAAACATCTGCCGGTCTTCAGCCTTATCGATCGTTTCCGGATTCGCGCCCAGAAGTTTGACGCCTTGTTTTTCTAGAAATCCTTCTTTGGCAAGCTGCATGGAAAGTGTCAGGCCGGTCTGACCGCCTAACGTAGATAAAATGCTATCCGGTCTTTCCTTAATGATGATTCTTTTGATGGTCTCCAGTGTTAAAGGTTCAATGTAGATCTGATCGGCCATCGCGTTGTCCGTCATGATCGTTGCCGGATTGGAGTTGATCAGAACAACTTCCAGTCCCTCTTCTTTCAAGGCCCTGCACGCCTGAGTCCCCGCGTAATCAAATTCAGCAGCCTGTCCGATGACGATCGGTCCTGAGCCAATGACCAGTACTTTTTTTATTTCTTGATTTAACGGCATGTTAAGCAGTCCTTCCTCATCAGAGCAATAAATTGATCAAATAAATAGCTGGTATCCAAGGGTCCTGCCGAAGCTTCCGGATGAAACTGTGCCGAGAAAGCCGGCATATTCAGATATTCAATTCCTTCGCAAGTCCCGTCATTGGCATTCTGAAAACGCATGCGAGCATGAGCAGGAAGGCTGTTGGCAACAACCGCATAGCCATGGTTCTGGCTTGTAATGTAAACCCTGCCGGTTTTCAAATCTTTCACCGGCTGATTAGCGCCCCGGTGCCCGTATTTCAGCTTGGACGTTTCGGCACCCTGCGCCAGGGCCAGCAGCTGATGTCCGAGACATATCCCGAAGATCGGCAGACCGGAGGCAGAAAGCTTCTTCAGCTCTGCGATAATTCCCTTATTGTCGGCCGGATCTCCCGGTCCGTTAGAAAGCATGATCCCGTCCGGGTGCAAAGCCAGGATACTTTCGGTGGATGTCTCAGCAGGCACCGTGATAACCTCACAGCCGCGTTTGATAAGTTCACGCCGAATATTTTCCTTCGCTCCGAAATCCCACAGGGCTACCCGGCATACGCCGGATGCTTCTTTAGTGTCCACTGTCGCTACATCTCTAGATGTGACAACGTCAACGGATTTACCTATATCACTGGTTGGGACTATTTCAATGGCTGAGATGCTTTTCCCGGTTACATCGGTGTTCTCGGTCGATATTGTTTCCCTGCAGGAAACTGTCTGAACCGCGTCCGTAATTTTATAGCCATTAATCTCAGCCAAATCTTTTTCAAAATTATTCAGGGTGGTGGTAATTTTGGCATTCATCACACCAACCTCGCGGATAATCTTGGTAAGCTCCCGGGTGTCAACACCGTGAACCCCGACAATATTTTGCGCCTTTAAAAAAGCGTCAAGCTCTCCTTCACAGCGAAAGTTGGAAGGAACTTGACACCACTCCCGGACAACATAGGCCTTTACTTTTGAAGAATTACTTTCAAAATCTGCCGAAATAATCCCATAATTCCCTATCAAAGGGAACGTCTGAACCACAATCTGCCCGTAATAACTCGGATCGGTCAGGGTTTCGAGATATCCGGTCATTGCAGTAGTAAAGACAATCTCACCGACTGCCTCTCCTACTGCCCCGAAAGGTTTCCCTTTAAAAACCCGGCCATTGGCCAGGATGATATACACATTCTGCTGCACGCGGATCCCTCCGTAATTCTTATTTCAACAGACTGGTCCATCAGTCTGTTTGCGTCACTAAATAAAGTAGATGAAAAAAAATTATTCAAATAGCATTATACCATGGGAATTGATGAATATAAAATCTTCAAACTCCGTCTTTTCATGCTTGTTGATTATCCAAGCCGGTTTTTGCTGGTCATCACGAGCTCTACCCTGAAGCCTTTGCGGCTTTGCCGGACCGTTGCAGCCATGAATCCGAAGAAGATAAGTGACCATAACCCGCCAGTCAACAGAATTCCAAGGGATATCCGGAACAGAGCCGGCCAAAATAACGGACGGCTGAGAAAATATAACCCGCCGAGCAGTCCTGACTGTACATTCCATTCGAAAGTGACCGGTGGGAGCATCCGAAGCGCTGAGACCAATTCGGCAGGAGGGAATAAATAACATAGACTTAAACCCAAAATAAGGATGAAACAAAAATTGATTAGATACATCATTAGCGAAGCACTTGGCGATATCCGCATTTGTGGTTTGTCCGGATTATAGCGGCAGTTCTTGATGGAATAATATAGCCCGATGGCACTGGAACCCAGGCTTAAAAAAATTGCCGCCAGCGCCAGGATAAGCGTTAAGCCCGTTGAAACTCCGATTGCCAATGAGGTGCCAACCAGAAGGGCTTCCATCAATAGTAACGTGGGAAGCACAGCTGCAGTTAATTTCCCCCAGACGACAGGCCACCCTGCCAAAGGCACACTATTTAACAGCCAGTCGGACTCCCCCTCTCTGCCAAACGCCTGCAGGGCTAAATTGCCGCTGAACATAATCGTATACATGATAAGAACCATGACCAAACTAGAGACACTCGATGCCGAAGCATTGAACAGGAACTGAACCACGAAAAAGGCCATAATGATCAGAGGGATCAAATAGCCAAACCATTCCCTGGTATCCCTTTTTAAGGACAGCAAATCTTTTTTGGCCACGGCCCACATGCCTGCCCTCATCGGGGCTGGCAAGACCACTGTTTCCTGGTCCTGTCCAACAGTCTCGAAGAAAATCTTTTCCTGTTGGCGCTTCGTCGTATCGGTGCTGGAAACCGAATGTTTTTTGCGCCGCCTTCCGCCATCTCCCTGGCTGATAGAAATGAAGCCCTGTCGGAATCCCCGTTCCAAAAGAATCAAGGCAATCAGAAAAAGGAACGCACTGAAAATAAGGATTAGAAGATTCCATCCCAGTCCAGCTGCAAAGCTGTCGGATATTCCGCTAGTTAAAGCAAGTGAAGCCCATCCCGACGGGAAAAAGTTCATGACGTCAAGCAGCTGCTCTTTGCCTGCCAGCATGGCCCCGATATCTAGTTTACCTTGACTGCCCAGCATCATTCCCGGAATCTGAAACACTAACGCAATCAAGACACCTGCCAGCGCTCCCATCAGTCCAACGGCTTCTTTGCTCCTGTGAGGTGGAACAATACGCATAACCAAAAGGTTCAGCAGTTCGGCCAGAGCTGTCCCGGTAAGCCATAAACCGCAGCCTGAAAGGAAGACAAGAAGATAATAGGATGCTTTGGCCTCAAAAAGCAAACCACAGAACACCCCCGGCAAAAAAGCAAATAAGACCGCAATTAAAAAATTGCTCATAAGTACAGAGACCGTTTTTACTGCAAAAACGACCCGGGTAGGAACCGGTGCCATGAACAGAAGTTCCAAATCTTCGGACATATACAGCGTTGCAAAAGCTGCCGTAAGACCAAAGAAGATCTGGCTGGCCAGTCCAACTAGAAAGAACAAGGAGAGGAAACCCTGAACGGTCTCGGGCTGCATCGATTTCAACATCCCATAGGATACAGCCCCCATGGAAATCAGAAAACTCGAAAACACAATTATCAGGATACCCATTCCGATGAAAGTTCTCTTTTGTTGATGTTTCATCGTATTAAGTGTTACCCGCAGCTGATTTTTCAGCAGCAGGATAAAATCTTCAACAAAAGGCTTTTCTGCAGGCGGGGTATCCAAAGGGGGCGGTATAATCATTTTCACCGTTTATTCCTCCAGGCTTTTAATTAATTCGGCATTTTCACGGACTCCGGTAAGCTCCAGGAAAATATCTTCCAGGCTTTCCCCGCCGTGTCCAACTTTTTGCCGGAGTTCTTCAGGGCTGCCCTGTGCAATCAGCATGCCATCTTTCAAAATACCGACCCGGTGGCACATTCTCTCCGCAATCTCAAGAATATGGGTCGAAACAAATACCGCAGCACCCTGCCGGGCCATTTCCTGAAGAATATCTTTAAGGAGGCGTGCGCTCGCCGGGTCAAGACCCACAGTCGGCTCATCCAAAAGAATCACCTTGGGCTGATGAATTAAGGCCCCTGCCAAAACAACCTTTTGTCTCATACCGTGAGAGTAGCCCTCTAACAGCTCATCTGCGCGCTCCATGAGACCGAACATTCCTAAGAGCTGCTCAGCCCGCTCTTTGGCAATACCTTTTGGGACTCGGTACAGGGCTGAAATAAGGTGCAAAAATTCACGGGCTGACAGTTTGTTATACAACTTTGGTTGGTCCGGTACATAAGCCATTATGGCTTTGGCCTGAGTGGGCTGCCTGCGAATATCGTAATCACAGATGGAGATCTCCCCTTCACTGGGATCCAGCAATCCGGTAAGCATTTTAATCGTTGTTGTTTTACCGGCACCGTTCGGTCCCAAAAAACCGAAAATTTCTCCGCTTCTTACCTCCAGGTTTAGATCGTTGACAACCGGCACTGAACCATACCTTTTGCTTAAACGATTTGTTCTGATCAAGACCCTTTCCATTGCGTACCTCCTGCTAACTTTTTTTGGCTTAGGACCTGTTCATAAATTGAAGGTTGAATCTCGCTCTTCACTCTTCATTATAATAATCGTGCCCTTGTGATACTGTTCTTTCCATATTTCGCGTTAACTTGATCAATCACTTTTGTCAGGTTTTCCATATCTTTTTGAGGTTCATCAAACAACGTCAATTGCTCAGTATGATCCGTTAAGTTATTCAAGGTAATTCCAATTAGTCTAAGCGGCTGATTCATAGAGAGCCCGCGCAAGAGGGCACAGGCTTCATGGTAGATCAGATCATCCAGATCTGTGGCCTGAGGGAGGGTGCTGGAACGAGACAGGGTCCTGAAATCTGGATAACGTGCTTTCAGCGTGATTGTTTTCGCTCTCAACGCATGTTTGCGCAGGCGTCTTCCGACATCCACCGTTAGCTTCAGCAGCTCTTTTTCAAGTACGTCGACATCAGCAATATCTGATGAGAATGTCGTCTCCCTGCCAATGGATTTCGCCATTCTGTCGGTTTCTACGGGGCGGTTGTCAATACCCCGGGCGAGTTCGTAAAGCTGTTTGCCCATGGCACCGAATCGTTTCGAGAGAGTACTTTCATCCAAAGTACGCAGATCTTTCACTGTTTTGACCCGAAGCTCATGCAGCTGTTTCGCCGTTTTGATGCCGACCCCCCACACTCTTTCTACTGCCAGAGGATCGAGAAACTCCTGTACTTTATCCGGAGGGACAACGACAAAGCCGTCCGGCTTCTGCAGATCGGAAGCAATCTTGGCGAGGAATTTATTGGGGGCCAAACCCACTGAAGCCGTCAGGTCAAGTTCCTGCCGGATACGTTGTTTGATCAGCACGGCGATATCTTGGGCAAATCCAAAAAGAGCCGTTGATCGCGTAACGTCCAAGAAAGCTTCATCAAGGGACAAGGACTCGACGAGCGGCGTGTAGGACAAAAATATTTCGTGTATCTGGTCTGAGGCTTCCTGATATTTTTGCATATTAACAGGGAGAAATGCGGCCTGCGGACAGCGTCTGAAGGCCTCGGTCATGGGCATCGCAGAATGAATGCCAAATTTACGGGCCTCATAAGAAGCAGCAGAAACAACACCCCGGCTGTTTGGCTTGCCGCCCACGATAACAGGCTTTCCGAGTAAGGCTGGATGATCTCTCTGTTCTACCGCGGCATAGAAAGCATCCATATCAATATGGAGTATTTTTCGATGGTTTTGCCATTGTTTCATAAATCAATTATACCACTATGTGCTCGACGTTTTCCATGCCATCCGTGGTGATTGGTCGTTTTCGGTCTAATGAATGAAAGTTGGGCTGGAATCATAAAAAGATGGCCCCAGCGCAAGACAGGGATCATCTTCTAAGTGCATCATACCTTTTAAATTATCCTTCACATGGGGTCGGCTTCATTGGTTCCATCATGTTTTACAGCTGTCTCATTATCCTCAGCTTTTTTCTCTGCTCCCCCATCATTGCTCTGTAACACATTTGTGTCTTCCTTTTGTTTAGGTTCTTCTTGGGAAACCTTTTCTTTTGGGGATGTATCTTTTAAGCTGTCCATTATCGTGTCACTCTGCATACTCATCGTATTTGTAAATTCTCTTGTTAATTCATTCATTATCTTGCGACCTTGTCTAACCATTTTTCCAATTGTTTTTGCAATTACGGGCAAATCATCGGGGCCAAAAAGAATCAAGGCGACAAATAAGATTAATGCAATTTCTGTTAAACCCATTTAAATCACCTCTTCCTCTTCTCGCTTCAGCATTTTTGTTCTTCTTCTTACTACAATATACCCTACCCAAATACTGATTTCATAGAGAAGATACATTGGACCGATAATCAAAACCTGGGTCATCAGATCGGGTGTTGGAGAAAGAACAACAGCCAATATCACAATCACAAAAAAGGCCCATTTTCTATATTTTGCGAGAGCCTGAGGAGATACGACGCCTATTCGGATTAACAATATCAATACAATGGGTAGCTGGAAAAACAATCCAAAGCTGAGCGCCAAAGTGAAAACAAAATTAATATAGGAAGACTTGGTGACAAATGGTGTTGTATCGATTGCCCCTATCCCTGCCAAAAGTAGAAACTTTAAGCAGATAGGCAGCACAAATAAAATAACAAAAGCTGCGCCTGCAAAAAAAAGAAGAAGAGATGAAGGAAAGATGAAATAGAGATACTTTCGTTCATTCGATTTCAAAGCAGGCAGGATAAAACTCCATAACTGCCATATGATGATGGGCAAAGCCACAACTACACCCAAAATGAGTGATACTTTTAACTTGACCATTAACGGTTCCATCGGTGTTGTCGTTATAAAATGCACCTCACTGAGACCGGCCATTGGTATCGCCAGGAAACGAAATGCATAATCACTGAACACCCATCCCAGTATTGCTCCGATCGCAATCGCATATGCAGAAAATAAAAGCACTTTGCGCATTTCTTTAAAGTGGCCAAAGAAAGACATTTCGTCACTTTGCTTCTTCCTACGTTGCACAGTACAAACCCCTTTCTTTTCCTGATCTAATTAAAACTAATTCTTCCAAATACGGTCTACTCAGGAGTCTCTGGTTTAAACATTTCTTTCATTTTATCGGATAATACCATCTTGCCGTCAGTATCAATGATCAGGCCCCATGCGTTATTCTTTTCGATTAATTGCAGGCCCTTTTCAGGACCTAATACGAAAGCTGCTGTAGCCAAAGCATCCGCCATTGTCGGACTCTTCATGACGACAGTACAACCGCTGACCCCTTTTGAAGGGTACCCAGTACGAGGGTCAAGAATATGACTGTATTGTATTCCATCAACAGTAAAAAACCGTTCATAGTTACCTGATGTATCGATTGTAAGATCCTCTAATTCAACATAGCCAATGATTTGTTCTTTGTTTAAAGGATCCCTAATTCCGATGTGCCAAGGCTTGTTTCCGTCTTTCTTGCCTATGACATAAATGTTCCCGCCTGCCGATACCATCCCTGATAGAATATTACGGCTCTTAAATGTCTCTAATGCTTTGCTTACAGCGTAACCCTTAGCAATTGCTCCTAGATCTAAACTCATTCCCTTTTTAACTAAAAAGACGGTCCTTTGTTCTTTATTCAAAATTACTTTTTTGTAATCAACAAGTTGAATTGTTTGAGAAATCTGTTCCTGCGATGGTACAAATTTGTCAGAACTATCCCTTTCTCCAAATTTCCATAATTTAGCTAAAGGGCCAATCGTCGGATCAAAAGCGCCATTGCTTAAATCCGCAATTTTCAAGGACTGTTCAATAACATCAAAGGTTAATTCCGATACTGCGACAGGTTGTTCTCCTGCATGAATATTGATAGCGTATAGCTCACTATCAGGCGAGAACTTATTAAGTTTGGAATCTAGTTCTTTCATAATGCCGAGAGCTTCAACTACTGCCTTCTTTGCTCCCCAGCCATGAGCCTCAACATATACTTCTGTGTCAAAAAACAATTTGCTTTCTTGATAATTAACATTACGTTGATAATACGCATAACCTTGCCAAGACGATATAACAATAATGGCCAATAGAAACAAAAGTATCTTAAAGCTCTTTTTATGATACATGCTGACTTATCCTTCATTTGCATTAAAATAACATTTCTATCGCGTTATGCTATGCCTCTTTTATTGTTTCACTCTCTTCCTTTTGGCCATCAGAAGCATTCCTGAATTCCTTGATACCCCCGCCTAAAGCTTTTCCTAATTGGGGCAGCTTTCCTGGTCCAAATATAATTAGGGCGATGACCAAACCTACGACAGCTACGGTTGGGGTAATCATTCCAAAAATTGATTGCATTTTTATCTCCTCCATTTTATATAATTAGTTTGGACTCACAAAAAATTAAGAATTTCCTTGCTTATAGATTATCTCTAGATATAAAGTATTATTCAATATATCCTAAAGTAAATAATAATTGTTTGTAGAGTTAGTGTCAATATTCGTCCACCAAAAGCTCCTAAAAACCATCTAGCTGTTCCTGATGTTAAGCACAAAAAATGATTTAAGAAAGAACGTTTCTTATACAAATGGTTATTCAGATCCCGCATTCTCTATAGGATAGGTTAATTAGGCCCAGATACTAATGACATGGTGCCATCCGCAGCAAATTTATAAAAATGCTGATAATAGTCTGTAAGGGCTATTACCAGCATCACATCGTTTTAGAATTATTCTATTCAGGGGGCCCCAACATTTGACAGAGAACCTTTAATTATTAATGCGTCTGTGGCGCTTGAGCAACCGCTGGATACTTGTACATCTCCGGCCACTCCAGCCACCATCTGTATTTATCGATGCTTTCCGTGCCGTACCCAAACATATCGTCAATTGTTTTCAGCAATTTTGCAGAAGCTTCATTTTTACTTCCAATCCAAGTTCCAGCCTGGTGGAACCAGGAATCCTCCTTGGAGTTCCAGGGACAGACCTTCATGCACCGTCCGCAGGACACTCCGTCTTCGTTGAGTATCCTGAATTCTGCACATTTTTTCATGTCGCTGTTCCAACGCAGGTATCCGTTGTACTCCACAAGATCCGAATCATACGTAATGGATTGGTTCGGACAGTTTTCAGCACATTTTTTACATACTCTGCAGAAATCCTGAAGGCCAAAGTCAATTGGTTTGTCGGGTGCCAGCGGCAAATCGGTGGTAACAGCAGCAACTTTATGCCGAAACCCCAAGCGGGGATGAATTGAACAGTCACCGGTACGGGAAAGCTCCCCCAACCCTGCTGAAATAACTGCGGGCGGCATGACTGCGTTATAGTTAAACGCATGCTGCGCCCTGGCATTATACCCAAGGCTCCGGATATAGGTAGCTAAAATAACTGCGATGTTCCCGGTTGCATGATAACTCTTCATAGACATTGCACCACTGATTCCGTCATACCCAGTGGATCCCAGCATAGTTTGGAGATTTTGATCGACCATCACGACGATGACGTAAGGCAAGCGTTCTGTTACCGGTATGACACATTCTTCTACAGGTTTGGTCATCAAACCAGCCTTATCCGTAAGCTTTTGGGAATAATAAGCATATTCCGGCATCTTGCCGATACCGACTTCATCAGCGCGCAAAAAATAGGCGGCATCTTTAATATGCTGGGACATTTGTTCCGGATCAGGGATCTCCAGTTTTTGAGGTGATGGCTTTCCTTCAACCGCAGCGGGCGGAGCAACAAACATGCCTGCATTGGCTATTGCCGCTCCAAAAGGATGCCTGAAAAAGAAACTCAAAGACGCCGCTTGTGTCTTTTTATTAGGAAGCATCCCCCTGGTAGCCAGGTTGAATCCCATATCAGCTTCACTGAAATTCTTTACTTTTCCAACAATCTTTGTTGTACCTAACCACTGATCATTGCTCTCCACAAAACGTACTGTCGCGCTGCCATAGTCATGCTCAGGATGAAGTTTTGACCATTGTCCTTTTGCTGCAGCAGTATACTTCAGACTTGCTCCGGCCGCGTTGGCTACTTTGGCAGGAGCTTTTATCGCTCCAATCACTCCCATCGCAGAGGCTGCAACGCCAGCTTTGAGAAAATTCCTGCGGCTTAGCTGAAACTTTTTCTCTTGTCCATCAATCACCGAATTTTCACATCCTATCAAACTTGTAATTCACTTTTATTTCCCGCTTTTTTCACACCAATGAAGCCCAGCAGGCGGGCCTGAACAACAGCAAGAACCACAGAGATTCCCATAAACAGGAATATTGCTGTACTTGTTGCTTTGACATGCCCAACCGATGCATTAATGTAGATAAAAGAAATTCCCATCCAGGTAATCCCATACCAGATAACAAACAAGGCCCAATTCACTACTGTTTTCCACATTTGTTCCTTTTTAGCGCGGGGCTTAATAAATAAAATACCGGCTAAAAATAATACGCCTGCTAAAAAGATTAAGAATGTACCCATCATTTTCACCTCCCTTTTCATGATTCAGTTGTGATGACTATAAGTACATTGTATTAAATGATTTTATTGGAAGTTTAGTTATACAACTAAAACGATACATCTGGAAAAAATTTTTTATTATAAATATCAGCCAATACTAAAAGTATAACTGCTAAAACAAATGTCTGTTCTCAGGCTTACTAACATAGCTGTCGACAAATGGAACAAAATAGAGTAGGGCATATCGTAAACGTTTATTGGAAAACGTTTCGCGACACGCCCTAAAAAACAGTGTGTCATATGATTCTAAAACTAGTTTGATAGGCTTCGCATTTTCTTTGTTCTAAAAGATTGCCAGCATAAACAAATAGCTAAAAACCATTTCCTGTCCCATATCCCAACTCATTCCAATAGCGGGATCTTGGTCTGTAAGTTCCGGGTGCTGTTTAAGTATTTCATTCCAAGAGATCAATAATTTATCTTCCATTGCAAAACCCACCTCCTATTAATAAATACCATACTCCATAACAAATTTATTTACGGCGATAATGTTTTCTGATTTGCCATCCTGTGCTGCAATCAGCTCCCTGTCGGTGGCAAAAATGTATCCGCCGCCGGGGGCCATTATATCCAATATTTCCTTGGCCTTGGCGATACATTCTTGTTCAGTTCCATATTGCAGTAAAGTCGCCGGGAAAAGTCCAACAATGCACATGGTATCTTTCAAACTTTGCTTAATTTCTTTGAAATTTGCATGTTCAAACCAGCCAAATGATTTCTTCGCCGGCAATTCTTGAAGATGATCGTAATAGCGTGACCAGTCGCCTTCATAGAATCCAAGAACACAGACGTTTTGAGCAGCAAAAAAGTCCATCATCTTTTTAAAGGCCGGCCAGTAAAACTTGTCAAAATCCGTCCGTTTTATCATGGTTGGCAAATGCATCGGGAGAAAAAGCACTTTGGGGGTCGCTTTCGGCGGCGCCATATGAACCTGTCCCATACCGAACCTCAATATAATAGGCAGTAAGGCTTCAATCGCTTCTAAGACTTCCTCCGGGCGGCGGCGCATGTCCCCGAACATTCCTTTAATACCGCGGTACATATCCGCAATTAAATCCATCGGGTGAATAAGTAAGCCATCCCCTAAGAGAGGCATTCCCTGTTGAGCAAGCACACCCGTTATTCCCCCCGATTTTGCTCCATAAATTGCAAAGTGCATGGCGCCTCTGGCCAAAGCCACGTCTTTCGCGGGAGAAGACTTCGCCAATTCGGCAAATTTTCTTGGTAAAATCTTTTCAACAATGAATCTTAACGGATCTATATTAAATTCGGGATATTCGTCTTCGCTCATTATCCCGGCTTGTTCGTCACTATACTGGATAATATTATCTTTACTTAAATAGTTATAACTTTTGCTTCCCAGCGACTGAAGCAGAACGGCAGGCCTGTTAGACACCATATGAAGCATATCTACCGGAATATCATTGGCTACTTTCACAATGGCTTTCGCGCATTTATCCAGATCAATATCGATTTGGGCCGGCGTATAACCTCCATAGTAGGCGCACCATGTCCCATAAGTGCCTAACACAGGAACACGGTCGGCTTGTTCCAAATTTATTGTCTTGAAAATACGGTTTGAACGTTCTTGATACGGCATCATTACGTTGCTCATGATTTATTCCACCCACCTTTGACAAATTTTTACGCCTTCAGCGGCGTTTGTCGAAAAGGCGTCCGCACCTATGCTTTTACAAACGTTCTCATTAACGGGTACGCCGCCGATAATCACCTTAACTGAATTTTTAAGGCCTGCTTCATTAAGCGCATCAACCGTTTCTTTCATACTGTCCAGCGCCAAGGTGAGTACGCCGCTTAATCCGACAATATCAGGGCTAACCTCTTTTACCTTGTCCACGATCTGGCTGACCGGAACATTGATCCCCAGGTCGATTACCTCGAAGCCTGCGGCTTCTACCATGGATCTGAAAATATTTTTACCGATGTCATGAAGGTCTCCGGAAACGGTGGCCAGGACAATTTTCCCGCCTTTTGCTGAGGACCCTACGCTTAAAGCCGACTTGAGCTTGTCCATGACGTTTTGCAGCACTTCTCCGGCGAAGACTAAGTCCCCGATAAAGTACTCGCCCGAATCATAACGCTCACCCACGAGCGTCATACCTTGCTGACAAGCTTTAACAACTTCTTGAGCTTCGGCGGCGTTATCGTCTTTGCTTAGTACTTCATCAATCGCCTTGTTTAACACGTCTTCGTCCAAATCGGACATCGCTTGAGTCAGTACTTTCAAATCCACCACTTTCAATCATCCTCCTTTTAATTCCTCTTTGATACTGGTTAGCTCCTACAGTTTTGCCTCGTAATGGTATCTCATATGTCTATACATGCAAAATATATCAGAACTTTTTATATTTTGATAAGCTGTTGCCAACGAATTATTAAAATTTGTTGGCAGCAGTCGCTAATAGCACCTATTTACTGACGAATTTTTAACTTCCCGCATCCGGCGACTTAATGTTTAAAGACAGGTCCTGAAAGATCGGGGGGTGTATACTTATACAATTCGGGCCACTCCAGCCACCATTTATATCTCTCTATCTGTTCCGTTCCATACCCGAACATATCGTCAATTGCTTTCAGCAATTTCGCAGAAGATTCGTTTTGACTGCCTATCCAGGTTCCCGCCTGGTGGAACCAGGAATCCTCCTTGGAGTTCCATGGGCAAACCTTCATGCACCGCCCGCAGCCTTGACCGTTTTCGTTAATTATTCTGAGTTGCGTACAGGTATCACTATTCAGGTTCCATCGCATATATCCGTTGTACTCGGTCTGATCCGTATCCGTCGAAATTGATTGGGTCGGACAGTTTTCCGCACATTTTTTACATACCCTGCAGAAATCCTGGATCCCAAAATCAATCGGTTTATCAGGCGCCAGTGGCAAATCAGTGGTTACAGCAGCCGCTTTATGCCGGAATCCCAAACGGGGATGAACTGTACAATCACCGGCACGGGACATTTCCCCTAAGCCTGCAGATATGAGAACCGTCGGCATTACTACTTCATAATTGACAAAATGACTTGCCCGGGCATTATATCCAAGAGCACGGATATAGTTGGCCAAAATGACAACAATGTTTGCGACCGCATGATAACCCCTTAGTGACTGCGAGCCGCTAATCCCATCATATCCAGTCGACGCCAGCATGGTTTCCAAGTGTTGGTCAACTATCACCGCGATGACATAGGGCAGCCGTTCCGTTACCGGTTTAACACATTCTGACACCGGTTTGCTCAATAACCCGGGAACGTCAACAATCTTCTCCGAATAATATCCAAACTCAGGCATTTTTCCGATAGCGACATCGTCAGCGCGCAAGAAATAGGCAGCATCTTTCATATGTTGTGACATTTGCTCAGGATCAGGTATCGGTAATTTTCTTGGGGCGGCCGGTCCTTCAACTACAGGGTCCGGCCCTACTAAAGAAACTGTCATCAGCTGTGCCAATGGAAAAGGATGCGCAGGAAGCGCCAAAGACGCAAGCTGTATCCGGGGATCTGGGAGCAACCCCCTGGTAGCACGATTAAATCCATTATCTGCTTCACTGACATTTTTGATTTTCCCAACTATTTTTGAGGTACCCAGCCACTGATCATTGCTTTCTACATAACGTACCGCAGCACTGCCGAGGTCATGTACCGGATGCAGCTTGGACCATTGCCCTTTTACTGCAGCAGTATACTCCAGACTTTCTCCCGCCGCATTCGCCGCCTTGGAAGGTGCCTTGATTGCTCCAAGTACGCCCAAGGCCGTGGCTGCAGCACCGGCTTTGAGAAAATTTCTGCGGTTTACGTGATAACTCTTTCCATCTTCATCACTCATTTTTTTCACTCCAATCAAGCTTGTAGTGTACTTAAACTTTCCGTTTTTTCACTGTCTATTTTTCCCTAATGCCGAAAAAATGGGATCCGGAGGCAAGGGTTCAGTCAAGATGCTTACAGGAGGGATCTTATACAATTCAGGCCACTCCAGCCACCATTTATATTTATTGATGGTTTCTGTGCCATACCCGAACATATCATCAATCGATTTTAATAATTTTGATGATGTTTCATTTTTGCTTCCAATCCAGGTACCAGCTTGATGAAACCAGGATTCCTCTTTGGAATTCCAGGGACAGACCTTCATGCACCGTCCACAGCAAACACCGTCTTCATTACTGGCCCGGAATTCGGCACATTTGTTCGTGTCATTGTTCCAACGCAAATAGCCGTTATACTGACCCATATCACTATCAATGTTGATAGCTCCGGCAGGACAATTTTCCGCACATTTCTTACATATGCGGCAGAAGTCGAGTAACCCAAAATCAATTGGCTTATCCGGTGCAAGCGGCAAATCCGTAGTGACCGCAGCAACTTTATGGCGGAATCCTAACCGGGGGTGAATTGTACAATCGCCTGTACGGGATAGTTCTCCTAATCCTGCGGCTATAATAACAGGCGGCATGACACCGTTATAATCCACAGCATAATTTGCCCTGGCATTATAACCAAGATTCCGAATATATTGGGCTAAAATAGCGGAAATAACCCCAGTTGCGTGATAGCCCCTAAAGGACTGAGAAATGCTGATCGCGTCATAACCTGTCGAAGCAAGCATTGTCTCCAAATGCTGGTCAACCATAACCACGATTGCATACGGCAGGCGTTCGGTCACCGGCCTTACCAATTGTTCTCTGGGCAACTCCACGTACTGTCTTCCCGGAAAAGGCGGATAAATACATTTGGTATCATAGTAGGCATACGAAGGCATCCTGCCTATACCTACATCATCAGCCCGCAAAAAATAGGCAACATCCTTAATGTGTTGTGACATTTGCTCAGGATCAGGAATCTCCATTTTCTTCGGGGCAGGAATGCCTTCCAGAAAACCTGCCACCATACCGGCTCCCATGATGATTGCACTGCCAAAAGGATCCTTGGTATTCATGTTATAAAGCCCCAATTGACCCCTTTGACTGACTTTCCCCGCGGCAATCTGTTCAAATCCTCCATCGTATTCGCTTGGATTTTTGATTGGACCTATTATCTTTGAGGTTCCCAACCACTGGTCATTATGTTCTACAAAACGTATTGTTGCGCTACCCATGTCATGCACCGGATGCAGTTTGGACCATTGTCCCTTTGCCGCAGGCGTATACTTCACGCTCTCGCCAACCGCACCCGCCGCTACGATGGGTGCTCTCAGAGCTACCGCCGCCCCCAGAACCGCAGCTCCGACACTGACTTTGATAAAATTTCTGCGGCTTACTTGAACCTTTTTTTCTTGTTCGAAAGCCACCATGTTTTCACATCCTATCAAACTTGTAATTCACCTGTACTCCCCGCTTTTCTCACACCAATGAATCCCAGCAGGCGGGCCTGAACAACGGCAAGAACCACAGATATCCCCAGAAACAGGAATATCGCTGTGCTTGTTGCTTTGACATGTCCAACCGATGCGTTCATGTAGACAAAAGAAATCCCCATCCAGGTAATCCCATACCAGATAACAAACAAGGCCCAATTAACTACTGTTTTCCACATTTGTTCACGTTTAGCGCGAGGTTTAATAAATAAAATACCGGCCAAGAATAATACGCCTGCTAAAAAAATTAAGAATGTACCCATCATTTTCACCTCCCTTTTCATGATTCAGTTGTGATGACTATAGGTACATTGTATTTAATAATTTTGAGTGAAGCTTAGTTGTATAACTAAAAACTATACATCTACAAAATATTTTTGCTGAACTGTTGACTGGAAAATTCAATAGAGACACCGGCAATCTGCAATAATACAAAAAAAATACTCCATCTCTCTAATGAAATGGAATTCAAAAAATAATCTGTACAAAATGAATTGTCAAACTTAATTCTAATAAATATATTTATAAATATGCTTCTCATGGGTTAATTCTTTAAGTTTTTCCAGATCATGAATAATTATTTTGTCTTTCTTCTTTTCAATAATTTTTTGCTCCTTTAAATACTTTAATACTTTGGAGACTGTAACATAATGTGCTCCTGTTATCTCAGAGATAAATTGCAATGATAAGTCCATACGTATTTCGTAAGAATCTCCTACCGATATTCCATTGGTAAGATAAAGTCCATTCAGCAATCTTAAGATTCTAATCGTTGGATTGTAAAAGTCTCTTTCTATCGTTTGTCTCATATAATAACTTACTTTGGAAAGACAATTTCTAAGCACTTCAAAGATCATGTCTTCATCTTGACGGAAAATAATTCTGAGATGCTCTTCGAAAAAAAGACATACTTTAGAATCTTCTATGGCAACCGCATAAGCATCATTTTCACTTTCCATCTTATACAAACGACCCAAAATTCCATTTTCTCCTGAAAAATAAATCACTCTTTCCCTGCCGTCTTCCGTCATCAAGTTCAAACTTATCCTTCCGGAAAGCACATAAACCAGCATATAATCCTTACCTCCCGGTAAGATCACATTACTGTCCTTAGCATAGGTTTTTACTACTCCTATATGCGTGAATTCCCTCAGTTTTTCAATCGGATAGAAAGTGTCAGGAATAGCCCTTGCCCCCTCGCATCTTCCATAATCGTATTGCATACGCTTCCTCCTTCCTAATTATTACCATCCCCAGGATTTATTTTGCCACCCACTAAATCCCTCTTGTAATAACAGATACGTCTCGCAACCAAATTCTACACCAGAAAACAATTAAAAACGTAACAATTGAATCTAGTCCGCGCCAGGAAGAACAGATAAACCAAATACCGTACTTAAAAAGCAATACAAAGCAAGTGCATATATTTCACATTATACTTAAATTTATTATACAATTATTTTTGCTATTTTAATTTAATATATAACTAAAACCTTGAGTTTTACACTTTTAGTATTTCCTCTGACAGGTCTGCAATACTCAGAAAAAGATAATTCTTTCTACTATTAGATTAAGTATTACTAAGAGGCACGTTCAATAACGTGCCTCTTAGTAATACTTAGAAATTAAGTTAATTCAATTAACTGGGAATATTGATTTTATAAAGTTCAGGCCATTCCAGCCACCATTTATACTGGGTAATCTCTTCAGTACCGTAACCGAACATATCATCAATGCTTTTTAACAGTGACGAAGCGGCCTCACCCTTGCTGCCAATCCACAAGCCTGCTTCATGGAACCAAGAGTCTTCTTTAGAATTCCACGGACAGACTTTTACACATCTGCCGCAGTTGACACCTTCGTCATTGCCGGCCCGGAATTGAGCGCATTTCTTCATATCGCTGTTCCAACGCATGTAACCGTTTTGTTCCACAGGATCTTTATCGTAACTGATAGCTTGGCTTGGACAGGTTTCTGCACATTTTTTGCAAACCCGGCAGAAATCCAATAGTCCGAAATCAATAGGTTTATCGGGCAAGAGCGGAAGATCTGTGGTGACTGCACCGCATTTGTTACGGAATCCCATTCTGGGATGAGCAACGCAGTCTCCCGTACGGCTGAGCTCACCCATTCCGGAAGCGATAAGAGCCGGCGGAACGGCGAGATCATAGTTGCCAAAGTGATGCGCCCTGGCATTGTAACCTAAAGTCCGAATATATCGGGCCATAATAACCGCAATATTCGCTACGGCGTGATAACACCGGAATGACTGGGATACGGAAATCCCATCATAACCGGTCGATGCCAGATAGGTTTCCAAATGTTGTTCCACTGCAAACGTAATAACATAAGGCAAATCCGGCTCTGTGTTCGGGATCTGATGGATCGGCGTATCCGGCGGAACGATGCCTGCAGGAAAGAGTCCCTGCGGCGGAACCTGCTTAAAGCCGTAATAAGCATACGACGGCATATTGCCGATACCAACTTCATCTGCCCTGAGATAATACGCAACGTCTTTGATATGTTGGGACATTTGCTCCGGATCGGGAATCGGAAGTTTCTCGGCATTCGGGACCCCAATACAAATCTCATCCAGGCTGATTGGCCCTATGGCCCAGCCTATGCCATCTGTTAAGGGATATCTCTTGGTTTGGGTTAAAAATCCCCATCTTGCCTTCTCACCTAATAATCCTCTGAGAGCCAAAGTGAAACCCGAGTCATATTCACTTGACCTTTGAATAGTTCCCACAATCTTACTTGTTCCCAACCACTGGTCGTTATGCTCGACAAAACTTACTGAAGCACCGCCATAATTATTTACAGGACGAAGTTTTGACCATTTTCCCTTTGCTGGCGTATAGTTTAGGGTACTTACAGTCGCATTTGCTATCTTCGATGGAGCTGCAATCGCTCCCATTACGCCCATGGCTGCGGCAGCCACACCGGTTTTCAAAAAGCCGCGGCGGTTTACCTGCCCAGGCAGCTTTTTGCTTTCGGAATCCGACATCAATTTTCCTCCCCTCAAGCCTTTATAGACTCGTTGACCTTCTTTTTCATACCAATAAATCCTAGAACACGGGCTAATACGATGGCCAGTACTACCGAGATCCCACCAAATAGAAAGATAGCTGTGCTTGTGGCCTTGACGTGTCCTACGCTGGCGTTAATGTAAACAAATGATACCCCTATGCATGTTATAAAAAACCAAATAATAAAGGTCACCCAAACAGCCACGGTTTGCCATGTTTTATTTTGCTTAGCTCTGGGCTTAACAAAAAGAATCCCCGCTAAAAAAAGAATACCAGCCAGGAAAATTAACAAAGTGCTCATTTTTTCACCTCCTTTAATCTTGCGAATTGTATCTCTTACACGCTTCATTGTACTCATTATTAAATGTTGGGCATTATCGGCTGTTAATATTTTCTTCGTTGCTACTAAATATTTTTTATCATTGTTAACAAAATGGTCATATCTTATTTTGACAGATTGTATGCCGAAACAGATTGAGTATTTTACTAGGCCTTGAAATATAAGAAGCTGCTGCCAACAAACCATAAAATTGTTGGCAACAGCTTCTTGTTTAGAAAATAGTATCTATTGTTTATCTGCCGGTATTCTGATCTTATACATTTCCGGCCATTCCAGCCACCACTTATATCGGGTGATTTCTTCCGTTCCATAACCAAACATGTCATCAATATTTTTAAGCAATGATGAAGCTGTCTCTCCCTTGCTGCCGATCCATATTCCGAGATCATGGAACCAGGATTTTTCCTTAGAATTCCACGGACAGGTTTTTACACATCTGCCGCAGTTAACGCCTTCCTCATTACCGGTTCTAAATGCTGCACATTTATATGCATCGGTATTCCAGCGCATATAGCCGTTAAATTCAACAGGATCCACATCATAGGTTATCGCTTGGTTTGGGCAGGTTTCGGCACATTTTTTACATACCCTGCAGAAATCCAACATGCCAAAGTCAATGGGTTTATCTGGTAACAAAGGTAGATCTGTCGTAACTGCCGCTACTTTATTTCTGAAACCCATTCTTGGATGCGCTACACAGTCCCCTGTACGGGTAAGCTCTCCCATACCCGCCGCAATTAATAAAGGCCCCATAACTGCTTCATAATTTCCAAAATGATGAGCCCTGGCATGATAGCCTAAGTTACGAATGTATTGTGCCATGACGACAGAAATATTGGCTGTAGCGTGATAACTGCGGAATGACTGCTCAAGGGAAATTCCGTCATACCCCGTTGAAGCCGCATAAGTCTCCCAATGCTGTTCTACAGCAACACAAATAACGTAAGGCATTGACTCCGTAACAGGTACATCTACATAAGGGGTTTCAAGGGTAACAATGCCGGCAGCATAGGCTCCTTCAGGCGGATCCATAACAGCTTTGTAGTAGCCATAGGATGGCATTTTCCCGATCCCTACTTCATCTGCTCTCAAATAATATGCAAGATCTTTGATATGCATAGACATTTGTTCCGGATCAGGAATCGGAAGTTTTTCCGGTTTCGGAGTACCACCTACAATATTTGGTTTGCTTATTTCCTGCGTTGGAAGCATCAAGGCATCCCCGAGAGGATATCTTATCGCCTGCGAAACAAATCCATATTGGGACTTCGTTCCCAGCAATCCTCGAATTGCATATGGAAATCCACCGTCAGATTCATTCGTTCTTTCTACTTTTCCAATAATCTGAGATGTTCCAAGCCATTGATCATTATGTTCTACAAAACGAACTGAGGCACCGCCGTAATCCATTTTCGGCTTTAATTTTGACCATTGGCCCTTTATTGGTGTATAATCCATTTGTTTATATAATGAGTTTCTATACCCGAGATCAATTACAGCGTTTGCCACTCCGGGCGAGCTTGTAATTGCTCCCACCACGCCAAGGGCCGTTGCAGCGGCCCCTGCACTTGCCTTTAAAAAACCCCGTCGGCTTAAGCGTGTTTGCTGATTGGGTTTTTTATTATTTTTTTCCGGAATCTCTGACATCAGTTCTCCTCCTTTAAGCTTGTGTCGTATGGTCTACTTTTTTCTTCATCGTGATGAATCCCAAGATACGCGCTAAGATGATAGCCAGCACCACGGAAATTCCTCCAAATAAGAAGATTGCGGTGCTTGTCGCTTTAACGTGCCCTACGCTGGCATTAATGTAAACAAACGAAATTCCAATCCATGTGATGAAATACCAAACGACAAATAGGGCCCATACCAGCACTGTCTGCCAAATTTTATTTTTAGCAGCGCGCGGCTTGATAAAAAGGATACCGGCTAAAAAAAGGACACCCGCTAAGAAAATCAAAAAAGTACTCATTGTTTTACACCTCCTTTTACCTTCTCGTTAATAATATCTTAATTAATTAACATTGTATTAGATTTAACAAAACCAGACTTAGTCTAGTATAAGAATTTTTCTTTACAGTTTATTTTTTTATAATGGTATAAATAAAAAGAATGCCGACAATGACTTTGTCGACAGTCTAAAAAGCGTCTTTCGGCTGTGTTTAGGTTTTCATCCACTCTTCAATCAAATTTTGTAACCGTGGCAAATCATAAATGATGATCTTGCCTGAATTCTTCTTCAGAATATTCTCTTTTTTCAGATAGCGAAATAATTTACAGATAGTCACAAAATGAACACCGGTTATTTCAGATATTGCCTTCTGCGATACTCTTTCATCAATCTCATAAACATGGTCAACCTGGTCAACTTCTTTTCCCTTCTGACGGCAGAGTTCATAAAGCAACCTTAAGACCCGGACTGATGGTTTATAAATTGCCATTTCTTTAGATTCACGCATAAAATAAGTGCATTTGGATGCATAACATGTAATAAATTCAATAAGAACTTCTTCATCCTGTTGAAATATACTAAGAAGTTGTTCTTTATCGAAGAAGCAAACCGTACTCCTTTCCTCTGAAACAACATGAACAAAACATTCCTCAATGGCAAATAATCGGTCCGCAAAAGTAAAAGGGTCAGCGTAAAACATAAACTTTTGCCTTCCATCATCATTCATAAAGCTAATACCCAATTTTCCCGAAAGCACAAAGACAACTTTATTAATGATCTCTCCAGGCAAAACAATCGTATCTCCTTTGCGATAATTACGTATGACCCCCAAATGCGTATAATTACATAGTTTCAAAATCGGATAAAAATTACCTGGCAGAATACTATAGTGATTGCTTATTACCCTTTCCATTTTTGTCCCCTCCCCGCAAAAGAGTTCCCAAAGCAAATTCTAATAATTTCTTTAATAACCTTTTTTAGCATAGGCTAAGATCTAGCTAAAGTCATAAAAAAATTAATCTATACTAAGTTCTACGTTTTAATATTGAAAAAAACACCGCTGCCGGTGTTTAGTTTTTACTGTTCTCATTGATTATTTCTTTAAGCCTCTCCAAATCATTAATAATAATTTTACTTGTTGTCTTTTGCAAAATATTTTCTTTTTTCAGCCAACTAAATACTCTGCAAATCGTAACAAAATGAACACCCGTTATTTCTGAAATAGCCCTTTGAGATAATTTGACATCTATTTCATAGACGTTATCATCAACTTCTTTACCTTCAGTAAGGCATAATTCATGAAGCAATCGCAAAACGCGAACGGATGGATTGTAAAGGGCCATCTCCTTTGATCCATTCATAAAATGAAAACATTTTGATGAATAGTTCACAATAAATTCATTAAGCATTTCATCATCCTGTTTAAGGATCATAAAAAGCTGCTCTTTGGTAAAAAAACAAATTTTACTTTTTTCTTCTGAAATAACATGAACAAAGCAATTTTCTGACGGAAATAGCCGATCAACGATAGAATATTTCCCGGCTTTGTACATTAATTTTTGCCTTCCGTCATCATTAAGAAAATTTACAGTAAGTTTGCCGGAAATCACATATATTATTCTATTTATCGTTTCTCCAGGCAATACAACGGTTTCTCCTTTTTGATAATTACGGACTACCCCCATATGGACAAAATTCTGCAATCTTTCTATAGGATGAAAAGAATCTGGGATAAGTTGCTCTTTCAGAGTTTCCTTCATAATTATTCACCCCTTTAAAATATAAATATGGCAAAAAATTTATGTCGTCTATAGGATAATTGTTTACATACGCTAAATTAATAATAGCATATACTAAAAAACAAAACTATATTATTAACGTAGGTTAATAATATTCATAAGAAAATTTTGTACACTATATTATTTGCTTTTCTGCTTATATAATTCAAGCAAATTGGAAGAGGTTATTGACAAAATAATTCTTACGAATATTAACAAACACTAAAATATTCAAATTTAATTTAGGACTATAATCTAAGTGGTTTTATCTCTCTTATAAAATAGGCAATTGAAAAATACGTGGTATTTTATCCCAATAATAAGAATTCTGGTAAGAAACGCGATGCAATTCCAGAGGATTTTCTGAAGGTCCACTGCATAAAAAAGATGCCCTAAAAGTTTTTAGTACTTTCAGGACACCCTCTTAAAATAAATCACAAATTAAGCAATATCACTTAACTGGTATCTGAAATTTATAATTTTCCGGCCACTCCAGCCACCATTGATATTGGGTAAGATCTTCGGTTCCGTAGCCAAACATATCGTCAATTGTTTTAAGAAATGTTGAAGCTGTCTCGCCTTTACTGCCAATCCACAGTCCGGCCTCATGGAACCAGGAGTCTTCCTTGGAATTCCAGGGACATACTTTGATACATCTTCCGCAGTTAACACCCTCATCGTTAGCACAGCGGAATACCGCACACTTCTTAGAATCGCTATTCCAACGGAGGTAACCATTATGCGGTATAGGATCATCATCAAAGGTAATCGCTTGGGCAGGACAGTTATCCGCACACTTTTTACATACTCTGCAGAAATCCAGCATGCCAAAATCAATTGGTTTATCTGCTACCAAAGGCAAATCTGTCGTAACTGCCGAAGATTTATGGCGGAAACCAATACGGGGATGGGCCGCAGAGTCACCTGTTCGGGTAAGTTCGCCCATTCCGGCAGCGATTAGACAAGGCGTTATAACAACCTCGTAATTTACATAATGCTGTGCCCTGGCATTATAACCCAGGCTACGAATATAATTTGCCATGATGACCGCCGCATTGGCAGCAGCATGGTAGGACCGCATGGATTGGACAACTGCAATACCGTCATACCCTGTAGATGCCATACTCGTTTCCAAATGCTGCTCTACTGCCAAACAAATAACGTAAGGTAATTTATCTTTGATAGGAACATCAGTCATTGGCGCCTGAGATGGGACAGCGCCGGTAACATAAGCACCTAAAGGTGGGGCTTGGGTACCTTTATAATAAGCGTAATGAGGCATAACGCCGATACCCACCTCGTCGCATCGAAGATAATACCCGAAATCTTTAATATGTTGGGACATCTGTTCCGGGTCCGGAATCTCGAATTTGTTTGGATTTGGCTTGCCACTGACCATTGCCGCTGAAGCAAGTGGTGACATCGGTACTTGAAAAGAAGCCGCCATAGGATATCTTTTGCCTTGTGAAATTAATCCGTACTTTGCTTTATCGCCTAATAATCCTCTGAAAGCTAAAGCAAATCCAGCGTCTTTCTCGTTTGTTTGAATTACTGGCCCAACAAGTTTGGATGTACCTAACCATTGATCGTTAATTTCAGCATAACGTACAGAAGCACCGCCATAGTTGTTAACAGGACGCAATTTCGACCATTGTCCTTTGGCGGGTTGATAGCTTAAACTTGCTGATGCTGCGTTGGCCATCTTGGATGGCGCTGCAATCGCACCCATCACGCCCAGCGCAGCTGCGGCTACCCCGGTTTTCAGAAAACCGCGGCGGCTCACTGAAGCCTCCTGACGGAGTCCTTTTTCTTTATTACCTGAATTTATGGACATTCATTTTCCTCCTTTAAGCCTGTAATGAATTATTGACCTTTTTCTTTGCACCGATAAATCCTAATACACGGGCTAAGACGACAGCCAGAATCAGCGAAATCCCCCCAAACAGGAATATCGCTGTACTTGTAGCTTTGACATGTCCGACACTGGCATTGATGTAAACAAAGGAAATCCCCATACAAGCAACAGCAAAGAAAATAATATATAAGATCCAAATAATTACCGTTTTCCAGGTTTTATCCTGCTTCGCGCGAGGTTTGATAAAAAGGCCACCGGCTAAGAAAAGAATTCCCGCCAAAAAAATTAAGAATGTACTCATTTCTTTCACCTCCCTCTTGACTTATTCGATTGATGATATAACTTTATCAAGTTCATTTTAATTCTTTTTCAATTTTGGATATTAGCAGTTTTTAAGATTTTTAAAATAATTAGATTCCAAAATTATTTATAAACCTGGCATTTGTGATGTTGATTTTTCTTTTTAGAAAAAAGCAAACCCCATGAATTATTTTGATCATGGGGTTTGTTAGCACCTTTATGCAGTCTTTTGGGGCATTACATATAATATTTCAGATTCATGTCAATGGCATCTTTAAGCCTTTGCAAGTCATAGATAATGATTTTATCCGAAGTCTTCCGCATAATTTTCTCTTTCTTCAGCCATCCAAGAATTTTACAGACTGTCACCGAATGAACACCTGTTATTTCTGAAATCATCTTCTGTGTTAACTTAATATCTATTTTATAGACATCATTAACTAACTTTCCTTTGCTTAAGCAAAGTTCATTGATTAGTCTCAAAACCCTGGCAGATGGACTATAAAAGTCCATCTCCTTGGCAACATACATAAAGAAACTACATTTGCACGTAAGATTTGTAATAAATTCGTCATGTGTTTCATCATCTTTTCTAAATATTTCATATAGTTGTTCTTTTGAGAAAAAACAAACCGTACTGTTTTCTTCTGCGACAATGTTCCCAAGAATTACTTGATACGAAAACAAATTATCAACGACACCATGACGGCAAGCATAAAACATTATTTTTTGTTTTTTATCTTCAAAAAAGTTTAAACTTACCTTTCCTGAAACCACATAAATGACTCTGTCAATTTTTTCTCCAGCCGGGATAATAAACTCTCCTTTTTGATATTTACGTAGTACGCCCATATGGACATATTTTTGAAGACCTTTGACAGGATAAAAATTATCTGGGATTATGCAGTAATCTTTGATAATCTCATTCATACGATAACTTCCCCCTCCAAAATAAATGATACGGAGATAATCATTACGTACGCATTAACAAAGTTAGCGCTGGATAACTTTTCTTAGATAATCGTACCATGCCATCTTCAAAAAATCTACATTAAGTTGAATAGTCTTGGTAAGCAGGACAGTTAACAAACCTGGATTAACTACCTGCTATACTTAGATTAAAAAAATGATGGTTTCAAATAATATGCCGAAAAATAAGAAGATATAAAAAATACCCCCTTCAAGCAGGGGATCATGGAATCTAACCCACCGCCTCAAGAGGTGTATCCTTAAGCCTTAATATCCAAGTAGTGAGACTATAGGAATTAAGCAGCTTCACTTTATCAGAGCAGACTTCTCCTGCTTGTCAAATATATCCTTTTCTTTAAAATTAGAGCATCTCTTTCGAATAGCTTTGACCAGGTCCTCGAGTATATCCAAAAAAGCACCGGCCGGACAGAATCCCACGCACCACAATTTTCGGAACAAAAAAGCAGATATAAGCGCAGCAAACAAAATATACCACAAATAATTTTGCGCTTTTAAATCCAGTCCAAAGGCGACCCCAAACGGCTCATAAGTTATTGCGTTGACCTTGGCGGTTATCACCGCTCCCATCAGGACCGCAAATAATAACAGATTGCGTAACCTGGCGAGCCATATTCGCGCTTTTCGGAGCGGTATGTTTTTACCGCTTATTTTGTGAGCCGCTTCTTGTAGCCCGCAAAATGGACAAACATAGAGGCAATATAAATTTTTGCCGGAAAAAAGAATGGGTGCGATAACGCCTGCCAGAACGATATAAAATAGCAAATTCGTTTTGGGTGAAGGCAAATATCCTAAAAACAACGAAGAGAACTGGGCAACAGACAGCGATCTGTTCAGCCAAAATCCGAGAATAATAGTACTGGCTCCTAAGAATATCAAACGATACTTCTGAAGTTTTTTGACTTTGTAAATAACAAAACTCATAGCAAACAGCAAGATAGCCATCATTTCTTTCATACCAAATTGCCACTGAGCTACAGGCTGTTCCGGATTCTGATGAAACGCTACGCGGGCTATACTGTGCGCACTCTCTCTTACGCTGTCGCTCACAGCACGGCTGGCCAAAGTCGCGCCGGTAATGGCATCTAAGTCCTGATTTAACATCAGGATGCTGTTGGCGGGTAAATCCTTATATTGTTTATAGTACCCGCCAGCAGCCAGACGCATCAAGAAGGAGGGGGTCTCATTGTTCCTTAAAATCACCGGTTCCCTCAATTTACCCGAAGGATCAACGATGGTGCCAACCAACATCGGACCGCCATAGCCATTATGGGAACTGAGACCGACATAAGCGATGAGCTTACCGGTTACATCGAATGCCTGGGCCGAACTGTCGGTCATCGGCTCAAACCTTGCTGCTTCCGGAGTTAATTGTTTGTACAAGCCGGCTATCACTTTCTCATCCATTTTTTGTTGGCTGATTCCATAGATATAGCCCCCAATCAAAAAGATAATAGCCACACCTGTAATGATCCACTTTCTTTGCATTCCCCAAAATACCTCCGTGGGGGTCCGTAAAATTATCAGACTTTCTAATTAACGTCCTGTTCGACTGGTTCATTAATTCTTTGTTTTCTTTTTATACCCACAAAAAAGAGCCGGAAAAATACGACACCGCTGATCGCTAACAAAACCAGGAATGTAATGCCGCCACGTAAGGCCACCTGGGGCGACCCCTCACCGATCGCTGTTCCGATAAAGGCAAAAACAATCAGTACGGTAAGCAGCCATAGAATTGACAGCGTCCATTTCCACCACGCCAATTTTTCGCCCTTTTCTTTTTGATAATTAAACAAGGCGTAGATTGCTATCAGAAGGCTAATTATAACCAAACTGTTAATAATAAGTCCAAACATTTCCTTACCTCCTTTTCTAACTTTCTTTTAAGAAATCTTTAGATTCAAAGAACCACGGTTTCTCACCGACGAGGCCATATTGACGTGAGCCTTCCTTATAATGATAATGTTCTGGCGTATTCTCCCCATAGAAAGCCCTCTCCATCCAGGTAAGGCCCTTGGCTGTTAAACCGGTGCGGTCGCGTATCGCAATATCTCTGGCAGTAGTATGCAGCCAGTTGGATTTTTTAGCAAATGGACATACTGCAAGACAGACACGGCAGCCATTGATGGGAACTTCCAGCCAGAAATTATGGCATTGCGCTGCATTGATCTGCCATCCGTCATAACCACGGCCACCAATCTCCTTGGGTCCGTCGAGGGAAATAGAACCGCTTGGGCACTGCTCAGCACAGATCTTACAGTTCATACAGAAATTCCGCACACCGATGTCGATCGGTTTGTCAGGCTCTAAAGGCAGGTTAGTTACAACCATATTTGGACGGAAGTCCGGCCCGAATTCCGGTGTTATGACAAGTCCATTTCGTCCCTGCTCTCCTACTCCGGCAGCCACCAAATGCGGCGGCATAATGAACTCATACCGAGCGTGAGGGGAGTTTTCCCTGGCGGGATAACCGAGCCTTTTCACAAACTCCGACATTCTTGCAGCATAAATGCTTGAATTACCATAACCCTCTAAAGAATGGGAATAGATAGGAGATCCTTTAATCGTCTCCCACGAAAGAGGTTGGCCCATAATAATCCCGTATTGCCAATGCTCCGGGATATCGATGGGCTCTCCGCGTTTATAACCACGGATACTGTCCGGGGCCCGTTCATAGCTCCATTCAGGATTGATTTTGACAATGCGCACGATCGGTGAGCCAAATAAGGTTCCAATTTTTTTAATGAGTCTGCTCATTTCTTTAGGATCTTTGACCTCGTACCTTTTTTTGGCTACGCCTTGAAAATCGCTATCCTTGGAAGAAACCCTGGAAACATGATAACCCATATGAACGCTCTGTGAGAAAAAGTAAGCGCTGGCTATGGACATATCGAAGGCTGTCTCAGCGTTGATCCGGGCGGATCTAGGCAGGACTTCCAGAATATGCCTTAGATCTTCCGCAAAATAGTTCCAACCGTCCCGATCAAGGACACCCTGATAGAATGCAGCCAAATCCTTATCTTTTAGAATACTTAAGGGCGTATTCGCTAGATTGTTTACATCTACCACCGACTTGAGATAAGCATCGAATTTCATTCCCTCCGGTACGTCAAAAGCCTTGCTTAGGGTTGACCTGCGGAGCATCGTATCTGCGTACATCTCTACGCGTTTTGGCGTTCCTACCTTATTGAAAGGGAGTTGATCCGTTTCAAACGGGGTGCGGTCAAAAAGTTCGCCTGGTTCAACGCTCTCCTTCTCCCAACCAGTGTTGGTAGAAGGATCAGCACCGTTCAGATAGCCGGTAATCCCAGCAGAAGCCGCGCCTGTCGCCACCGCTGCTATCCCCGCGAGCTTAAAGAAATCTCTTCTTTCCATATCTTCTTTCTCCTCGTATAATAAATTCATTAATTAATTGTGCATATATATTGATTGTCAAGGAAGGGTGGAGATTTTCGCCGTCCGAAGAATACTACCCGACCTTGACAACAATTTTTATAGGGACAGCTCAATTTTTAGAATCGTCCAATTATACTTATTCCAATCAGAATTTCGAGAAATATGATCCAACTTGAAAAATATTAGCTTGTCAATGTAGTCTTAACTACCTGCAATTTATCCGGAATTTTGTACATTTCCGGCCATTCCAGCCACCATTTGTATTTCTCGATCTGCTCTGTCCCATATCCGAACATATCATCAATGGATTTTAGCAATTTGGCTGATGATTCATTGATGCTTCCGACCCAGGTTCCCGCCTGATGGAACCACGAGTCCTCTTTGGAATTCCATGGGCAGACTTTCATGCACCGTCCGCAGACATTACCTTCTTCGTTTGTTGTCCGGAATATAGCACACTTTTTATAACTGCTGTTCCAGCGCAAGTATCCGTTATATTCCACAGGATCGTCATCATAGGTGATTGCTTGATTGGGACATTCTACTGCACATTTTTTACATACTCTGCAGAATTCCCGCAAGCCAAAGTCGATTGGCTTATCCGGAGCAAGCGGCAAATCCGTAGTAACGCAAGCAGCTTTATACCGGAATCCCAGCTTGGGATGGATACAGGTGTCGCCTGTGCGGGAATTTTCTCCCATCCCTCCTGCGATAAGAGCAGGGGTAAATACCATAATGTTATTGAAAGCATGAGAGGCCCGTGCTTGATAACCAAGATTTCGGATGTAATTCGCTATGATGATGGCCATACCTGCTGTAGAGTGATAAGAATTAAAGGACATCGAACCGCTGATCCCGTCATAACCTGTAGAACCCAACAACGATTCTAAGTTTTGGTCAATCATAACAGTGATGACATAAGGCAACCGTTCAGTCACAGGTACAATGCATTCCTCTACAGGTTTTTTCGCCAAATCAAATAAGTTTAATGTATGGTGGGAATAGTAGGCATATTCCGGCATTTTGCCAATAGATACATCCGCTGCATGCAGAAAGTAACCAAGATCTTTAATATGCATGGACATTTGCTCGGGATCAGGTATCTCCAATTTCTCCGGAGCAGGCGTTCCTTCCACAGCTGCTGGCGAAGAAATAAAACCAGCGGCAACGGCTATTGCTTTAAACAAAGGATATCTCGCAGTAAGGGTCATGTATCCTCGAAATGCCTTATCTCCGAGTTCACCTCTTAAAGCCAGGGCAAAACCATGATCAGACTCATTGAAGTTCTTGATCTTTCCAACGATCTTAGAAGTGCCTAACCATTGATCATTATTTTCCACATAGTGTAATACAGCACTGCCCATATCGTGCACAGGATGCATTTTGGACCATTGTCCTTTTGATGCAGGAGCATATTGCACACTGCTTGCCGCACTTGCCACCTTTCCGGGGACTTTTAATACACCAACGGCTCCCAAGGCTGTCGCTGTCGCACCGGCTTTTAGAAAATTCCTTCGATTCATCTTTGGTTCATTACTCACTTCTTTTCCACCTCTTTTCAAGCTTGTTTAGCACTAATTTTTTTTGTTTTTCCTACAGTGATGAAACCTAACAAGCGTGCCAAAACAACTGCTAGTACGACGGATATTCCTCCAAACAGGAATATGGCAGTACTTGTTGCTTTAACATGTCCTACGGATGCGTTGATGTAAACAAAGGAAACTCCCATACAAGCAATAGCAAAGAAAATAACATATAAGGTCCAAATAATTACCGTCTTCCAAGCCTTATCCTGCTTCGCGCGAGGTTTGATAAAAAGGACACCGGCTAAAAAAAGAATTCCCGCCAAGAAAATTAAGAACGTACTCATTTTTTCACCTCCTCCTGATTTATTCGAATGATGATATAACTTTTATCAAGTTCATTTTAATCCTTTTTCAGTTTTTGACTTTAGCTATACCTAAAATAATAATAGATTATTAATTTTAAGATTTTAAATTATTAAATTTTAAAGTTTTAAATCTATTTTAAATAATAAGCATTAAATGCAAATGCCGCCTTTCGGCGGCATTTGCATTTAATGCTTATTATTTATATTTATCATATCTTTAAGCCTTGGCAAGTCATAAATAATGATTTTATTTGGAGTCTTATGCACAATTTTTTCTTTTTTCAGCCATCCAAAAATTCTACTGACACTAACAAAATGAACACCTGTTATTTCGGAAATCGTCTTTTGTGTTAATTTAATATCTATCTCATAAACATTATCAACAACCTTACCTTTCGTTAAGCAAAGTTCACAAAGCATTCTTAAAACCCTGGCGGTCGGAGTATAAAGGTCCATCTCTTTGGAGACATACATAAAAAAGCCGCATTTACAAGCAAAATTCAAAAGAAAATCTTGATGAGCTTCATCATCCTGTCTAAAAATTTCAAAAAGCTGTTCTTTCGAGAAAAAACAAACCGTACTGTTTTCTTCTGAAACAACATGCATGAGACTAATTTTAAATCCAAACGCCCCATCAATGGGACAATAACGGCATGCATAATACATTAATTTTTGCTTGTTATCTTCGAGAAAGTAAACGCTAACTTTTCCTGAGACCACATAGATGACCCTGTCAAGTACTTCTCCAGGAAAACTAATGGTATCTCCTTTCCGATATTTGCGTACGACTCCCATATGAACATATTTTTGAAGACTTTTAACAGGGTAAAAATTATCTGGGACAATACAATAATCTCTGTTAATATCTGTCATAGATCATTTCCCTCCCAAATAAAATTATGCGCACGACGTAGATAATCGTTACGTATGCATTAATAATATTAGCGTAGGATAACTTTTCTGACATAATCGTACCATGCAATCTTCAAAAAATCTACATTTAATACATAAAAAAGGTGTCCCAAAAGTTATCTTAATGCTTTTGGGATGCCCTTATAAAAACAACTTATTATCGATTGCTTTAAGAAATTTTAAAGGCTGTCCCGCCTTTGCTGCCGCGGCGGCCACCCCGGTTTTCAGAAAGTCGCAGCAACTTGCTGAAAATTCTTGCTTTGGCCCTTTTTATTATCTACGGACATTAATTTTCCTCCTCTAGACCTGTAATGACTCGACCTTTTTCTTTGCACCGATAAATCCTAACACACGGGCTAAGACGACAGCTAGAATCAGCGAAATCCCTCCAAACAGGAATACAGCTGTACTTGTTGCTTTGACATGTCCGACACTGGCATTGATGTAAACAAAGGAAACTCCCATACAAGCGATCACAAAAAAAATAACATATAAGGTCCAAATAATTACTGTTTTCCAAGTCTTATCCTGCTTCACACGAGGTTTGATAAAAAGGACACCGGCTGAAAAAAGAATTCCCGCCAAAAAAATTAAGAATGTACTCATTTTTTCACCTCCCCTTGACTTGTTTGAATTGATAAATTACTTTTATCAAGTTCATTTTAATCCTATTATAGTTTTGTACTTTAGCTATACCTAAGATCAGAAATAATTTGAATTCGATAACCGAACAAGGGAGCGCCGCAAAACCTAAGTTTTGTTGCACTCCCTTGTTGTCTATTGGAATATCTTCAATTATCAAAAATTCGAAAACTTCTTTTCTTCGGTAAGCGTATGCTCAAGTGTTACCGTGTCACCTGGCTTCACCGTAATAAACTCTTCGTCCCACGGTCCAAGAAACAGTTTCTTCAAAAAACGCGATGAGCCCGTAATTGTTTCATGTTGCAATTCTAAGGATTTAGCAAAATTCTCTGTCCGGGCCATGATTTCCTCGGGCTGGCAAGTCTGCGTATCAATGATCATCAATCTTCTATAATGGTGCAGCATGGTCTTAATGATCCTATCGGCTTTGGCTGATCCGTATTTTTCGACATAATGCTGATATTCCGACAATAGGCTCTTTTCATTATCGAGCCATCCCTTGGTCAAAAAATAAGTTCCCATTTCCCTGGAAAGACTCATTCTAAGCTCGTGAGAGCCCAATAATAAAGAAATGCAATCATCCACTTTCGGGATTATCAGAGCAGCCGTGGGTGATGTAAGCCCAACCAGGCTATTACCGCAGTAACCAAAAGCAAAGAGAATGGTATCGACGTTCTCCAGTTGATTAATGGATTCTTGAAGCCTTTTCCGAAGTAAGTCCGGATAGTTGTGAAGGCCCGATTCAATATATAGCACCGGATAGCCTACCCCGGTCTCTTGCAAAGCTAAACGTATTTCATCTTTTATCGTTTGACAGGCAATGATAATCTTGGACATTTTAATCAATTCCTTTCTCAAGATGGAAAACGCATCAAAAGAGCAATGCTTTATTGTATACACGTGTATAGTTTATATTCAATTTAATCATGTTCATATCAAATGTCAATAACCTTTCTCCACATTTATAATAATTATTTTCAGGTAATTATTTTCAATTATATTTAATTGTTTATCGATCTTAGAACTTATAAAAAGAAAGCAGCCTTTATTGCTGCTTTCAGAGAAAAATTCAATAAGATAATTAATATTAAACGACTTAAGGACTTATACATTACATATGATTTTTAAGCTTAAAAGCCTATAAATTCATGAAGTTTGGAGCATTGTTAATAATCAATCCTTCTGCGCCGATAACTAACGTTGCAATAGAGGCAGCATTTTTCAATGCCGTATAAGTTACCTGGACAGGATCAATGATTCCGTTTTCTATCATATCAACGTAGCTATCTTCGGCAGCATTATAACCAAATCCGGCAGGAAGTTCCTGGACGTTTTCAATGACGGAATCCCCGTTTTCGCCGGCATTCTCAACAATCTGGCGTAAAGGCGCCTCCAAAGCCTTTTGGACAATCCGCAGTCCGACCATAGCTTCAGAATCATCCAGCTTGATCTCTGCCAATGCATCCGTTGCTTCGAGCAAAGCGATACCTCCGCCAGGTACAATCCCTTCTTCAATCGCTACCCTTACTGCATTGACAGCATCATCAATCCGATCCTTTTTTTCCTTCATTTCCAGTCTCGTTGCAGCACCGACTTTAATGATGGCTATTCCCCCTTGCAGCCACCCCAACCTTTCCTGAAGTTTCTCTTTTCTCCAGCCGGGAAGCAAAGGCTCATATTCCGCACGTACTTCAGCGCAACGCGCCTCGATTTCTTCTTTGTTACCTTGTCCGCCAATAATGGTCGTATTCTTCGTATCAACCAGAATCCGCTTTGCTCTTCCTAAGTGGTATCCTTGCACTTCTTCAAGTGGGATTCCGGCCTCTTCTGAAATAACCGTGGCACCCGTAATAACCGCTATATCCTGCAAGTAAGCTTTACGCCGCTCCCCATGACCTGGGGTCTGAATAGCAATGACATTCATGGTCCCTTTTTGCTTATTTGCAAGCAGAAGAGCAAGCAAATCAACAGAAATATCTTCAGTAATAATTACAAGCGGCTTGCCGCTTTTTACGACCTCTTCCATGATGGAGAAAATCTCATAGATATAACTAATCTTGGTATCGGTTACAAGAATATACGGATCTTCCAAAACCTCTTCTTTCTTCTCCCAAGACTTCACGATTTTCGGTGTAAAACATCCCTTGTCAAAACGTATCCCTTCCGTAACCTCTAACCGGGTTTTCAGCGCTTGATCTTCTTCCACCATGATCATCCCATGGAAACCAACTTTTTCTACAGCTTCGCTAATAAGCCTCCCGATCTCCGGATCTCCTGACGATACAGTAGCCACCTGCTTAACCTTCTCCAAACTGGATATTTTGACTGCGCTTTTTTGAATAGCCTCAATAGCGCTTTCAATTCCGTTTTCTATCCCGCTGATAAGAGAAGTGGGATTGCTTCCCGCCGCAATATTTTTCATTCCTTCCCGGATCATGGCCTGGGCCAGAACAATCGATGTCGTTGTCCCGTCACCCACCCTGTCGTTGGTCTTGTCCGATACTTCTTTGATAATTTGGCATCCTAAATTTTGGAACCGGTTAGTTGTGGAAATGATACTGGCAATACTAGCCCCGTCGTTTGTAATTTTTGGAAGACCAACCTCCGGGTCTAAAACAACATTTCTTCCTTTTGGTCCCAGTGTAACCTTAACACAAGAGGCGATAAGGTCTATTCCTGCTGCGAGTGATTGTCTGGCCTTCTCCCCGGCCAACAATGTTGTATCCATGTTGATTACCCCTCATTATTCAGAAATCATCAGGCATTCCAATTACTTATCAAAACCAAAACAATCAGCAAGATGGTAAGGCCATACAAAGCAAAAAGCAAAATTGTAGAAGTTTCTGTCTTTTTCTTCCCCACTTCTTGATCTTCAGGTTTCACTACGGTTTCAGCTTTTTCAGACATTCATATTCTCCACCTTTCTAACCTTTTTCTTGGAAGACAACCCAATGATCTCCCGAATTTTCCGTCCCAGTTGTGCGACCTTGTCCACAAATGTCCCAACCGGACAAAATGCAACACACCAGAATCGACGGTAGAAAAAGCTGGTAAGCAATATGACAAAAAGCAAATACCACTGATTACTGGATCCGTTTAAGCCAAATATCGTTCCAAAGGGTTCAAAACTGGAACATGAAGGGTTTACAAAGAGGAAGGCAAAGAACAAAACTAAAAATAAGATAACTTCTTTTATTGTGTGGAACCATTTCACATATTTTCCGATCGGTATATTGACTTTACTAATCATGTGGGTAGCTTCCTGCAAGCCGTGGAAAGGACAAACATACGCACAGTAGATGTTTTTACCGGTTATTAAAGCAGGTGCCAATGCTCCCAACAAAACAAGATACCATATCAGATTTTCGCTCGGAGATGGGAAGTATCCAAGAAGCAGCGCACTGATGTGTCCCATCGATAATGACCTATTTAACCAAAAACCTAAAATAACGATACTAAGTCCCAGAAATACCAACCTGTACTTCGCCAATTGCTTGAAACGTGGTATGAAAACAGAAAGTATAAAAAGTAAAGCAACTGCGACTTCTTTTATTCCTATATTCCAGGAGATCTCTGCTTTTTTAGGTGTAACATTCAATTCTTGGACGGCCACGGTATGCGCAACATCATTCACAGATTTTGCGATAGCCCGTGTGGAAAGCGTTGCCCCCGATACTCTGTCAATGTCAGCGTCCAAAACCAGCGGATCACCCGCATTTTTTTTGGTGTACTGGCGGAAATAGCCGGCCTGGGCTATCTTGTTGAGATAAGAAGGAGTCTCCTTATGCTGCAGGACCACTACATCCTGAATACCCCCGGTCGGATTGATGATAGTCCCTACCATCACGGGCCCCCCATAGCCAACATTACTGCAGATTCCGACATAAGCCATAAGGTTTCCGTCTGCGCCTATTGCCTTGGCTGTCCGGTCACTTATCGAATCAAAATGGTCTGCTTTCGGAAACAACTGCTGGTAATACCCTTGGACGACATTCTGATCCATTTTATTGGCGTGGTACCCATATACCATTGTTAAAACCAAAATTACAATAGCAAATAATGGAATGAATTTTTTAGCGATTAAGATAAATTTTTTCATAAAACTGGCCTCTCTTTTTTATGGCTTGAAACAAATATAAAAGTAATCTGTTTTTTAACCTAAATCATGGTACTTAGATCAATTGTAAACTGATATTGTTTATCAATGACCCCTTCTGTTGTAAGGAGGATCGAAGCAATACCCATAGCCTTGTTCAACGCGGTAACTGTCACAGCAACCGGATCTACGATCCCTTCAGCCATCATGTCTACAAATTTTCCTGACATTGCGTCGTATCCCATGCCAGGTGCTGCCTTGCTGGTCATCTCTACAATTTTGTCTCCGTTACCACCGGTATTACTTACAATCTGGCGTAACGGTACGGCTAGAGCTTGTCGAATGAGACGGATACCGGATAGCTCATCCTCTGAATCCGCTTTTAAATCATCAAGTACTTTTGCTGCCCTTACATAGGTTGTTCCTCCGCCAGGGACGACTCCACTCTCCACCGCCGCTTTCGAAGCCTGTACAGCATCGATAACACGGTCTTTAAGTTCTTTTAGCGCAATTTTCGTATCAGCGCCGACCCTGATAACGGCTATTCCACCAGAAAGCTTGGCGATCCGTTCTTGCAGCTTCTGGCGCTCCCCAGACTCTGATGTTTGTCTGATTAGTGCTCTCAGCTGGTTTGATTTCTCTTCAATCATTTCACTGCTGCCACCACCACCTATTACAGTCGTTTTTTGACGCGTGACAATAATTTTTTCTGCATTACCAAGCATGGATTTCTCAATATTTTCTAACGATAACCCGAGCATTTCCACCAAAACAGAACCGCCTGTCTTGACTGCCAAGTCCTCCAAAATACCAAGACGGTACTCTCCGGTACCTGGAGCCTGAACTGCGATTGCCTTGGCCTCCCTAGCCTCCGTATTATGCGTAATCAGCATTCCCAGCACATCTTTTGTTACTTGCTTTGCTACGATCAACAGCGGCTTTTTCTCCCAGATACACCAATTAAGAACGCGCTTAATTTGCTGGATATTGTCAATCATCTGGTCCGTCATCAAAATATATGGTTTTTCCAAGTTTAGAATCATACGATCGTTTTCCGATAAGAAATACGATGAGAGATAACCACTCTCCAATTCCATACCTTCCGATGTTTCAATGAAAGTACGCCGTTCAATGGTTTCCTGGACGGTTACAATCCCATTCTGTCCGACTTTTTCTACTGCCTGAGCAATAAGTTCTCCAGTCAAGCGGCTTTTAGCTGATATGGACGCAACCTGGGAAACAGTTTCCGGAGTAGCCGGAATGCCTAGCCTTCCAATTTCTTGGCTGACTGCCTGTACGGCCTTTTCCATCCCTTTTTTAAGACGGATCGGGTCTGCTCCCGCTTCGACCAGAGGCATTCCACCCTTCACAATGGCTTGTGCGAGGACGATCGACGTCGTAGTGCCATCGCCGACCATGTCGTTGGTTTGCCTGGCAACTTCCTTACACAAACGGGCTCCTATATTTTCCCTAGGATCGGGCAAATTAATGTGTTTCGCAACCGTTACGCCGTCTTTTGTAACCAGAGGATAACCCATCATCTGCTCAATGACGATGTTTCTCCCTTTAGGCCCAAGCGTTACTTTCACCAAATCAGCTACCTTGTCAACGCCCCTGGCCAGCGCATACCGGGCTTCTTCATTCAATGTAACCGTTGTTTTTTCCTGTGAGGTCATTGCCTTATCTCCACGACAATTCCGTCTTTAAAGACAATTTCAGCTTTGGTCGCCGTTTCCAATTTATCTCCGACCTTCAGTTCATAAGGTCCTTCCACCGAACCGATCACGATTTCTTCACCAGATTTTAGTTCATCAATCGAAACCATATTCATTCTAATTTCGTCCATCCCGACATGAAATTTTGTAGCCTGTGTATCAAATTGCTGCCGGATTTGATTAAGTTGGGTAGCTTCAGCTCCTTTCAACGAGAATTCTGTAAGCATTTTGTTTTTGTTTTCTTCAAACTCCGTCTTTTCATCGTTCAAAGCTACCATTTGTTCGCGCAATTGCTCACGGGTCCTCTCCTTGGATTCTTCCGTTACAATTTGCTTGAGCGTAATCTCTCTAAAAATTTTGATAGATTCCATATGATTTTCTCCTTGTGTTTTATTATGCATTAAAATTTTAACTTAGTTAAACAAATAAATCTTTAAAACATGCTAATTAAGTATATCATAATTGCATATCATGACAATATTTTATCGTATTTTTTGTAAAATAAGAATTATTTTTTGTTAAATAAGAATTAATGTGTCAGTATTTTGCTTTTTCCCTCTCCTTATTTTTCATCTGCTCCTAAATATCCCCACAAAAGGCCATTTTTAACCCCTCCTATTATAAAAAACATTTTTTTATTTGCGTATATTAAAGTGTGATAGACTATTTTATGATAGACTATTCCATGATAAAATAACAACAAAAAATAATAAAGGAAGTAGATTGGGCATGCATGAAATCAAACTTGGATCATACAAAGGATTAAAGCTTCCTCCAGTATCTATGTTTTCCGAAGATGATTTGAACCTGGGGGCGAGGGAAGCTGTAAAAAAGCTGGCAAACCAATGGGCAAAAAATAATATGCCTGCCGTGTATGGTGATGAAGTTGTTATCGGCCTTCGTGCGGAATGCGACAATATGTTTGTTCCGGAGTTATCGAATTCGAATCTGAAGTTTACCTTGGGGGACCCTTCTGTTCTTGAGGCTTTCAGCCAGATTATCAATCACAAAGCCGGAGATGATTTAGTGCTGTCTGTTACTTTCCCCGAAGGTTTCACCGTTGAACGGATGGGTGGAAAAACAGTTACCTTTCAGATTGCCATCCATGAAGTTAACCACAGACTACCCGTTGAACTCTCGGATGAAATCGCCAGGCAAATTAATCCTGAGGTTTCTGGAATAGATGAGCTGCAGGCCAATTTACGCAAAATAATCTCGGAAAACTGGTTACAAAAGATCAAAGAAGAAAGAATTCGATCCATGATTGACGCCATTGCTTCGGGTTCGGAATATACTTTAGATCAAAAAGAATTCCAGGAAGTTCTGGATATTCTTAATGCCCAATCGCAAAAGGAACTTTTCTCGTCAGGGAATCCTCAAAATCTTGAAGCGCTTATGTCCGGAGATAACAGAATGTTTGAAGCGAAGAACATGGCGTTGGCTGAGAAAACCCTTGTCGAAGAACTTATTCTGACCGAAATTGCACGGCTGGAAAACATCGACATCAGTCCGGAGGAAATCCAGGAAGCAAAATCCTTCTTTTTAAAAACATCCCCCGACAAAACGCAATTCAGTCAGCTCTTTCCAAATGATGAATTTTTAGGAGACTACTTGTTTAGAGAAAAGATTATTCACGCTCTTTGGAAATGGAACGATTGCGATATTTACGGTAAAAGTGATTACGAAAGAATTTTTACATTACAATAGCCGAAAACAATGGCCGAAAATATTTTACTATATTATCTTATCAAATTATTTAGCCCGGGTTAAACTGTACCATGAAAACTTGGGCTAAAAAAGACATGCCGGAAAGTTTCGCCCGGCATGTCTATAAAATCCACAAATGTTGTACCCACAGCTTAGTACTCAACAACTTCATTGATTAAACTTTTTAGTTTTTCAAGATTATAAACATAAATTTTATTTTTGACTTTTTTGAGGACTTCTTGTTTTTCAAGTATGTTAAATAATTTGCAAACCGTCACATAATGTGTGCCCGTAATATCCGCTATTGCTTTCTGCGTAAGCTTTGAAGTTATCACATAACTACCGCCTACAAACTTCCCTTCATGAATGCAAAGATTATAGAGCAAGCGGAACACTCTGCTGGAAGGACGGGAATAGTTTAAATCTCTGGCATGTGCCATAAAATAATATACTTTACTGAGAATATTATGCAAGATATCAAGGACTACTTGTTCGTCGTCATGAAAAATTTTCAGAACTTGCGCAATGGGGAAAAAACAAACTGTACTGGTTTTGATCGCATGAATTTGCAATTCATGATATTCACCGAGAAATGTTGTCATTCCAATACAACCTTCAGTGATATTAAACAGGAATTTATTATGACCATCTTCCATCCCGATACCTACGGATAAACATCCTGATTGTACATATACAATAGAATTAGATTCTGCACCTTGTCCGAGTACAATGCTTCCTTTGGTAAAGGTTCGGGTATTTGCAACATTCGTATACATTCCTAAACGTTCAATTCGATTGAATGTTTCAGGAATTAAAATATCAGGAATTTTTCTCTTTATATTATCATCCATCATCCTATCATCCATTAATTTTCCCCTTCTCCTAAAAAATTCGGATGATCAAAAACATAAAGATACTTGAAGTTTTTAAATAATCGATTGTTTTTTTGCATTTGATTTCAAGGTTGGCATATGCTAAAATCTAGATGCTTAATTTATGATAACATGAAAGTGTTATGACTGCAATTTTCATATTATTTTTATATTAAATGGAGGCACACTCAATGCATCATTTTCAACTTGGTCAGTATAAAGGAATGAAAATCGCCCCTCAGCCCGCGCCTACAGAAACGGAGTTAGAGAATGCGGTAATTCAATCTGTTTTAAAAATGCTCAACGAATGGTCAAAAAACAATATTGTTGTCGAAGAAGGGGATGAGGTTGCAGTCAGCATTTTTGCAACTTGCGACGGTTTGGCTGTTTCGGAACTTTGTTCATCCTATTTAAAATACAAAGTTGGCGATCCTATGATGTTTGGCCAATTCAAAAATGTCATCGGGAAAAAGAAAGCGGATCGTTTCCAAATGATGATTGATATTCCGCACAATAGTCCGCTTCAACATGTTGCAGGCAAGAAAGCTGAGTTTTTAGCTACTGTACTGGAAGTCTGGCCATCAAAGCAATTGGAGGTCACAGACGCAATTGTCCATGAAATGGACCCGGAGGTTCCAGACTTGAAAACGCTGAAAGATAACATTCGCAAGTCCTTGATAGCAGAGAGCCAGCAAACTATCAAAGAAAATAATTTACAAACCATCTTAGATACATTTATCGGGAGTTCAACATATGAGTTGGATGAGGAAATGCTGAAAGCGACAACACAGCAAGTAATTGACAATGCGCTTAAAGACTATGAGATCATAAAGAACCAAAACGCAAATACACCTTTTGGCTCAAGTGAGGCTGATGAATATTTCTATGAGGACTGTGCTGTTTTTGCTAAACAACAGCTTCTCCTCAGTTTGGCTTTTACGGAGTTAGCACGTGTTGAAAATATTTGTATTTCCGATGAAGAAGCAGCGTTAGGAAGGAAGCAGATTCTTGAAGGAATCCAGGGGGATCAACAAATGTTTGACAAGCTTTTCCCTACCCCCGAACTCTTAAAAGAAAGTCTGCTGCATGAGAAGATCGTCAATTACCTATTTGAATGGAATATGGTTGAAAATTGATTTTTTAATATTCAAAAACTTCATTAATCATATTTTTTAGTTTTTCTAGGTTATAAACATAAATTGCATCCTTGGTTTTTCTCAATACTTTCTGCTTTTCAAGGATCGTCAATAATTTGCTAACCGTAACATAATGGGTACCGGTGATTTCGCCAATCGCTTTTTGCGTCAGATTTGAGTGAATGATGTAATAGTCTTCAATTTGCTTTCCATCATGAAGACATAGGTTATACAAGAAGCGAAACACCCTACTCGCGGGACGGGAAAAATTCAAATCTCTTGATTGTGTCATAAAGTAATATACTTTTGAACTAAGATTTTGAATGATATCGACAATCAGTTGTTCATCTTCGTGACATATTTTCAAAACCTCTTCAATGGTAAAAAAACAAACAACACTGTCCTTGACCGCAACGATCTGTAGTTCATGATTCTCACTTAAAAAGGTTGTCATCCCAATGGATTGCTCGCCAATTTGGAACAAAAATTTATTATGACCATCATCTGCTCCCATGCTTACGGCAAGACATCCCGACTGCACATACATTACATTATTGGTTTCACTACCCTGAGAAAGTACGACGCTTCCTTTGCAAAATGGACGCGTACTTCCCAGATGTACATATTTTTCCAATCTTTCAACACGATTAAACGATTCAGGAATGATTGTTCCTGGAATCTGTCTTTTTGTGCTATCATCCATGGATTTTCCCTCCTCTAACAGCAGATGAGTCAGACCGTCGTCAAGAATATTTATCTTATGAACCAACTTGGATAACTATTTAAAAAAATTTGCAAATGCTAAAAGTATCTTTACATGACCTATGATAACATTAAATCACTAATATATGCACTATAACAGGTGGGTAGATTATTTGCAGAAAACAAAAAAGTCATTGGCAGAAAGATGGAGGATCTTTTTCAAATGACAATTAATTTCTGCAATATTTCCGATGGAAGTCATCAAAAGAGTAAGTATCCGTTTTTTGTACGCCTTTAAGCGGCAAGAGAAAAACTCCGCCGCTTAAAGATATATTTCGTAAGAAAGCTGAACTGCTTATAGCTTGGATAAATCATATCTTTCGGGCCATTCCAGCCACCATTTATATTTTTCGATTTGCTCCGTACCATAGCCGAACATATCATCAATTTTTTTCAACAGACTGGAAGAAGCTTCTCCATGACTGCCGATCCAAGTACCTGCTTCGTGGAACCAGGATTGTTCCTTGGAATCCCAAGGACACACTTTCATACACCTGCCGCAGGAAGAGCCTTCTTTGTTTGTTGCCCGGAATATCGTGCATTTTTTAGAATCACTGTTCCAACGCAAGTAGCCATTGTATTCAACTGGTTCCTTATCCTTCGTAATGGCGCCGGAAGGGCAGTTATCTGCGCATTTGCCGCATACCCGACAAAAATCAAGCATGCCGAAATCAATCGGTTTGTCGGGAGCAAGAGGCAAATCAGTGGTTACGGCCGCCACTTTGTGACGGAATCCAAGACGCGGATGTGCAGTGCAGTCACCCGTTCTGGTTAATTCACCCAGTCCCGCAGCTATAATACAGGGACCCATAACCGCTTCATAATTGGTGAAATGTTGTGCTCTGGCGTTATAGCCCAGGTTACGGATATAACTGGCTAGGATACAGGAGATAACACCGGTTGAATGATATGAACGCATAGACTGGGCAGCGCTGATACCATCATATCCGGTCGAAGCCAACATTGTTTCCAAATGCTGGTCAACCATGACTACAATAACATAGGGAAGTCTTTCCGTAACCGGTGTCGACTTAGATAAATCATCCTTAAGCAAATCTTCCAGACTAGGAGTTTTATAGGTATAATAAGCATACGGGGGCATCTTGCCGATTCCGACTTCATCCGCCCGCAAAAAATAAGCGCAATCCTTAATGTGCTGGGACATTTGTTCTGGATCAGGAATCGGTAGCTTTTCAGGGGCCGGTTGTCCGCTTACCATCGGTTCCGGAGCAAGGTTCACGGCGAATCCGGCAATGGCAGCGTTAAACGGGTGCTTAAAAACGAATTGATAGTAGTACGATGCCTTTTGAGCTTCGGGTGTAAGTTTACCACGCATTGCATAAAAGAATCCTGAGTCTGCTTCATGGCTATTTTTAACAGTGCCAACTAGCTTTGAAGTTCCAAGCCATTGATCGTTATGCTCGACAAATCGGACACTGGCACCACCATAATCTACATTGGGATGTAGCTTGGATTTGGCTCCGTTTTGGGGGCCTGTCTGGCTTGCCATAGCTTCAGCTGCTTCTGCCGGCAAAACTCCGATTGCGCCAACAATCCCTGCTGCCAGAGCAGAAGCAGCCCCTGCTTTTAGAAATTTACGGCGATCCATCTTAAACCGCTGATTTTGTTGACTTCCTTCTTTTTCTGAAGATCTAAACATCTTTTTTCACCTCTTTACGCCTTTGCGCCTGGATTGATATTTTCACGTTTTTTTCCTAAGAATCCTAAAAGTCTGGCTAATACGATGGCTAGAACGATTGATAATCCGATAAACATAAAGATAGCTGTACTTGTTGCCTTCACGTGTCCTACGATAGAGTTAATATAGATGAATGAAACCCCTATTACTGTGATCGAATACCACAAGACGTATAATACCCAGTTAAGAACAGTTTTCCATCTCAAATCCTGCTTAGCTCGCGGCTTTATAAAAATGATTCCGGCTAAAAACAGAATTCCGGCTAGAAATACCAAGAATGTTCCCATTTTCTCACCTCCCCCTACGCAAAATACTTTTTGAAAACGCGGTTCAGTCTATCGTAACCTTACCGATTTCCAAGGTGCTATTTGAGTCAATCATACCAGGTTGGTGAAAAATATTAATTTAGTATGTATTAACAGCGGCTAATATTTCGTCAGATTAACGAATATTAACCGCTGTTTTGATAGAAGCCATTCACACTGTAGATAAAATTTTTCTAGAAAGTACATTTTAACGGTATAATAAAAATCTATTGCGGCGTACCCCCGGGTAAGCCGCAATAGATTTTAAAAGCGATGAGTATAAAATCTCACCGCTTTTAAAATTACTTATAATATTGATCGTTAACGTCTTAGTGCTTGAGTGCCGTTATGTCATACCGTTCCGGCCACTCCAGCCACCATTTATATCTTTCAATCTGTTCGGTACCATAACCGAACATATCATCAATTTTCTTAAGGAGACTAGCAGAAGCTTCTCCTTTGCTGCCAATCCAGGTGCCTGCAGTATGGAACCAGGATTTTTCCTTGGAATTCCAGGGGCATACCTTCATACAGCTGCCGCAGGAAGAACCCTCTTTATTCGTTACACGGAATTCCGTGCATTTTTTGAAGTCACTGTTCCAACGCAAATATCCGTTGTATTCAACCAAATCCCGGTCATGGGTAATAGCGCCTGACGGACAATTATCTGCGCATTTAGCACAGACGCGACAGAAATCAAGTAACCCAAAGTCAATCGGTTTATCCGGAACTAAAGGTAGGTCTGTGGTCACAGCCGCAACTTTGTGGCGGAATCCTAACCGGGGATGAACCGTACAGTCACCTGTCCTGGATAGTTCACCCATCCCTGCAGCCATGATAAGAGGCGGCATGACTGAAGCATAGTTGGTGAAGTGATGAGCCCTGGCGTTATAGCCCAGGCCACGAATATAATTGGCCAGAATAACCGCAACTACGCCGGTCGAATGGTAAGAACGCATGGACTGGGAAGCACTGATGCCGTCATAGCCCGTAGAAGCCAGCATGGTCTCTAAATGCTGGTCAATCATAACCACAATAACATAAGGAAGCCGTTCCGTCACAGGAATTGACTTTGACAGGTCGTCTTTCATCAAATCGTCCTGACTGGGAGCCTTATGGGTATAATAAGCATACTCCGGCATTTTGCCGATTCCCACTTCGTCAGCGCGCAAAAAATAGGCAGCATCTTTAATATGCTGTGACATTTGTTCCGGGTCGGGAATCGGAAGTTTCTGCGGAGACGGCTGTCCGCTCACCATTTGAGGGGCCATAAGCGACATTGCAAACTGGGCAATGGCAGCACCAAATGGATGTTTCATGACAAACTTATAATGATAAAATCCTTGCTGTGCCTCCGGAGAATATTTTCCACGATTGGCCATATAAAAGCCCTGTTCCGCTTCGTGGTACGGTTTAATCGTTCCTACAATTTTGGTTGTCCCCAGCCACTGGTCATTATGCTCAACAAAACTGACACTCGAGCCGCCATAATCCACAACAGGATGAAGTTTGGATTTGGCTCCAGTTTGGGGAACTGCTGTGTTCTTCACAGCTTCGGCGGCTTCAGCCGGCAAAACGTTCATCGCACCGACCATTCCCGCTGTAAGAGCTGAAGCAACCCCGGCTTTCAGAAACTTGCGGCGGTCCATCTGGAACCCCTTTTGACTATTTTCGTGATCCGAAGATCTAAACATTGCATTTCACCTCTATGTTTCTAAATTTGTATTTTGCTGATTGCGTTTTTTTCCAATGAAACCTAAAAATCTTGCCAGCACAATTGCCAGAACGATCGATAAACCTAAGAAAAGGAATATGGCAGTACTCGTTGCTTTTACATGTCCTACACTTGAATTAATATAGATAAAAGAAATCCCGGTGCCAGTAATCACAAACCATAAAACGTACAAAACCCAATTGAGAATTGTTTTCCATTTTAAATCCTGCTTAGCCCGCGGTTTGATAAATATAATGCCGCCTAAAAATAAAATACCTGCCAGAAATACCAAAAATGTTCCCATGTTCTTTTCACCTCCTCTGTTTCCAAAACACTTCTCCTGAAATCCGGTACAACCTGTGTTATAGTGTTTTCAAAATGAAGCTTTATGGAACAATCTTAGCATGATATAAAAAAAACGATGTTATCATTGCTAATAAAATTTTATTTTTAATTTTTTCTTTTATTTCTGAATCAAAATACAATTTAGGACATTAAAAATACGACGCACCTAGACGGTGCGCCGCATGAGATTGTACACGCCTTCTTCATTGCTGGCCCTAAAAGTGGTGCAGATTTTTGCATCCGTATTCCAACGCAGATAGCCGTTATGTTCCACGGGATTTTATTTTTTCATCCATTCATTAATTAAATCCTTAAGTCTTTCCAAGTCAATAACTACGATTTTATTCGTGGTTTTATATAAAATGTTTTCCTTTTTAAGGAATCCGAATATTCTGCTTATTGTTACAAAGTGAACGCCTATTATTTCAGAAATTGCCTTCTGAGATAGCTTAATGTCTATTTGATATACATTGTTTACTAACTTTCCCTGTGTAAGGCAAAGATCATAAAGTAGACGTAATACCCTAACCGAAGGATTATAAAGGATCATCTCTTTGGCTTCCCGCATAAAATAACCGCATTTAGATGAATAGCATGAAATAAAATCGAAAAGCACTTCTTTGTCCTGCTGAAAAATTTCAAAAAGCTGTTCTTGCGTAAAAAACCATACTGTGCTGCTTTCTTCTGCAACTACATGGACAAAACAATCATCAAAAGGAAATAACCTATCAGCAAAAGTAAGTGGGTCAGCATAGAACATCACTTTATGCCTTCCATCTTCGTTCAGAAAGTTGATGCTTAATCTTCCGGAAATCACATAGATGATTTTGTGGATTAATTCCCCCGGCAAAACGATAGATTCACCCTTACCATAATTACGGATTGTTCCCAGATGACCATAATTCTGCAACTTTTTCATCGGATAAAAATTATTCGGCAAAATGTAATAATTGTTTGTTATTTTTTCCATACTCACATTCTCCCCTCCAGGGAACCGGGGTGCACCTTAACGCCGGAACCGGCGGCCGCCAACGGCGAGGTTGCCTTATCTGAGCGGGCCTTCAAAAGTTGAGTAGTAACGAGACTGCTTTCAAAATATTTTATTGATTACTATTATTCTAAGAATGAAGTCACCATCGGATATCTGATGACCAGATCCAGCAGGCCTTACTAGGGGCCTACTGGCTTAATAAGCCTTTTGAAGCCATTTTTCACATATTGATACACCTTCAGCAGCGTTCGTGGTAAATGCATCTGCACCAATGTTCTTGCAAGCTTCCGCAGTGACAGGGTTTCCGCCAATAATCAGTTTCACTTGCTCACGCAATCCGGCATCCTTAATAGCTTCCGCTGTACTTTTCATAGAGTCCAACGCAATAGTTAAAACGCCACTCATACCTACTATTTGAGGCTTTGTTTCTTTTATTTTTTCGACAACGGTGTCAGCAGGTACATCAATCCCAATGTCAATCACTTCAAAGCCGGCCGCCTCTGCCATACTCTTGAAAATATTCTTTCCGATATCGTGCAAGTCACCTCGAACAGTGGCAAGAAGGATTCTTCCAACTTTTTTCGTATTTTGTTCGCCTACAAAGGGTTTAAGCGTTTCCATTGCAGATGTAAGCAATTCCCCAGCGAAAATCAGATCGCCAACAAAATAATCACCCTTTTCGAAAAGATCCCCAATTATTGCCATTCCCTGTTGACAAGCATTTACGACCTCTTCAGCTTCATTCTTACTAGGATTTTTTGCCACAAATTCATTTAAAATCCCCACTACCTGTTCTTCATTAAGATTTCCCATGGCCTGGGTCAATACCTGTAAATCTACCATTGTAAAACATCTCCTTTTATTGATTAAGACCAACTTTTCAACAAGATCCCTAAACCATTTCGTGCTAATTTTATACAATTTTAATGTTCAGGTTTGTCCTCTTCCGGAAAATTAACATCAATATCGTACCCCTCATTTGCAAGCATATATGAAAGGCTGGCGTAACTCGACCTATATTGTATTAATTGCTCTTCCTGTATTACAAGTTGATTATTCGCATAAACAAGGATTGATAAATCCTTATCTTTCAACTAATTAGTTAAGCTAATGCTACAATTAATCCGCCCTTAATCTTCAATCATCGACAAGATTAACTTGTTAACAAGAGCTTCCCTGGTTTTTTCATCCGTTTGCCAATCTGTTTGGTTTTTTAATTCATCCAACAAATCCATTACTGTCTTTTCATTCTCCATATTAGGTCCCCCTTTACTTATATGCGCCATATGCGTGGACAAACTCATTGACGGCTTTCAAATTTTCGACATTTACATCTGCTGGTGATATTAGCGCTCTTTCAGTGGTAAATAGGAATCCACCGCCCGGAGCACATGCATCAATAATCCGCTTCGCTTCATCGATACATTCTTGCTTATTGCCATACTTAAGCATGCTGGTAGGTACACCGCCAAGAACTGCGAATTTATCTCCCAGTTTCTTTTTAGCCTCAATAATATCATCCGCTTCCAAATAGCAGAGTATTGAAGCTTTCGGAAGTTCCCTTAGGAAATCATAGTATGGTTCCCACTTGCCTTCCAAAAACATTAATGTTTTTGTACCAAGTTCATTCACCCTTAACAACATTTTTTTATAAGTGGGCCAGAAAAATTTCTCAAAGCTTTTTGGACCCAAAAATGCCGGACAATGCAACATTGTGACCGCATAAGGATATTCTCCTGTTAAGCCTTTTTCACATACCTGCATATAGATCGGGTACAAAGCTTCACAAGCCGCAATCACTTGTTCTGGAACTCTTCTCAAGTCTCCAAAAAGCCCCTGGAATCCTCTCAACCTGTCAAAGATCAAATCAAGAGGAGGGTAAAGCTTGCTACCGACAATCGGAGCCACGCCATATATATTTTTGCCCCTCTCGATTATTTTTCCGGTATCCCTGGCAAATTCGGCCATTTCCAGTACAGCTTTTTTTAACGCCTCAACATTTTCAGGATATGGCCTGCTAAGCGCAGGAAATTTTCTGGGAAAAATTTTGTTTGCCATAAATGTTATTGGATCATTGATTAGCTCCGGATACTCTTCAGAAAGCATCGGCGTGTTTTCCGAATGTTGAATGGTTACTTCATCCTCAGAAATAAAATAAGTTTTACTCTGCAGCGTTTCAACCATTTTCATTCGAACCATTGTGCCCCAGCTCAAGCTGCAGTCAAAATAAATATCATCGAAAATACTCGTCCACTTTTCTGCCAACTTATCTCCGTCGTTAATAAGTTCTCTTGTTTTAGAACCCGAGTAAGCAATCGGGAAAGCCGTCATAGCCGCCATGATGGGCACACGTTTCGGTTCCTTAATATTAGCTGTTGTTTTAATGTCTTCAATCCGCTGCTCGTATCTAGCTTGAATATCATCCATATTAATTCCTCCTACCAATTGCAATTTTTATCTATCCACATTACTCAATTACAGTCCATGCCTAGATTTGTTAACTCTTTGGGATATACTATATATAATTACATTGCAACTATGCATTATAATTTAAAGTTTGTTTCATAGTGAACAATGAATTTGCCCTATAGACAAATTCATTGTTCACTTAACGACCTTTGAAACTCAAATTCGAGGAGTAGTATACGGACTATTTTTTAACTGTTAATGGAGGGCGCGGTGGCTTTCTTGGCGGTTAGTTGGGAAACCACAACACAGATCATTATCAAAAGAAATGGTGCGGTTGCAAATATCAAAAAGTTTGTCATTAAAGATGCCTTTTGTGCTATTAACATCCCTCCAATAATTGGTGCGAAGGATCCGCCGAAACGCCCCATAGCACTGGACCATCCTAACCCTGTTCCACGGAAGGCAAGCGGGTAGCCGACCGATACAAATACATAGATCAATCCCATTAAGCCATACATACCGGCTCCAAGGATAAACAGAACAACTGATACCAGAGTAATATTTAGTTTCAACATCAAAAGCAGAACAACAAGGGCAGGGATCACTGAATATACAATAAGCGTATTTTTAAGTCCAATTTTATTGGATATCGGGCCTGATATAAGTATACCTGGTATTGCCCCGAGGGTGAAAGTAATCATGAGCGTAAGACTGGATCCCAAGTTATATCCTGCACCCATCAAAATTTTCGGCAGCCAGGTTATTAAGCCGTAAACAATAAACATACATAGCGCCATGATTACCCAATATAAAATCGTATTCACAGCCATGCCGTCCTTCCACAAGCTAAGAAAAGATCCTCTTTCAGAAGGTTTGATATCTACTTCGTATTGTTCATCAGCGCCGGGAGTGTGTTCAGGGGCAGATTTTTTTAACAACTTTTGAATTTGATCTCTTTTGCCGTCTTTTATCAATTTCTGCATGGATTCAGGTAAATAAGCAGCACAGATAAATATTAAAACAATGGGAATAAAGCCAAGCAAAAACATAGGTCTCCAGCCATATTCCGGTATAATAGCCTTACCTACCAAAGCACTGAACATTGTTCCGAGCGGCACTCCAAGAGTCGTTGCGCTAATCAGGTTAACACGATTTTTTAAAGGACTATATTCAGCAACCAAAGCGAACGTGACAGGGGCAATTCCGGCAATACCCATTCCGGTTAAAACCCGGTATAAAGAAAGCTGCCATACCTCGGTCGCAGTTCCCATCATGCCTGTGAAAACCGCGTAAAAGCCTATAGCCAACATGAATACTTTTTTATTACCTATCCTGTCAGCTAACATTCCAAATATGATTCCGCCTGCCATCATTCCATATAGAGTATAGCTACCAATCAGTCCGAAAACTGTTGGCGCAATACCTGTATCTTTCATCAACGCAGGAAGGGAATTACCGTAAACCCCCTGATCATATCCATCAAATAACAGCCCTAAGAAAGCTAATATTGCCACCAAGGCAAAAAAACTATTCATTTTACTCGATCCGATTAATTTTGAAACATTTACTTTACTCAAACAACTCATCTCCTTTAATTAATCCTCGATAGTATACGTCCGAAGCCAGAACCCTTTCATTCCTTTTCTGTAAATACAACTACTCATTGAACATACTTTCTTGAGCTTCTTCCTCCTTTCCTTACCTTCAATAAACTTTCTGATAATATTCTTCCAAAATGAGAGTTATCGTATTAAATATTGTAAGCAACAAACCTCTTATCAGGTTGCTCCATAAACATTGGATAGATAATTATTTAGACTTTAGCACAAATCTCATATGCAAGTAAACAAACAGCTTATTGTTATCAGAAATTTCCTTTATATTTATAATTTGTTTACTTTTCTGACCTTATTATATATAATCACTATTAACCGGACAATGTATTAGAGTTTAAAGTTTGTAAATCAACGGATGAATAATTTGTACTATAATACAAATAGACCATCCGTAATAGGAGGGTATATGAAATTAGCGGATATAGTAAACCATCTAAATACGCTCGTTCCATGTTCTTTGACTTTTAAGGATGACACGGTAAGTATTCACTCTTACGCCTTGATACAGAAAGAACTTCAACATTATATTCCCGGGTGCCTTTATATCGGATTCGCATCTGCTCTGCCGCCAATACCGTCTAATATAAACTTGACTCTGCTTTGCATAGAAGACACAGCACTCCCAGAATTATATCTTCGGGCAACGAACCTTAATCTTTGCTGCGTTGCTAATTCAGAAATAACCCCATTTGAAATTTTAAATCATGTCGCCGTCATAATTAATGAAGAAGTTAACCTATCTTGGTACATGCAAAAATTATTCGACACCATTTATTCAAATCAAGGGTTGCAACCCCTTATTGATACCGCGACAGAAATCTTTGGACATCCAATGCTTCTGCACGATAGTAATTTTAAAGTTCTTGCTTTATCGCAGGATGCTGTTAATATTGTCGAACTAACCGAAGATAAAAATGGCGATAAATATGTCAACGCCAATACCATCTCCTTCATCCGTGATAATCACATTTATTCAAAGACACGCAGCCAGGGATATTCCCAGTACGTGAGAAAATCGGAACGTTTCAATGGAACCCTCTCGACTATCATCCAGATCCAAGGTATAGAAGTTGCTCAACTAGCAATTTATGAGGCCGGCAAACAGTTTCAGGAAATCGATTTTAAGCTTATCGAGCCTCTTCGGAAATTATTATCCATAGAATTGCAAAAAAATGACTTCTTTAGCATCAGCAAAAATTTACTACCCAACTATTTTCTAACGGACTTGCTGGATAAGAAAATTCATGATGAAGATTCTATCAGAAAACGGCTTAATTATTTGCAGTGGCCGAGTACAGAAACATATCAAATCATGATAATAAGTAATAAGCTAAGTAACACTTTTGAAAGCAAAATTCCATTTATCATCCAATCTTTGCAATCTTTTATTCCCAGTGATAAATGTATTGTCTATAAAAATGAACTCGTAGTATTCATCGATAATTCAATCAGCCTCAGTTTATTCCAAGAGTCCGGTTCGGAATTTACCGAATATTTAAGCGCCAATGCTCTTTTTGCCGGTGTCAGCATCCCATTTACCAGGCTGTCGGAAAGCAGAAAATATTACAACCAGGCTTTAAAGGCTAGTGAATTCGCCCAACGCAATAATCAGCCTTTCTGCCTTTATGAAAAAAACATGCTGTATTTTCTTACAGAACTAATCTCTTCCCATAGCGAGATTATTGATTTCTGCCATCCCGCGGTTATCTACCTGGCCAAAGAGGAAGGATCCAACGGAACACCTTTTTTAGAAACATTAAAGTATTATTTATACTATACGAATTCGCCTAATGAGGCGGCCAGCACCTTATGCGTCCATCGGAACACTTTATTTTACAGGATTAATAAAATAAAAGAGCTCACCGGCGTAAACCTGGATAATGCCGAAGAACGGCTGCAGATTTATCTTTCTATCAAATTACTGGAATTCAGTAACATCAATATTGCCAATTTGTAATTCTATCTGCTTGAGTCGCCCGTTGGACAGGACTTTTAATTTTACACCAGCCAGATAATGCGTGCTTAGCTGGGCACGCTGCACATAAACAGACACCTCCCGGCCCGATTGAGCCGAGAGGTCTTTTTTTGCCTGAACAGCGCTATTCTTTTCTCCGATTGAAGCGGAATTCTTTCCAAACATCGGGTGACTTTTCCATCCATTCAGGATCAGGATATTTTCCCGGATCATGCGGACCATAGACTTGCCGTTCCAATTTGGTCAGGAAAATGCCCGGAAGACTTCCACCCTTAGCTGCCAACCAAAGCCCGATAGAGTGCTCCAAGGAAGGCGGTTTACTATAAGGGCAAGAACTTAAGCATACGCCACAATCGGTCCCTGTTTTGTTCCATATTCTAAAGCAGTTCTCTGCTTTGAAACGATATCTCTCCACTCCCCTTATGATTTCTTTCTCATCATCCATGCTGATGGCCGCTCCCGGACAATTCTCAGCACAAATTTTACAATTCTTACAGAAATCATCGACTCCCAGATTAGACTTTTTATCATAGACCAATGGCAAATCTGTTGTAATGACCGTCATTTTAAAAGCCATACCGAATTCTTTGGAAATCAGAATCCCGCTTCGGCCTAATTCCCCGATGCCGGCGTCAATGCCAACCGGCGGAAAGATAACCTGATTATTGGTCAGGATATGCGCCCGGGCCGGATACCCCATATTGCGGATCGCTCTTGCTAAACGTACCGATATATAACCGAGCTTTGAATACAGCTTAAAAATATACATCATAATCTGTTTTTTTGGGGCACCCTTTAAGATATCGTAATCCATCCCCTCGGCGATGACGATAGCATTCTTATGCGGTAAATTAATCGGTGTCCCGATCGGAATATCATTTTTCCGGGTAAAATTTCTTCCCCTATGGCTATAAACATACTCCTGATTCAGCGGCCCGATCTTAACAACGGATGCCTCTAAAATATTTTTGGCAAAACCTTTGACTTTTTCAGTAGCACGTTCCGGCGTCATTTCAATCTTCACAGGATCGACTGGTCCATCCACCATATCCTCTTGGCCCAATTGCCTAAGAAGCGATATCAAAGATAACCACGCCATATTATCTACACGTGCTCCCACGCCTAGCGTTCCAGGCAATTCTTTCTGACTTAAATCCGTCTTCTCCAGATCGGGATGCTTTTTATAGTACGCTTCCCATTCTGGTGTACCCGGATGCAGCTCATCATATCGGCTTAAAACATTATCACGTTCATCATATCTCATAATTTCCAGCTCCTCGCTTCACAGAATAACAAATTAGACAAACTACCGACCTATTCTTTTCTCCGGTCAAAACGGAATTCTTTCCAGACATCCGGCGGTTCTTCCATCCATTGAGGGTGAGGATGTTTTCCCGGAGAATGAGGACCATATATTAGCCGTTCTAACCTGGTCAAAAAAATACCTGGGAAACTTCCGCCTTTAGCTGCTAACCAAAGTCCGAAAGAGTGCTCCAAAGAAGGTGGTTTACTATAGGGGCAGGCACTCATGCACACACCACAATCAGTCCCTGTTTTATTCCATATCTTAAAACAGTTCTCTGCTTTGAAACGGTATCTCTCCACTCCTCTGATGATTTGTTTCTCATCATCCATGCTGATGGCCGCTCCCGGACAATTCTCAGCACAAATCTTGCAATTTTTACAGAAATCATCGACTCCCAGCTTCGATTTCCGATCATAGACCAATGGCAAGTCTGTTGTAATGACCGACATTTTCATTGCAGTACCAAACTCTTTGGAAATCAGAATTCCGCTTCTCCCTAATTCTCCGACACCAGCATCAATCGCAGCCGGAGGAAATATAACCTGATTGTTAGTCACGATATGAGCCCGGGCAGGATAACCTATATTGCGTATAAACCTTGCCATGAGCACCGCCATGTGACCAAGTTTAGAGTATGCCCTAAAAATCTCAAGCATAATCTCTTTTTTAGGGGCTCCTTTTAAAATATCGTAATTAATCCCTTCAACCAAAAAGATAGCATTTTTATGCGGTAAATTAATGGGCAACCCCACAGGTATCTCTACTCCACCATGCCGATGATAGCTTCGTCCTTTAACGCTATAAACATACTCCTGATTCAGAGGCCCGATCTTAACAACGGATGCCCCTAAAATATGTTTCGCAAAACCTTTAACTTTTTCCGCAGCACGTTCCGGCGTCATTTCAATCTTCACAGGATCCACCGGTCCATCCACCATATCCTCTTGTCCCAATTGCCCAAGAATGGACATCAGCGACTGCCACGCCATATTATCTACACGCGCCCCTACGCCAAGCGTTCCTGGTAAATCAAACTGACTTAAATCCGTCTTCTCAAGGTCCGGATGCTTCTCATAGTACTCGATCCACTCGCGGCTACCCGGCTTAAGCTCATACCGGGCTAAAGCATTATCATGTTCATCATATTTCATAATCTTGTACTCCTCACTTGATAAATAACAAATTGTTTTATTGAAATTTGTTACCTATACAGAAAATATGTTTTGCTTGATATTTGTTATTACAAGTCTCAGAAACCAATATTTTTGATTAAAGAAAATAGTGCTATACATATCCTGAAGATTAAGTCCTACCTAAAATGAAATAAAAATAAAATTATTTTAACTTCTTCCCTCCTTGCCAAAAAGATATTGTTCCTATTGAATATAGATAGTTCATTGCTCCTTTCTTTTTATCATTAAAAATTTACCAATGTCTCTTTCTAGAAAGTCATTTTTTTGTCAAATGGTTGAAAATGAGCGGCGAAAGTGTGCAAGTTATTATCGCCACTAAAATGATTGCTCCGAACAAGCTACCGTTAATAATTCCTAGTTTTAAGGCAATAGTGCCTGTAGCAATTATTAGGCTTAATCTGGAAGACAATAATGTGGTTGCCGCTATCGACTTACTCCATGAATAGTTGATTTTTAAGAATACCGTCGGTGCCAGAGTCACAGCATATACTGCAAGTACCAGAACCGGTAACAGATAAAACGAGCTAGGATTATTCAGAATATCTCTGACGTTAAAATTGACTCCCACCATAATAAAGAAAACAGGAATGAATATTCCGTAGGCTATGGCGTCAAACTTATGAAAAATCTGCGACGTTTTACGATCACTAATTAGAGAAATGATTAGTCCTACTAAAAATGCACCAAGGATTATTTCAGTATTTAAGAATTGAGCAATTACCATAAACAATATAAGACAAGCAAACGCACCCCGGACCTTTATTTGTGAATTTTTATGCGCCAATTGTTCCATCATTGGTAATTTAAACACGACGTCCAAAAGCTTCCAGATTAGAACAAAAATCGGTATGAATAGTAAGATGTAGCAAAGCTTAATCAACGAATTTGTGGCTATAAACGTGATGTATGAAGACAACAGGATCATTGTGAAAAAGTCGGAAAACAGAGAACTTAACAATATAATTTGTCCATATTTACTGGACAACATTTCTCGTTCTTTAAGTATGGGTACTACTATTCCGACAGAGGTGCTGGACAAAATAATTGTAAAAATTACAACATCAGGGATAAGCCCAATCCATTTGAGACCGAAAGCTACTAATAGAGATAGGACAAGCGTTGTGGAAAATAGAATCAATGACATAATTAACGGGTGCTGATGCCATTTGACCTTTTGTGTCTTTGCAAGCGAAATGATTAAGTTGAAATCTATTTCTATTCCCGCCATAAACATGAGAAAGGCGAATCCTAAATTATAGAGAAAACTCAGCCATTCACTCCCTTGAATTAAGTCAAATCCGCTTTTTCCAATGATGATTCCAGCAATAATCTCACCAACAACTATAGGAATGGAAACACGCTTAATCTTGTTAACTACTAAGGGAATAGCAAATGCGATGATACCAATGATTAATAATGAAACATACGACATATAAGACATTCTGACTTTCTCCCGCTCGGTGTTATTTCCATGTTATTGCGTACAATACAGTCGTAACGGTATTTTGCAGGTTGATTTAGCCGTTTTGCTTAAATTAAGTTCCTTTGTATTTAGGTTCAATAATCATCCTTATTGCTTAAGAATTCAATTTTCTATCTGACCCAATTCAACCATTTTTTCGGCCATTTCTGCGATTTGACCGACTGTCTGAGTTACTTCCTGTGTGCCAATGGCTTGATCTTCAATTGCATTACTGAACTGTTCAACATTATCGAGTAAATCGGACACGGACTTTTTGACATTGCTTAAAATCTGGACTATTTCTGTCGTTAATAATTTAGTGTCATCAGCAAGCTTACGTACTTCATCTGCAACTACTGCAAATCCCCTTCCTAGTTCACCTACCCGCGCAGACTCGATAGCGGCATTTAATCCGAGAATATTGGTCTGCATCGAGATGCTCTTAATCTTATGAACAAAATCATCAATGTTCTCAATTTCTGAATCGACCTGCCTGGTTTCTCTAACCATAGATCTTGTAGTAGCAAGTATATTTTGAAATTCATTTGATAAACCTTCAGTGGATGCTAAGATTTCCTGCACAGCAGCCAACACTTCTTGTCCAGCATTCACAATGTTTTCATAACGCTCTTCAGAAAGGGCCACCGCTACACAACCAACAATCTTTCCTTCATCAATGATCGGATATCCCACACCAATGTGAGGAACACCAATAACTTCTTTGGGAACTTTCTTTACGACTCTTTTTCCAATACGGATTGCCTCATAACCAGGCGAGCCGGCACGTAACTCATCGCCCACTGATGCAGGTAAAGAAAATTTTTTGCCGTTGCAGCGGGCTAAAATTTTCTGTGTGTCACATATTGAAATACAAACATCATCGTAAAATAATTGTTGAAGTTCACTTGATATCTCTAGATATGATTCTAGTTTCAGTTCATATCCCCCCCTTTATTTGAATTAACTATTATTTTTCATCCTGTCGCCTTCCTAAGTGCGGACACAGTAAATAACATAGATACCGATACTAGCTCCGAGGAAAGACAGAACAAATGATACCAGAGCTAAATTCAGTTTCATCTCCAAAACAAAACAGCGAGGGCGGAAACTAAAAATACGGAAATGGCATTTTTGAGTCCGACTTTATTCGCTAATAATAATTTTGTACTTCAGCACAATTGTATTGCACGCGCGACAAAATAGCTTACTATCATCAGAAAATTTTACTTATGTGTAAATTGTGTTTACTTCTTAGCCTTATTATATATAACCACTCTTAGTCAAACAATGTATTGTAGTTTAAAGTTCGCAAATCAAAGGGCCTCTAACTTGTACTATAGTACAAGTTAGAGGCCCTTTATAAGAGGGTAAATGCAAAAATACCATAAGGATACGTTGAGGGGGCATAACGAAGCTAAGTTTCGTTATGCCCCCATGAAATTATCCGTTATACTTTTTGACTACATGATGCTTGATGACTGACTGTACCTTTAGCTTGGCATCTTGATTTTATAGAGTTCAGGCCACTCGAGCCACCACTTATAATCTTCAATGATTTCCGTTCCGTAGCCAAACATATCATCGATGCCTTTAAGTAGTTTTGCAGCGCCTTGGCCTTTGCTGCCAATCCAAATGCCTGCTTCGTGGAACCAGGAATCCTCTTTGGAATTCCAGGGACACACTTTAATACATCTGCCGCAGTTGACGCCTTCTTCATTGCTGGCCCTAAAAGTCGTGCAAATTTTGGCATCCGTATTCCAACGCAGATAGCCGTTATGTTCTACTGGGTCGACGTCGAAGGTGATTGCTTTAGAAGGACATTCATCTGCACATTTTTTGCAAACTCTGCAGAAGTCCAACATCCCGAAATCAATCGGTTTATCCGGGGCTAACGGCAAATCGGTGGTGACAGCTGCGACTTTCGTCCGGAATCCAAATCTGGGATGCGCAACACAGTCCCCCGTTCGGGTAAGTTCGCCCATTCCGGCAGCGATCAGACACGGACCCATTACGGCTTCATAGTTGCCAAAATGCTGGGCTCTCGCATTATAGCCTAGATTCCGAATGTATTGCGCCATAATGACAGAAATATTGGCTGTAGCATGATAGCAACGGAACGATTGCGATACGGAGATTCCGTCATATCCGGTCGTTGCCAAGTAGGTTTCCAAATGCTGCTCTACCGCGACAACAATAACATTTGGCAGGCTGCCTGTCACAGGGGCTTTTGAGATCGGGGCATCAGGGGGAACTGCGCCTGATGCATACGCTCCTTGCGGCGGCGCCATTGTACTTGCGTAATAAGCATAGGAAGGCATTTTGCCAATTCCTACTTCGTCAGCTCTCAGATAATAAGCAAGGTCTTTGATATGCTGTGACATTTGTTCAGGATCCGGAATCGGCAGTTTTTCAGGGTTAACGGGTCCATCCACCATATTATCCCCGCTGATTGCCCCAAGGGGAATTAAGAATCCGGTTCCCAGCGGATATCTTGGAGCTTGCTGGAAGTACCCGTATCTTGCTTTTTCACCCAAAATGCCTCTGATGGCCAAGCAGAATCCCCCGTCCTGTTCGTCGGTTCTTTGAACCGGCCCAAGGAGCTTGCTTGTCCCAAGCCACTGGTCGTTATGCTCCACAAAACTAACCGAGGCTCCTCCGTAACTCATCTGCGGCTTCAGTTTTGACCATTTGCCCTTGCCTGCTGCCTCATAACCCAACGTGCTAACCGTTGCGTTCGCCATCTTTGATGGAGCTGCAATTGCACCCATAACACCCATAGCGGCAACTGCTGCCCCGGTTCTCAGAAAACCGCGGCGGCTTACCGAAAATTGCTGCTTGGATTCTTTCTCTTTATTTCCTGAAATTTCGGACATTCACTTTCCTCCTCTAAGCCTTTAGTGACTCGGCCTTTTTCTTCGTACCAATGAAGCCTAATACGCGGGCCAGGACTACAGCAAGAACCAGCGAAATCCCCCCAAACAGGAATATTGCTGTGCTTGTAGCCTTGACATGTCCTACACTGGCATTGATGTAAACAAAGGAAACTCCTATACAAGCGACCACAAAGAAAATTACATATAAGGTCCAAATAACCACGCTCTTCCAAGTCTTGTCCTGCTTTGCACGAGGTCTGATAAAAAGGACACCAGCCAAGAAAAGAATCCCTGCCAAAAAGATTAAAAATGTGCTCATTATTCTTTTCACCTCCTTACCCAAATTTCTTTTGGAATTTGCAACTCCATATTTATTTTAAGCATAATTTTAATTTAGAGTTTTAGTCTCACATAAATGTATTATTTATTAGGCCAAAAAATTTTATATTTTTTACTTTAACTGGTTTCAAATTAACATCCATTAACTTTTTTACGTGTGTTTTGTCTTATACTCATTGATGAAAAGAATTAAACGGTAAATTTGTGTCAAAGTTCCATCCACTTATTAATCAATTCTTTAAGCCGTTCCAAGTCAATAACCGTGATCTTGCTTGTTGTTTTATACAAAATATTTTCTTTTTTTAGAAGTCCAAATATTTTGCTTATCGTCACAAAATGTACACCTGTTATTTCAGAAATAGCCTTTTGAGATAGTTTAATGTCTATTTGATAGACATTATCAACCGACTTCCCTTGGGTGAGGCAAAGCTCGTAAAGTAAGCGTAAGACCCGAACCGTTGGGTTATAAAGAACCATCTCCTTGGCCTCCCGCATAAAATAGCCACATTTTGATGAGTAGTTTGTGATGAAATCGAAGAGCACTTCTTTGTCCTGCTGGAAAATTTCAAGAAGTTCTTCTTTGGAGAAAAAACAGACTGTGCTATTTTCTTCTGCAATAACATGAACATAACAATCGTCAAATGGAAATAATCTATCGGCATAGGTATGAGGATCAGCATAGTACATTAATTTTTGCCTTCCGTCTTCATTTAGAAAGCTTATACTTAATCTTCCAGAGAGCACATAAACGATCTTATATATCAACTCTCCGGGCAAGACAATGGATTGTCCTTTAGAATAATTTCGGACAACTCCCATGTGAATGTAATTTTGCAGCTTTTTAATGGGATAAAAATTATTCGGTAAGATGTAATAACTATTTGTTTTTTCCATACTTACATTCTCCCCTTTAATTTTTTACTGATAACTTTCTCACAGGCAAAAATACTTGGTTTACAAAAAGACTACTTATCTGCTTATACTTTTTATTTCCTACATCACTTCCTTCCCTTGCAAGAGATGGTGAGAAAAGACAGAAGATCCTTTTGGTTTTGCTTTGCAATTCAAACAATTGCAAACCTTAGTATGATATTATATTTTTTTCTATATATTTTTTTTAGTAGAAACTAAATGGCCTGGATTTATTTAGCATAAGCTAAATTGCCCAATATTATAACATGATAGACTTTCTATGTGATAACCACTCGATAAGAGTGGTTATTTATTATTTCCGTTCATTATTTCTCATATTTTTATTTTTCCAAAGGAAGGATTTATTATGGAAAATGCAAATCAGGAAAACCCTTATAGCCCTGAGGTCGGTAATGGAGCTGATATTCTGGAATGTCTCAATAGAGCACTCCCTTACTTTCACAAAATGATACCTCTGGATAACATGATTGCCCTCTCTGATACCGAAAAGTATCTTAACAGTGTCGAAAGTGAAAAAACAAGACTGCCTTTCAACGTCATAGGAAAACCACTGCCTCCGGGTGATGCACTTACTGAAGCGGTACGGACCGGCCAGCAAATCGTTATGACAGTCCCTACAGAAGTGTTTGGTTTTTCCTTTAAAGCCTTTTCCTTTCCGGTTAAAGATGATACCGGTAAAATAATCGGAGGCATTGGCCTGGCCTTAAATCTGAAAACCCAGAATTTACTTACCGACACAGCACAATCTTTGTCCGCCTCTTCGCAGGAGGTCACAGCAACAACCGAGGAATTGTCCGCCGCTGCCATGAAACTGGCTCAGGAATTGGAAGGAATAAAATCCAGGGGCGAAAAAGTTTTGGAAGAAATCAAAAAAACCGATGAAATTCTCAAATTTATTAATGATCTAGCAGCCAACTCTAACCTCCTAGGCATTAATGCCGCTATTGAAGCCGCCCGGGCAGGCGAACAAGGACGCGGATTTGCCGTTGTCGCGGAAGAAATAAGGAAGATGGCTACCAACAGTACTTCCTCAATCAAAGATATAAAAGAAATCGTTTCTTCTATTAAAGACGAATCCACGAAGTTAATTAGTCAAGTCATCCAAGCCTCCGGATTAGGCGAAAGCCAAGCTGCTGCTTCTGAGCAAATCACAGCTTCCATGTCCGAATTGGCATTATCCGCTGAAAATATTATGAAAGTGGCTCAAATACTTTAGCTATACTCAGATACTTAAATTTGACACCAAAAGCATCTTAATCTAAATAAAAATACAATACAGCTTTAACTAAATTGAAATATCCCAATCATATTATTCTATCCAGTGATGCATACGAAACTAAGTAGTCGGGACTACATAAATAAATAGTGAACCCTACTATTTTGCGTATTTACATCAAATATTTTAATTTAATTAATTCCTGCTAAACTTTTTTTGAATTAATCGTACTATAATATCTTATAGTTGCAATTGGCCATTTTTGATGGCGTTGCAATTGTACCCATAACACCCATAGCAGCAACTGCTGCCCCGGTTCTCAGAAAATCGTGGCGGTTTACCAAAAAATTGCTGCTTGGGTTCTTTTTCTTTAGCCCCTTACCCTATTCTATTTAAAATTGCAATTTCGTGAATTATTTTACGCTTAATATGTAAAGGCGCTTTTTGCGTTGCAAATAAAATACGGCGTACTTAAAGGCACACCGTATCTTACCGAATATTATTTCATAATAATTATTCAAATCATATGATCTGATTCTCCATCAATGATGAATGAAGACAAATCATTATTTAGACGACTGAGTTGTTTGAGTTGTTTGAGTTGTTTGAGTTGGCTGAGTCGTTTGAGTCGGCGGATATCCGGCCGGCATAGGAAATAGCTCAGGCCACTCCAGCCACCATTTGTATTTCGTGATTTCTTCAGTGCCGTATCCAAACATATCGTCGATTTGTTTGAGAAGAGATGCTGATTGTTTTCCATGGCTGCCGATCCAAACGCCGGCCTCATGGAACCAGGAATCTTCTTTGGAGCTCCAAGGACAGACCTTGATGCAGCGTCCGCAACTGAAGCCCTCCTGATTACCCGTACGGAAGGCTGCGCATTTCTTAAAATCGCTGTTCCAACGCAGGTAGCCGTTGTATGCTACGGGTTCATCATCAAACGAGATCGCTTTACCCGGACAATTATCTGAGCACTTCTTACACACTCGACAAAAATCAAGCATTCCAAAATCGATCGGCTTATCAGGGACAAGCGGGAGATCCGTCGTAACAGCCGCAACCTTATTGCGGAAACCCATACGCGGATGCGCAACGCAGTCACCGGTTCGTGTCAGTTCTCCCATACCGCACGCGATCAGTATCGGCCCCATCACTGAAGCATAATTGGCAAAGTGGTGGGCCCGGGCGTGATAGCCAAGCGAGCGAATATACTGAGCCAGCATAATGGAAATATTGGCTGATGCGTGATAGCAACGGTAAGATTGGCTTTTAGCAATGCCGTCATAACCGGTAGAGGCCATATACGTTTCCAGATGCTGCTCCACAGCGACACAGATAACATAAGGAAGCCGCTCCGTAACAGGTATTTCCTTCATGAGAAGCAGAGGGTCAACTTTGCCGGTGGCATAGTCCCCATGTGTCGGCGAGATTCTATTAGAATAATATGCGTAAGGAGGCATTTTGCCGATGCCGACTTCGTCAGCCCGCATATAATAACACGTGTCTTTGATATGCTTGGACATAATTTCAGGATCAGGTACTGGCAGTTTTTCCTTCCTCGGCGGCGGACCGACAACAGCTTGGTCTGTACTTATAAAACCAATGGCATAACCAAATCCTGCAGCCATTGGGTCACGTTTGCCCTGTGTCACATAGTTCCAACGCGGTACTTCGCCCAGTTCTCCACGGATCGCCATGGTAAAACCGTTATCGTACTCACTTATATTTTTTACTTCGCCTACGATCTTTGATGTACCCAACCATTCGTCGTTGTGCTCCGCATAACGTACGGCAGCTCCACCGTAATTCGGTTTAGGCACAAGTTTGCACCAGTTGCCATTCGCGGGCGATGCATAATCCAACGAAACCAACGAAGCATTTTCAGCTTTCAGAGCATCCGGATTAATTGCACCGATGACTCCTGCCGCTGCCGCCGCCACGCCAGCTTTAAGGAATCCACGTCGACTTAAGCTTGGCTTTTTATCCTCCATCTTTACACCTTCTTTACTGAATTTGACCATTAAGCCTGCAACGATTCATTGCTCTTCTTTTTGACGCCGATATAACCTAATAGACGGGCCAGAATAACAGCTAATACAACAGAGATTCCTCCAAACAAGAAGATTGCTGTACTTGTTGCCTTAACATGTCCGACCGAGGCATTGATGTAGATAAAAGAAATCCCCATCCAGGTTATTGCATACCACACAACGTATAAAGTCCAGTTTAAAATTGTCCTCCAATTTTGTTCATATTTGGCACGGGTCTTTAAAAAGAGTCCGCCGGCTAAAAATAAAACGCCCGCCAGAAAAACTAAAAATGTACCCATAACTTTCTCACCTCCTTTCCGGTGAAATAACCTGTTATGGGTACATTATATTTAAATTTTTATGCCCAAAGTTTTATCACGACTTTAACATTTCTATTATTTTTTACAAAGGGAACAAATCGTTATCCAAGCTTCTGCCTTGATTACTAAAAATGTGCGTTTCCTGCGTCAGGCGTTTTAATCCTTTCAGATCATGAATGATGATTGTATTCTTATTCTTTTCGATGATATTCTTTTTTTTCAGCCCGCCCAACACCTTCGAGACTGTAACATAGTGTGCACCTGTGATTTCCGAGATCCTTTTCAGGGAAAGGTCGATTTGTATTTCAAACGAATCTCCTACGGCAACACCTTTCGTCATACACAGTTTATATAATAACCTTACCACCCTGATCGTGGGATTGTATAAATCCATTTCAGCCATTTGCCGCATGTAATAAGAAATTTTAGCATGATAGTTTTTTATAATATCAAAAAAAACTTCCTGATCTTTTTGAAAAATTTGTTCCAACTGCTGTTTTGTAAAATAACAAATCTCTGTTTTCTCGAGCGCAACAATATAATACTGGTTATAAGCTTCAAATAATCTGCCCATCATATTGTATTTACCGGCAGTATAAATAAACCTTTCCCTTCCATCATCAACTACCAAATTAACTCTTATTCTACCCGATAGAATATAAATGAGAGCCTTGGGTTCTTCTCCCGGTATAAGGACGGCACTGCCTTTCTTAAAAGTTTTTATAGTTCCTAACTCAATATACTTATACAGTCTTTCGACAGGATATAAAGAATCGGGAATAATCATCTCAAATTTTATTTGTTCTATACTGCTCCCGCTATTTTGCCTTTGCATTTTCTTACGTGGCGTTGAAGGATTCATTTTTTACACCCCATTTTAGGATTGATTTAATATACTTTCTAAAAAGAGGTCAAACCATAATAAATTTATAAGTTCTTACGATAATCAATGATTAACTTCCCAATTATCATTACGTCCCTGGTATTCTTTGATTCAACCTTGACTTCATGTTTACATTTCCCCTTTCTAATTATTTTATTATGACTAATGAATTTATTTATCCTGATCCTCTAATAATTTGTGATTGATTTAGAATTAAATAGAACACATAGATCAAGTTAGAATCGAAACGTTCAAACGCTTATTATGTTAACTATACAATAGTGGTAATGGCTAATTGTTTAAACCATGATAACATTTTTCACGGTTTGGAAATCAGTACATATTCAATATTGCCTAATATTCATAAAAAGCGGGAACTTGTCAGATTCGAATCCGGATTCGAATCTTAGTTTTTCCCAGGCGGTCATCCTCCTGGGGATTCCGACGGAAGAGCGGGAGAACCGTGACAACATGCTAAGCGCCTATAATGAACTACTAAAAATACTCGTTCATTGCCCAAAGCAGAGTAGACACAGCGCGAAAAGAAGTCTTCTACGTGCTTAGCTGGGCACGCAACATAAAAAAGGAGTATTGCTAAGCTACTTAAATTCGTAGCTTAGCAATACTCCGTGGTTAGTTTGCTTTTTATTAAAGTTATTATTTATTGGCCATCATTAATGCGTCAAAATGCCATAGGCTATAGATTAATATTTTTGAAGGCCTGGCAGTACTTCAGGTGTAGGCCATAATTCCGGCCACTCCAGCCACCACTTGTACTTTTCGACTTGCTCAGTACCGTACCCGAACATATCATCCATGGACTTGAGCAACGTAGATAAAGTTTCTCCAGAACTGCCGATCCATACCCCGGCATCATGGAACCAGGACGCCTCTTTAGTGTTCCAGGGGCAGACCTTCATACAGCGGCCGCAGGAAGCGCCTTCTTCATTCGTTGTACGGAATATGGTGCATTTTTTAAAGTCACTGTTCCAGCGCAGATAACCGTTATACTCAATAGGATCCGCATCCTGGGTAATGGCGCCGGCCGGACAATTGTCCGCACATTTTTTGCATACCCTGCAAAAATCTTGCAGACCAAAATCAATGGGTTGATCAGGAAGCAGCGGCAAATCCGTCGTAACGGCAGCAACTTTATGACGGAAACCTAAACGTGGATGAATAGCGCAGTCGCCTGTTCTGGAAAATTCACCAAGACCGGCGGCAATGACGCAAGGGGTCATCACTGCTTTATAATTGCGAGCGTGATGGGCCCGGGCATTGTAACCAAGGCTCCGAATGTAGTTAGCAAGCGTGACAGCAACGACACCGGAAGCATGGTAGCCCCTAAACGATTGCGCAATACTGATTGAATCATACCCCGTAGACGCTAGCATCGTCTCCAGATGTTGGTCAATCGCAACGACGATGACGTAAGGAAGTCTATCCGTTACCGGAGTAACTGCATTGGCCACATCATTCATTGCCAACGCTTTCGGATTTGTAATCTTATCCAAATACCAAGCATACTCCGGCATACGGCCAATTCCAACTTCATCGGCCCGCAGGTAATAGGCAAAGTCTTTGATGTTCTGAGACATTTGTTCCGGATCGGGAATACTCAGTTTAACAGGAGATACTTTGCCTTGCACTGCAGCCTCTGTAGCCAAAATCACTAAAGTATCATTCTCGGCAGCCCCTTCCGGAGCCTTTCTAACAAAATACATCCTGCCTCGTTGGGCTTCAGGGCCGTATAAGCCGCGGCCAGCCTGTGAAAAGCCTGCTTCTGCTTCGCTTATATTTTTTATTTCACCAACGATCTTCGAGGTACCAAGCCATTCATTATTGTATTGAGCTAATTTGACTTTTGCAGCTCCATATTGTCCACTGGGCTTTAATTTAGATTGTGCTCCATTTCTGGCAGCGCTTGATCCAACAGCAGCCTCAGCTGCAACAGCAGTTTTCGTACCTATTGTGCCCATAATTCCCATCGATACTGCTGCAGCGGCCCCTGCTTTCAGAAAATTTCTGCGGTTGATTTGCAACTCTTTTTTCTGACCGTTATTCTCCAACTTTATCCCCCCTGTTAAGCTTGTAATGTAGTTTCCTTTTTCTTAGCACCAATGAAACCGAGTAAACGGGCCAGGACAACTGCAAGCACTACCGATATCCCTAGGAACAGGAATATTGCCGTGCTTGTTGCTTTAACATGCCCGACTGAGGCATTGATGAAAATAAAGGAAATCCCGATCCAGGTTATCCCATACCATACAACATACAGGCTCCAGTTAAGGATCGTTTTCCACCTCAGCTCCTTTTGAGCGCGAGGTTTAATAAAAAGAATACCGGCGAGAAATAACAGACCCGCTAAAAAGACCAAAAATGTACCCATAGCTCTTTCACCTCCCCTTTTTCCAAGTGGAAATTAAATCGTTACAGGTACATTGTATTAAATCAGTATCGTTCAATTTATGTCGCGGATTAAATCTATATCCTTTTTAGGATATTTTTTTAATTTATCATCGTCGTTATCATGAAATAGGATTGCTTTCATGACCGGTAAAAATATGCGTTTCATGTGTCAACATTTTGAGTTTTTCCATATCATAAACAAATATTTTCTCCCTCTTTTTTTCCAGGATATGATGTCTTTTTAAGTAACCTAATGCTTTGGAGACGGTTACATAGTGGGCCCCGGTAATTTCTGAGATACTCGTTAAAGATAAGTCATTATTTACTTCACAATAATTAGCCCCTGCTGTACCTTTAGAGTTACAAAGTTCATACAACAGCCGTATGACTCGAACTGCCGGATTAAAATAATCCATCTCGGCGACTTGCCTCATGTAATAAGATGTTTTAGAGAGATAGTTCCTTATCACATCGAAAATAATTTGTTGGTCCTCACGGAAAATTCTTGCAAGCTGCTCTTCATTGAATAAGCAGACCTTGCTGTCTTCCATCGCAATAATATGAAGATTATGATATGTTTCAAATAACCTGCCTACAAAAGTGTGCATGCCGGCAAAATACATTAATCTTTCCCGGTCATCATCAAAAACCAAGTCAACTCTTATCTTACCGCTTAATACATAAATGATTGCATGTGGCTCTTCTCCCGGAAAAACCACTGTACTGCCCTTGGCAAAAGATTTTACTGTTCCCAAGTGGACATAGTCCTGTAATTTTGGAACAGGATAAAAGGTATCGGGTACAATTGCTCCACACTTTCTGAAGTTTTCCATGCCCTTCTTTTCCCCCTTATCAACTTTCTTTACCAGAGATTAATATTCAATTTTCCCCATATTTCACCCCTCCATTCTCTAAAAACTTTTAATTTGTTTGCATATATTAAAATTATTTTGAATCGTCTGTGCTAAAATATTAAATTGATAAGTTCATTGTCTTTAAGAGTGAAAAGATAGCACGAACATTATACAATAAAATTTCTTTGTATGATTTAATTCACGACAACTTTATGTACGAAGGTTTGTTAAGGTTGCTTATTAGGATTATTGATTGGTTAGATATATTTTGATTTAAAGAAAAAAGGAGTGACGCTAACTATTAATATGTAGTTAGCGTCACTCCTTCATTTAATTTGGCATATCGCGGTTAATTATTGATTGAATATAATTAGATGATTATTGGATAGTTAAAATACGGCGATTAGTATTTTACAAGGCCTGGCATCTTTTCAGGTGTCGCCCACAATTCCGGCCACTCCAGCCACCACTTGTACTTATCAATCTGTTCAGTACCATAGCCGAACATATCATCCATGCCTTTAAGCAGTTTGGATGAGGCTTGCCCATGGCTGCCGATCCATACTCCGGCAGCATGGAACCAAGACTCCTCTTTTGTATTCCACGGGCATACCTTCATGCACCGGCCGCAGGAAGAGCCTTCTTTATTGGTCGTGCGGAATTTCGTACATATTTCCATGTTACTGTTCCAGCGCAGATAGCCGTTATACTCAATGGGTTCCGTATCCTGGGTGATGGCGCCTGAAGGACAATTATCCGCACATTTTTTGCATACCCTGCAAAAATCCTGAAGACCAAAATCAATTGGTTGATCCGGGGCCAACGGCAAATCCGTTGTAACAGCAGCTACTTTGTGGCGGAATCCTAAGCGTGGATGGATGGAACAGTCTCCTGTTCTGGACAATTCACCCAGTCCCGCAGAAATAAGACATGGTGTCATAACAGCCTTATAGTTTCTTGCATGGTGGGCCCTGGCATTATAACCAAGATTACGAATATAATTTGCTAAGACGACAGCAATAACACCGGTAGTATGGTATCCTAAAAAGGATTGGGCGCCGCTGATCTGATCATACCCTGTGGAGGCCAACATTGTCTCTAAGTTTTGGTCGACCATGACCACAATGACGTACGGTAATCTATCTGTTACAGGAGTAAGTGCTTTCTCAAGATCGTTCACCGCCAAAGCATGCTGATCCGTGACCTTATGAGAATACCAGGCAAATTCCGGCATTTTGCCGATTCCTACCTCGTCGGCTCGCAGGAAGTACGCAAAGTCTTTGATGTTCTGGGACATTTGTTCCGGATCAGGAATATTCAGTTTGACTGGAGACACTTTACCTTGGACTGCCGGTTCTGTTGCCAAGATCATTAAAGTATCGTGTTCGGCTGCCCCGGCAGGATCTTTTCTAATAAAGTACCCCCTGCCAATTTGAGACTCTTTTCCGTATAAGCCACGACCGGCCCGTGAAAATCCTGTCTCTGCTTCGCTGATATTTTTGACCTCGCCAACGAGCTTTGTCGTGCCGAGCCATTCATTGTTAAATGTAGCAAATTTGACCGAAGCAGCACCATAGTGTCCGGTCGGCTTCAGCTTAGATCTCGCGCCATTTACGGTAACACTTGAACCTACAGCAGCCTCAGCAGCAACAGCAGGCGTAGCACCAATTGTACCCATAAGTCCCATGGTAACTGCCGCCGCTGCACCGGCCTTCAGAAACTTGCGACGGTTCATCTGAAGGCCCTGCTGTTGGTTTCTATCATCAGCAAGATTTTTTGACATGACTATTTTGCCTCCTTCATTTGTTTCATTAGGCTTAATCCATTTTTCCCGAGGAGACCCAGGAGCCTCGCCAAAATAACCGCAAAGATAACCGACAGACCAAAGAATAAGAATATTCCCGTACTTGTAGCTTTGACGTGACCAACACGGCTATTCAGAAAAACAAATGAGATGCCTGTACATGTAATCAAGTACCAAATGACATAAAGAGACCAGTTGAGGACCGTCATTATTTTATTTTCGCGTTTCATAAATGGTTTTAGCGCTAAAATACCGGCTAAGAAAGCAATTCCGGCAACAAAAACTAAGAATACGCCCAAAAGACCCACCTCCATAAAATTTTGTAGTTTTTTGTACGTACATCACTACCACTAAATTAAAAGTACCAAACTGAATACCCAAAAACTTTAGCTAGTGCTAAGTTTCATTATTTTCGTCCCTGAGCAGCCTTTCTGTAATATTACAACATCCGGTCAAATAGATATCTGAATTTTAATATGAGCTAAAAATATCAGAGATCCGGTTTGTTACAATGGGTATGATAACGCATACAAAAGGGATGGTTCAAAAAATAAGAACAATTTAAAAACGCCCTCGAAAAAAAGAGGGCGAGCATCATCTGCGATTTTCTGTTGGAATCAAATCTGGAGTCAAATAACAGCAAAATAATTGCAAAGGGTTTAGACGATCAAAAAACATGTGTCCCCTGAGTCATCATTTTCAGTTTTTCTGTATCATAAATGATAATCTTTTTTCTCTTTTTTTCCATCACTTTATTTTTTCTTAACCAGCCTATTACTTTGGAAGCGGTAACATAATGCGTCCCCGTTATCTCGGAAATATTTTCCAAAGACAATTGAATGTTAATTTCATAATGATCACCGATTTTTATGCCATTGGCAATATAGAGTTCGTGAAACAACCTGACGATTCTGACTGCCGGATTGAAATAGTCAATCTCTGCAGCTTGCTTCATATAATAAGAAGTTTTTGATAGGTAGTTTCTTATGATGTCAAAGGGGACTTCGTCATTCATGCTGAAAATTTTTTTAAGCTGTTCTTTCGAGAAAAAACAAACCTTACTGTCTTCAAGTGCAATGGCATAACTATCATTGCAAGTCTCGTATAACTTGCCCACCAAGCCATGTTCTCCGGTAAAGTAAACCAGTCTTTCCCTGCCGTCATCGAGCAGCTTATTTACTCTCAGCCTTCCGGAGACCACATAAATTAGGGAAGAACATTTGTCTCCCGGCCACATGACAGCACTGCCTTTAGCATAAGTCTTCACAGTCCCTAAATTAATAAATTCCTGCAACCTTTCAACTTCAAAAAATGTATCCGGAATAGCGCCTCCACATTTTTCGTTTTCTTCCATCTACTTTTCGCTCCCTGCACCAAGATTTTTACCGAATCAACATCCTATTAAAATTCTATCATATTTTGATCCACCATATTCTAAAAAAGTATATTTTGTTTGCTTAAAGTATAATTTAGATCATTTCCATAAATAGACAAACCCTCAGGAATCACAATCCATGAGGGTTTGCTCTATCATTAATTTTTCAAGATGCCTTTGGAAAATTAAACTTTATAGAACTCCATGAGACGGCAGAGGCGCGGTTAGTACGCTTACAGGAGGCAGTTTGTAATTTTCCGGCCACTCTAGCCACCATTTATATTTCTCGATCTGCTCTGTACCGTATCCGAACATATCATCAATGGCTTTCAGCATCGACGCAGAGGTTTTAGTCTGGCTTCCAAACCAAGTTCCTGCCTGGTGGAACCAGGAATCTTCCTTCGAATTCCACGGACAGACCTTCATACATCTCCCGCAGGATGCACCTTCTTCATTACTTGCCCGGAATTCGGCACACTTGTCTGCATTGGTGGCCCAACGCAGGTAACCGTTTATTTCTTTCATATCATCATCCTGTGAAATAGCGCCGGAAGGACAATTATCCGCACATTTTTTACAGATACGGCAGAAGTCAATAAGTCCAAAATCAATGGGTTTATCCGGAGCAAGCGGCAAATCTGTTGTAATACCAGCCACCTTATGGCGGAATCCCAACCGGGGATGAATAGCACACTCACCTGTGCGTGATAATTCGCCTAATCCTGCCGCTATAATAGTGGGAGGCATATTTACGTTATAATCCACGGCGTATTGTGCCCGGGCGTTATAACCAAGATTTCTGATATATTGAGCGATAATAACAGAAATGACTCCAGTTGAGTGATATCCCAGGAAAGATTGGGAGAGGCTGATGGCATCATAACCTGTGGAAGCGAGCGTTGTTTTTAAATTCTGATCGACCATAACCACAATAACATAGGGCATGTCCGGTTCGGTCATCGGTTTGACGCACTTTTCCCTAGGCAACTCGAACAATTCTCTTCCGGGAAACGGTTCATATATCACCTTTTCAGACCAGTAAGCATACGATGGCATTTTGCCGATTCCCACATCGTCGGCTCTTAAAAAATAAGCCAGGTCTTTGATATGCATCGACATTTGTTCTGGATCAGGAATTTCCGTTTTCACAGGAGCAACAGGACCTTCCACAAGGGGTCTCGGTAGGGCAGTCCCCATAACTATCGCCATGGCCATGGGGTCTTTGGGTATAAGATTGTAGAGTCCCAATTGTCCTCTTTGACTGACTTTTCCCTCAGCAACACGATCAAACCCGCTGTCGTATTGGCTAGTTCTCTTTATCGGTCCGACAATTTTCGTAGTTCCCAGCCACTGGTCGTTTTGTTCTACAAAACGGAGCGAAACGCTGCCCATATCATGAACAGGATGTAATTTGGACCATTGACCTTTGGGTGCGGGCGTATACTTAAACGTCTCGCCCGCCGCACTGGCAACCTTGGCAGGCGCTGTCAGCGCCCCGACAACTCCCATAGCAGTAGCTGCAGCACCGGCTTTCAGGAAATTCCTCCGGTTTATCTTTGACTGCTGTTTTTGTTCGTTACTCAATTTCTTCCCTCCAAATCAAGCTTGTTGTGAACTTGCGTTTCCCATTTTTTTCGCGCCGATAAAACCTAGCAACCGTGCCTGAACGACAGCAAGCACCACAGATATCCCTAAGAACAGGAATATAGCCGTACTTGTTGCTTTAACATGGCCGACCGATGCGTTAATGTAAATAAAGGAAACCCCCATCCACGTGATGGCATACCAAATAACATATAAGGCCCAGTTCAGTACTGTTTTCCACATTAAGTCCCTTTTGGCGCGAGGTTTAATAAAAAGTATCCCCGCTAAAAATAACACACCGGCAATAAAAATTAAGAATGTACCCATATATTCACCTCCCTTTTAATATAATTTTAAAGATTTTATTGATAGGAATTTTAGTATGAATTAAGCATTAATTAATTTTCTATATCATTACCTTCTGTAATTAGTTATAAATCGGATAGTTTAAATAAATTTTTATTTTTTGATCTCTGTGATAAACAAACCCTCAGGAACAAAAATCCATGAGGGTTTGTTTATTACAGAAATAGTGTTTTAGCCAATTAAAAAAATTTGTATTATCTGATACTATCTTTTAAAAAAGACGTTTCTCAAATGTTAGCTCTTTTAATCTATCTAAATCATGGATAATGATTTTGCCTTTCTTTTTCTCGATAATCCTTTGCTTTTCCAAATATCCTAATACTTTGGATACTGTAACAAAATGGACTCCTGATATTTCAGAAATTTGTTTCTGAGACAATTCAAGACGGACTTCATATGAATCCCCTACGGGTATTCCGTTAGATATGCATAGACCATAAAGAAGTCTTACAATTCTGACCGTAGGATTGTATAATTCCATTTCAACGGTTTGTTTCATAAAATAAATGCCTTTGGCAAAAAGATTTTTCATAATTTCAAAATATAAATCACAGTCAGCTTGAAAAATTGTTAAAAGCTGCTCCTTTGAAAAAAAACACACTCTGCATTTTTCTATTGCAGTCGCGTAGGCATTATCATTATTCAGCTCAAAGATCCTATCCATGACTCCATTTTTGCCGCAAAAATATATCAACCTTTGCTTACCTTCCTCTGTAACCATATTGAGCTGGATTTTTCCCGAAAGTACATAGATTAGCATGAATTCATCCCCTGGTAAAATAACGGCACTTCCTTTGGCATAGGATTTTACAATTCCTAAATGGATAAATCTTTGCAATTTTTCAATGGGATAGAATGTGTCAGGAACTGTTCTTGTCAATTCATTAAAAAAATCATATTCCATGGCTTTCTAACCCTCCCATAATGCACTTTCATATTATTTTATATATTATCCTTAAAAAATAATCTTATTTTTTTCAGGCATTGTACTTTTTTTAAAATCTTAATTTGATTATAGAATTTGCAATATTAGAATACAATAACTTTTTATCAAACTCAATAATAATGCTGATAACAGTCTATCTGACTATTACCAGCATTATATCGGATTATTTATTTAGGTTATCCCACATTCTACAATGAGCAATTAATTCGGGTTTGGTTATCAGAATGGCATTTTATCCGGAATTGGTAACAATTTTGATAAAAAATAAGTGCTGTTAATTTTTAAATATATTCTTTCTTTTCGTTAACTCTTTTAATTTTTCAAGATTATAAATAATCATCTTTCCATTCTTTTTTAATAAAATGTTTTGTTTTTTCAAAACGGTAAATACCTTTGAAACTGTCACATAATGGGCCCCGGTTATCTCAGAAATATCTTTTAGCGGTAACTTTATGCTAACTTCAATATGGTTGTCCACCGGTATTCCCATAGAAATACAAAGATCATGAAGTAACCTTACAACCCTAATCGCCGAATTAAAATAATCCTTTTCAACAACCTGCTTCATAAAATAAGAAGCTTTAGCATTGCTATATTTTAATAAGTCCAAGATAATGTCTTTGTCCATCTGGAAAATATGTTCAATCTGTTCCTCAGAAAAATGACATACTTTGCTATTTTCTAACGCCAGCAAGCAACCCTCAAAAGTAGATTTGTAAGCATAATGGTACAGATGACCAAATACACTATGCTTTCCGCCGAAATAGACCATTCTTTCCCTTCCATCATCAAAAATGTAATTTAATTGCACCTTACCATTAAGTACATAAAACAATTCGCTCCTTCCTTCTCCCGAAAAGCCAATATAACTTCCTTTGGAATAAAATTTTGCAGTACCATAATGTACATATTTCTCCAATTTACTTACTGCATAAAATGTATCTGGAATTCCTCCCATCCATTTTCCAAAATTCTCTTGCATTTTATCTCGTCTCCTTTCCTTATAAAATTGGGTGCCACTATAGGCACTTTTCAGTAATAATTGCCTTATTTTATAGTGATTGAAATTTGCACTATTAGCATACGATAATTTTTTTTATCATTTGTACATCCATATTAACTTTTTTTGCAAAAATTGATACCTGTATGGGAGTGTCGGAAAAGTTACAATACTTTAAATATTATTGCGTTTTTTTAAACAGTGAGCTGTCAAAGTAAATGCAACCTTTACCAGCGTAAATAGTAAGGAGTTGCATTTACTTTGACAGCTCACCCTGAAATATCAGTATTTATGGCATTGATTTTATAAAAGAGCTGTTGACACCCGACTTTTTCATTCGTCCTCAACAGCTCTTCTCATGTTTGATTACTTCATTGCTAAAGAATTCTAATACTCTTGTATTTTGGAATCTAATTAGAGTGGACTTTACGGCGCAGTTAGAACGCTTACCGGAGGCAGTTTGTATTTTTCCGGCCACTCAAGCCACCACTTATATCTCTCGATCTGTTCGGTGCCATATCCAAACATATCATCAATGGCTTTCAGCATCGACGCAGAAGTTTTACTCTGGCTTCCAATCCAAGTTCCCGCCTGGTGGAACCAGGAATCTTCCTTGGAATTCCACGGGCAGACCTTCATGCATCTTCCGCAGCAGACACCTTCTTCATTACTTACCCGGAATTCGGCACACTTGTCTGCATCGTTTTTCCAACGCAGGTAACCGTTCACTTCTTGCATATCATCGTCGAGTGAAATAGCGCCGTTAGGACAATTTTCAGCACATTTTTTACAGATACGGCAGAAGTCAAGAAGCCCAAAATCAATGGGTTTATCCGGAGCAAGCGGCAAATCTGTTGTAACAGCAGCCACCTTATTACGGAATCCCAACCGGGGATGAATAGCACAATCACCTGTGCGACACAGTTCGCCCAATCCTGCCGCTATAATAACCGGAGGCATATTTGCTGTATAATCCACAGCGTATTGCGCCCGGGCGTTATAACCAAGATTTCTGATATATTGCGCGATAATAACAGAAATGACTCCAGTTGCGTGATATCCCAGGAAAGATTGGGATTGGCTGATAGCGTCATAACCTGTGGAACCGAGCGTTGTTTTCAGATTCTGATCGACCATAACCACAATAGCATAGGGCATCTCCGGTTCAGTTATTGGCTTGACGCACTGTTCCCTGGGTAATTCAAGCAACTCTCTTGTGCCAAACGGTTCATATATCGTTTTTTCAAACCAGTAAGCATACGATGGCATCTTGCCGATTCCCACATCATCGGCTCTTAAAAAATATGCCAGGTCTTTGATATGCATCGACATTTGTTCCGGATCTGGAATTTCCGTTTTCACAGGAGCAACGGGACCTTCCACGAGGGGTTTCGGTAGGCTTGTTCCCATAACTATCGCCAGGGACATAGGGTCTTTGGGGATGAGATTGTAGAGTCCCAATTGTGCTCTTTGACTGACTAATCCCTCAGCACAACGATCAAACCCACTGTCGTATTGGCTGGTTTTCTTTATCGGTCCGACAATTTTCGTAGTTCCCAGCCACTGGTCGTTGTGCTCTACAAAACGGAGCGAGACGCTGCCCATATCATGGACAGGATGCAGTTTGGACCATTGACCTTTGGGTGCGGGCGTATACTTAAACGCCTCACCTGCCGCACTGGCAGCCTTGGCAGGCGCTGTCAGCGCCCCGACAACCCCCATAGCAGTAGCTGCAGCACCGGCTTTCAGGAAATTTCTCCGGTTTATCTTTAACTGCTGTTTTTGTTCGTTACCCAATTTCTTCCCTCCCAATCAAGCTTGTTGTGAACTTGCGTTTCCGGTTTTTTTCACGCCGATAAAACCTAGCAGCCGTGCCTGAACGACAGCAAGCACCACAGATATTCCTAAGAACAGGAATATAGCCGTACTTGTTGCTTTAACATGGCCGACCGATGCGTTAATGTAAACAAAGGAAACCCCCATCCACGTGATGGCATACCAAATAACATATAAGGCCCAGTTCAGTACTGTTTTCCACATTAAGTCCCTTTTGGCGCGAGGTTTAATAAAAAGAATCCCCGCTAAAAATAACACACCGGCAATAAAAATTAACAATGTACCCATTATCTTCACCTCCTCTTTTTATGATTTGGTCGAATCACTAAGTACATTGTACATATATTGTTTTACTAATTCTTATAATATGGATTATAAGTTTTTAAATTTTTTTATCATTCATACAATCAATATCAACTTTTTTGCATGAAAAGATACCTGTCTTCTTTTTGTCCCAAACCAAAAAATAACTGACGAAAGGTTCGTCAGTTGCTGATCTGATCTTTAAGTCTTTTTAAGTCAAAGATTATAATCTTATTGGATGTTTTACGCAAAATGTTCTTTTCTCTTAGATTTTGGAATATTTTGCAGACAGTCACATAATGGACACCTGTCATTTCGGAAATAGCCTTTTGCGACAACTTAATATTAATTTCATAAACATTGTTAACTAGCTCTCCTTTCGCAAGGCAGAGTTTATAAAGCAATCGTAGAACCCGAACCGAAGGATTATAAAGAGCCATCTCCTTAGCTTCATGCATGAAATAGCCGCATTTTGATGCATAACTCGTAATAAATTCACAGAGAACTTCCTTATCCTGCTGAAACATCTCAAGCAGCTGGTCTTTTGAAAAAAAACATACAATGCTCTCTTCTTCCGAAACAACATCAACGAGACAATCATCAGGCTGAAATAATCGATCGGCAAACGTACCAGCATCAGCATGGAACATTAACCTCCTTCTTCCATCCTCAGTTAGAAAAGTAATACCTAATTTTCCTGAAATAACATAGATAACGCTATCAATGATCTCTCCGGGTGAAACAACGGAATCCCCTTTTTGGTAATTCCGGACGATCCCCATATTGAGATATTTTTTCAACTTATTTATTGGATAAAAATGATTCGGTAAAAGATAATTGTTGTTAAAATTTTTTTCCATAATTATTATTCCCCTAAGAATTTCATTCTATTGTCCTTTTTGTTTCTACGGCATCCGACTTGTTATAATAAATATTATCATAATATAAAAACTCATAATGTTGGCGCATGCTACATAACTAAAAAAAATATTAGGATCGATATCCCCTCCTTAAAATTTTATATAACATTTTACTAATTTCTATATGATTAAAGCGCTGGCTAGAAATAATATACAATATGAAGAGGAAATCTTGGAAAGTTAAATCCATATTAAATTAATCAAAGTTAATGTATACTAAATTTAAAAACTTTTATCATTCAAATGACCATCAAATAAATTACGAAGAGGTATATACAGGAAGGAGGGAGGAAGGTATGAAATACGATTTTTCTGATGAGGTGGCAAGAACAATTCCTGACACATTCTACCCTGTCGAGAAACTGCAAAAATTTATCCATCTAGGAATTGTGAAATCCTATGCAAAAGGAAGTGCTATTACTTTACCAGGGGATAGTGAGCCGATGCTAATCTATGTGCTTTCAGGAAAAGTCCAAATCAAAATGGTAACAGAGGACGGCAGGGAAAGATTGCATTATTTTTGCGGCAAAAATGGAATCCTGTGCAAGCTCTTTCCGATGAATCATGATAATTCCTATATAACCGCTATAGAAAAATGCAGCGTATGTTTTTTCACTGAGGAGCAGCTCAAAGCAATGTTTCAAATAGATGACGATATATTTTTTGAAATCTTAAAGAATACTTTTTCTAAAAGCCTTTATTTTATGATGCAAACAGTTGAAATGGAATTATTCAATCCGACGATTAGGATAGTAAGACTGATTTACGGTCTATGTATTTCCAACGGAATACCCGTAGGAAATTCATATGAAGTCCGTCTCGAATTGTCTCAGAGAACTATTTCTGAAATCTCAGGAGTCCATCATGTCACGATATCCAAAGTATTAGGATATTTGGAAAAGCAAAAGATTATCGAGAAAAAGAAAGGCAAAATCATTATCCATGATTTAGATAGATTAAAAGAGCTGACATTTGAGAAACATCTTTTTTAGTCTGAAGTGCCAGGAACTTTACGAATTAGAAGAAACTGAAAGCGGCTATAAGGGTTAGTAAAATTTAACTAAAATTGACACGATATTCTAAAGTATTTTATAAATAACTAAATTTTTGAGGAGCTGATAGTATGGGAGAAGACAAATTCATGCAAACCTATTACAGAAAAGTAAATGTGATTATTCTAGCAATTATCTCTGTTTTGATGACATCCCTGATTATTTCTTTTTTTACGGGCGCGAATGTCCTCGCTCTTCCAGCATTAATCCTACTTGTATGTGCGGTTGTGATTTCGGCCGCTTTTTTATTCCTTAAGAAATATGAGAATATTGTTGTGTATTTGTTGATCTTTCCCTTTATTGCGATTGTAGCGAATTCGATGACTCTTTCGCCGGCCAATGCCGAAGGCATGGCTATCACTTGTCTATGCATTGTAGCTCTTTACTTGCGAAAAAATTTACTCGCATTTGCCGGCATCGTTCTTTTAGCAACACTTATCCTCATGAAGGTTGCTTGGAATATTCTTGATAGCAGTCTTCTTCCGGGAGAAATTACGTCTATCATTCTATCTACAATCAGTCTTTATTTTTTGGTAAGATGGGGAGCTGAAACGATAATTGCGTCGATTAACAAACAAAGGCAGCTTGACGAACTACTGGAAGAAAAGAAAGGTGAAATCAAAGTAATTAAAGAAAGTACCTTAGCTTTAAACGAGGATATTTATGAAGCGAATAATAACCTTGAAACAATTAGTGAAATAAGTAACGCAATGGGAACAGCTTTCCAGGAAATCACCAAGGGTGTCGTAGGTCAGACCGGAAGCATTACTCAGATTAGTCAGATGATAAAAGAGGCGGATAGGAAAATTTCAGAGATAGTCAATTTTTCAAGTCAACTTGAAAGCGTTTCGGAAAATGCCATAAGTGCCGTAATGGAAGGCTCAGAGAAAATAAGTATGATGGGCAAGCAAGCGGATCTCGTCAATCAGACGGTTAACAAATCCTATGTTACTGTTCAGGAATTAAGCAGCAACATGGATGAAGTAAATAACTTCTTAGAAGGCATTAATCAAATCGCAGAACAAACGAATTTATTGGCATTAAATGCCGCCATTGAGGCTGCCAGAGCCGGTGGATCCGGCAGAGGATTTGCAGTGGTCGCTGAAGAGGTAAGGAAGCTTGCTGAACAAAGCGCAAACACCGTAAGGCAAATCAGTCAAATAATCTACGAAATAAAGGAAAAAACCAAAAACGCCCTTGACGAAGTGAATAAAGGACAGACGGCAACTCAAGAAGGCGCGGCAGTGGTCAAGCAAGTTAATCAAACCTTTGAAATGATTATGGCTTCTTTTGAAGAGACCAGGAAAAACATAACCGAGGAGAACAGAAGAATTAATAACATGGTAGAGCTATTTTCACTCATTAATAAAGAAACGGAAAGTATTGCAAGTATTGCCGAGCAACATTCGGCTTCAACAGAAGAATTGATGGCAACCACAGAAGAACAAAATGCAAACATTGAGGTCATTTTCAAACGGATACAGAATATTAAAGATTCCAGCAATAACTTGCAAAGAATTATCAAGTAATTTTTGGTTCATAGTTACTCCCGGAGAAATCCGGGAGATATTTTTTATGATGTGCACAACCAGAAGAATATTTTAATTTGTTAATTTAAATTAACATTCCCACCGAATAAATCAGTAGACTTATATCTAAAAGGAGGTGGATTTATGAGTACATTCTTAATTTTTCTTGCCGGTGTGTTATTTTTAGCGGGGATTCTTTGGATTAGACCTCGCGCCCAAAAGAATCTAATGTGGAAAACGGTACTGAACTGGTCCTTATATGTTATTTGGTATGCCGTCACTTGGATGGGGATTTCCTTTGTTTACATTAATGCCAGCGTAGGACACGTTAAGGCATCCAGCACGGCAATTTTCCTGTTCGGAGGTATTTCGATCATATTGGCAATAGTGCTGGCGCGCATCTTAGGGTTTATCCGTATTAATAAAAAGGTCAATGAATCAATCAAGGCTTAGAGGAGGAAAACGAATGTCCGCAAATTCAGAAAATAACAAAAAAGGATTTTCGGTCAGCCGCCGCGGTTTTCTGAAAACCGGGGCAGCAGCCGCTGCAATGGGCGTCATGGGTGCGATTGCGGCTCCGGCCAAGATCGCCAACGCAGCAGCATCGTCACCTAGTTTGGACTATCAGCCCGCCAAAGGACAATGGTCAAAATTGCGTCCTGTTAACAATTACGGCGGAGCAACCGTCCGTTATGTAGAAAATAATAGCGAGTGGCTCGGGACGACCAAGCTTCTCGGAAAAGTGGTTCAAACCGATGAGAAAGATGCCGGGTTTGCCCTGGCTGTATCAGGAGAACTGGGTGACAAAGCAAAGGCAGGAATTCTTACTACAATGCTTAGGTCTCCGATGGTGGCACCGTTTGCAGGTGCTATTGGAGCAATCAGTGCACCTGCAATGCTCACTGGCAAGCCAAGTCCTAGAAAATTGCCGATACCTGACCCCGAACAGATGTCTCAGCATATTAAAGATTTTGCCTATTATCTTCGTGTAGACGAGGTAGGAATCGGTAATATGCCTGATTATGCTTACTACGCTAGCCAAATGGCTCCGCCCTTAGCCGCATATCTTACGAAAGCTGTTCCCGAAAGTGTTCCTTATGGAAAAGCACCTATTACAGATAAAATGCCTTACGTTATTTGTATGTCTGTACAGATGCATTTGGAAACATGGTTGGCTTCAACAGGATATGACTCCATGGGTGTCGCCCAATCAAACCGGTGTTACCATGCTGCTGCCAATGCGGCGGTCATCATGGCGAATTATATTCGACAGCTGGGTTATAATGCCCGGGCCCATCATTTTGGGAACTACGAAGTTCTTATACCGGCTTGTATGATTGCCTGCGGAATGGGTGAACTAACCAGGACAGGTGATACTTGTGCGCATCCTCGTATTGGTTTCCGTCATAAAACTTCAGCAGTTACAACAGATTTGCCTTTGGCACCGGATAAACCGATTGATTTTGGCGCACTGGATTTCTGCAGAGTGTGTATGAAGTGTGCGGATTACTGTCCTGCACAGGCGATTACTTTTGAGAAGGATCCTATGCCGCACAAGGGTTATCTCCGCTGGAATACTGATTCTAAGAAATGTACGGTATTCCGCGCAGCTAACGATGAAGGCGTCAGCTGCGGAAGATGTGTGAAAGTATGTCCTTGGAACTCCAAAGAAGATTCCTGGTTCCATGAAGCGGGAATCTTTATTGGCAGCAAAGGAGAAAATGCTTCAAAGTTGCTTAAAACTATCGATGATATGTTTGGTTACGGTACGGAAGAGATTGAAAAATACAAGTGGTGGTTGGAGTGGCCGGAACTTTATAAGTATGACGTTGAAGCAGTTCTCAAGGCTGCTGCAGCACCTGCAGCACCTGGAGCAGCTCACTAAACTTCCGGAGCTTTATAAGTATGACGTGAAGTAATTCTCAACGTACCCGGTTAATCGGAACGATTTTAAGGCGTAATTTTTGAGGACTCTTATTTTCTAAAAAGCTGGTGACAGTCTATCAGACCGTCACCAGCTTTTTTGTGACTGTGGCTGACGTCATGGATCCGCCTTTAGCGGATCCATGTGTAGACGGGAGAACATTCTTAACTTATCTGGCTTTGGTTTTCCGATAAATAGTATATTTCAACGTCATGCAAGTTAACTCTTTAGAGGAAGTAAGTGGCCATTAGAGGACTGAGCCTTCATATTAGGGGACAGTCCTCTATTTCTAGATAATTGAGTTACTTTATACAACCTTTCTGTCGACATGAGTTAAGTTTTATTACAACATATAGAGACTGTTCATAATTATACGCCATAAATCAAAATATTTGTTAAGAAATAACATGGTAAGACTGAACTTCACTTATTGCAATCATGATGGCGACAGCTAAAATCAATAAGATAAATACTATATCTCCTATACGTAATTTGCTTTTCATTGCTTAACCTCGATGTTATTCAATTCATTTGCAGATCTTGCTTTGATTTCTTCGACTCCTTTAATTCTCTGAACCTTTTTCAATTTCACTTTCTCTGGTATCCCTTTTTTTAAAATCCCCATGATATATCTCCTGGGGCGTAAAATAATCTCATTGAGTATCAACCCCGGACAAAAGAACCTGCACCAGAATCTGCTGATAAAGAAAGAACTAAAAATCACGACCGGCAAAATAAGCCACTGAATACCAAATCCCTGACGACCAAACAAAGTAGCGAATGGCTCGTAACCGGCAAAACTCGGTGACTTCGTCAGGAATGCACCTATGAGTGCCAGGTATATGAGTATATACCTTAATTTAGCCGCTTTGGCTTCGATTGCTTTATTGCAGCATTTGAATTTACCGCCGCCCACTTTGGCTGTGATTTCCTGCAAAGCGCCAAACGGGCAAAGCCAGAAACAGTAAATATTCTTTCCTATTATAAAGGTAATCACCGGGATTCCAATTAAGAGGATATACCAAACGAGGTTTTCACGGATTGATGGGAAATTCCCCATGAGAAGTCCGGCAATATTTGCAAGCGAAATGGGCGTATTATATTGGAAACCAATGATGACTAAACTTCCTAAAAGGGCAAGCCGACGTAATTTTTTTTGTTTGAATGCCATGCCAATCACTATCAGGATGACCAACGCTATGACGGCAATTTCCTTGGACCCGAACTTAAACGGTTCCACTTCATCCTTAACATTCAGCCCGAACTCGCTCCTGGCTACGGCATGGCTTCCCCGGGAAACCGCTTTGGCTATCCCCCTTGTAGAAAAGGTTGCACCCGATATCCGGTCGATATCCTTGTTAATGGATAAAGGATCTGTGATGTCTTTTCCGATGAATCTTTCCAAATATTTTTGATCTAGAATATTATCGATAAATGATGGTGTATCCTTGTGTGCGGCGATAACCGTCCCGACAATCTTTCCTTGCAGGTCTATCCCGGTAACCATTTTAATCGGCCCGCCATAAGCAACCGCTTGTTCGATTACGACGTAGCCTATTTTTTCTTCCCTGCCGTTTTGACCTTTTGTTTGCCCTTCGTATATAACAGGGGAAGACGCAATCTTTTGAAAAGATTGCGCTTCCGGGAACACTTGATTCATAAACGGTATGATATCGTTATCTGTATGAGTCCAGCTAAAAACCAACGTTAGGAGGAATACAACTGCTGCTGCAAACATAATGATTTTATTTGCTGAGTTTTTCATTTCTGCTCCTATTGAACATTCGACTTATTACAATTATGCCGCCTCTACTTTATTGGCTTTCTTCTTTGAAGGTATCAAGGAGTCTAAGCGTACCGTAAGGATAATTAAGACAAGAAGAATCGCTCCGAAGATTAAGAATCCCATGCCGGCAGCCTGCATCTCACCTTCGGCAATGCTGTAGACGATCCAAGCCAGGAGAAATGCTCCCCAGATCACGGATATTGCCGTTAAAATCCAGCGGGCTACGGACATTTTTCCTGCAGCCTGGAATTTGATATATACGAACCATATGGATGATGCCATGAGTGCTCCCAAGGTTAACCAGAAAATAATCATATTACCTCTCCTCTTTTCTTATTTATTCCAGAATTCCTTTATTGCATCCGGAACAGAAATCTTACCATAACCGAACAAATCGTCAAAGAACCTCAGAACAGGTTTTGCAGGTGTTTCTGTGCCCAACCTTACTAAGTCGTGATGCCATTCCTGGCGTTTGTTGTAAGGGCAGACCTTAATACAAATACCGCAGTCAGTACCGACTTTTGACCATTGGGTCATACACTTCACGCCATCTTGAGCCCATTTTTTGACTCCCGGATTCGTTATGGAAGATGTTTTAAAACTTGGTTCTACATCATGGGATATTGCTTGTGACGGGCAGGCGTCAGCACATTTCATGCAGGTTTTGCAGAATTCCATCGCTCCGAAGGTAACCGGTTTATCAATAGCCAATGGCATATCCGTGAACAATTTATATATCCGCACTCTCGGCCCATATTCCTTAGTGACCATAATACCGATTCTGCTGATCTCCCCTAGGCCGGCCTGAATAGCCAAGGGAATACTTAAAGCCGTATCATTGGAACAAGGTATGGCCTGGTAGCCTAATGTCCTGATAAATTTAGCCAACTTATGGAGGAGAACACCCGCATCGGAGTATTCATTGCCGGAAGCAGCCCCTTGGGGCAAAGCTGGGGCAGTCTGATAGCAGTCATAATCCATTTCAAAAAGCGCCACAATAACATTTGTAGGCGTAAACGGTAACTTATTGGGAACAGGTTTACCCGTTGCGAGATCGAGAACTTCAGAAAAGAGCCACCGTTCATCATAAGGGCCAATCCCGACCTTACATGATCCCCAGAATTTTGTTACTCTTTTGATGATCGCGCTCGCAGCTTCGGGGCTTTCAAATTGGTACTTGTTGGGGTTTACTTCACCTTCCCAAGTAAATAACCCTTGCGATTGAAAACCCGGAGCGCCCAGACCCTTATTGATATCCTCTTCAATTGACCAGCAGGCATGATCAAAGGCGAACTCAAGCTGTCCCCAGCCCTCTCCTCCTTCTTGAGGTATTGTCCCAAACCTTTTTCCGGCATATTCTGCAGAGACAGCACCAATCGGAGCCTGAGAAGCCATGCTATACCGTTTGTAGTCACTGGAGATTTCCACCGGCATGTCATCATGCTCGACAACTTGTGCATTTGCGATGCTATTACTTCCCAGCAGTTCAGAACCGAACAATGCGGCACCTGCTGCTCCGACCCCTACTCCTAGAGAGGTCTTCAAAAAACCGCGTCTGCTAAATTCTTTGGAAAAAGTTTTTTTCTTCTGAGTTTTTTTCTCTTTGTCATTTTCAGGAATCATACCTTATCTCCTCCTTAAAATATTTGAACTACAATTATCATAGATAAAATAAAATATTATGAATAGATAACTATTTTACAGGTGTACACTATTGAACATTAATAAATTTAATTTTAAGGACAAAATAAAATAGTTGTTTCAATATTAAAAGGGAGAATCAAGCGTAATAAAAAAATCAGGCTGGTTTCTGACAAAAAATTGGTGTACACTAAATATTATCAAAACAATATTGCAGGATCATAATAAAGAAATATCTTCTAACAACGAAATTATGATGCTTTATACCCTAGATGAATTTCAGGAAAATCTATCGAAGGGGAGTGTGCCATTTATGGAAGAAATTAGAAAAGATAATTTTACACAAATTATCAAACTTTCTAATATCTCTCAAAAATTATTGGACGTAGGAGAAGAAGTTTTCTTTGCTAAAAATAAGATACTTGTTTCTGCCGGAGATGTCCCCGATGGATTTTATTATCTAAAAGATGGACTGGTTAAATCTTGTGTATACTCTACAAATGGTAATGAATACATATGTGGCCTTATAGACAAGGGAAGTATCTTTTTGGAAGCCAACGCAATTTTCAGTATTCCTAGTGATGGTTATTTCAAGACAATGGAGCCTTCGCATTTACTTTTTTTTAGGAAAGAAAACATTTTGAATTTGTTACAAACCGACTTTGATGTAACGCTATCAATATTACAATCGATTACCTACAAGTTTTTTGCAAGTGGTTACTTTTTTACTGAACTGCTGGTTTATGACTCAGAATGGAGACTATGCCGTCTATTATTAACATTTGCCGATAATTTTGGAATGGAAATAGAAAATAAAATCAAGCTGAATATTAAAATCAGTCAGCAGTTTATTAGTGACATGCTGGGCGTCACTAGAGGCACGACTATAAAGGTGATCAATAAATTAAAAGAACTGGATTTAATCGAGCAAACAAACGGCTATTATTTTATTAAAGATTTGCAAAGGCTAAAAAATTATCAGACTGAAATTGCATTATCAGTAATTAATAACCGACCAGAAATAAAATAACGCCCCGAACTTGAAAATAAACTTACGCTAAGCACCCTGTGAATTTCGGATCGAGTGTTCGCAGAGGTGCTTTTCATTTTTTTATTTTTACCATGATCGTCCAGCATTTTTGATCTTTCCAATTCTTCCAGCTAAAGAGTGAGTAAACGCTTATTGTAAAAAAGAATGAATTGCCGGTATCTTTTTGAGAACCTCTGCTCCTTGATAAATGTCAGGAAACTTTACATGGATTAATTGCAGAAAAGTGAGTGTGAACGCAATAATTGAGAAAGTGGAAAAAACGATCAGCTCCCGCCACTGTTTTCTACTCACCAGGCTGGGCGCTTCTCTGAGCACAATGATGACAAACGCAGCTATCAATAGGAAAATATACATTCGAACCTCCTTAAACGCGGATATTGAAGTCCTTAGCGGCACAAAAATGCTACCCTCCGCTTGGCAACTTTCTTATTTTAGCCACGACCAAAGAAGCAAGCGGAAGAAGCAATTGAAAACTTATATATAGAAGGTACGCAGATTCCTTCCGAGCCATATGAATACTCAATTTATACGACACTAAGGAAAAATTAAGCGCGATGATCCCGATTGGCAATACAAGTTCCGCATAAGAACGCAGTTTGAGTAGCTGAGCAACCCCCAAGGTTGTAGCGTAATAAGCCGTAATTATGCCAATAAACAGCGTAAACATGAGTCCAATCGCCACCAATATTTCCATTCTAGTAAACACATTGGCGATGTTAATCTGCCGCACTGCCTCGTAATATGGCAAAACCATGATTGCTGCACTATCCCCCAAAACAGCAATGTACTGCACACTGATAAAAAATAAGGACACCCCTCCAATGACCAAACCCGTACGAAACGCTCTTTTAACCTGATTAACAATATTGACATAGGGCATGAGCATGAGTAAAACGAATACATTGGCAAAGGACACACCTACTAAAACAGAGAGACTGTAAAGCATATCTTTCAATGGAACGTCCATGACCGGGAAAAAATTGGCCGGCTCCATGTCCTTAAGCAACAGAAAAAATGTTAATGAATACAAAACGATTGTTATCGCCGAGAGTATAAGGCCGACCCTTCCGATCACTTCCACTCCTTTTCTGAGCGTCCAAGCGCAAATCAGAAAAAACAGGATTTCAATCACAATCTGCGGTGTTTCCGGCATGATATAGCTCACAACAAACTCCCCGATAAATTGAAAGAACGCAACGAGTACAAAGAAAAAATAACCAAGATATTGAATAGAAATGAATTTTCCGACATAGGGGCCGAAAATAATGTCATTGATCTGGATGATATTTTTACCTGGAAATTTTACGACCAAATTCAAAAAAAATAAGGATATTAAAAAATATACAAGTAAAGCCGCTAAAGAAATCCACCAAATATCCTGTTTTGCATATCTGGTGGCAAAACCTACCATTAGCGAAGAACACTGAATAATCCCCGCCACTAAAAAAGTCAGTTGAGAACTTGCCATTTTCCCTTTTTCTAGCTGCATAATCTTCTAATGCTCCTTTTTAAGGAATCTCCACCGGCTTGGTAATTCTTCCGGGAAAATTAAGCTGAGTCTTAATATTCAAGCCGAGATCTAATTGTTGGAAAATATTCTCCCAATCGGCTGAAATTTTTTTCCATTCTCCCGGTTCCTTCCTGTGGATCTCCTCTCCAAAACCAAAGATATCGGCATTAAGCTCTTGGGCTTTTTCCAAAGCAGCATTAATTTCATTTTCTATCACTGCTGCTGTTCTTTTCTCTAAATCCTCAAATCCCGTGGGGGTCGCCATGCTTTCCTGACCTGACTGGCTTCCGAGATCGCCTTCAACCCGAATCTCTATTTTGAATTGAAGCTTGCCGTCAGCAATCGTAGGAATTATCTTGGTGTTGGAATGGGTGATCTCTAACATGGCCTTTTCTCCATCCGTTCCTTCGACCTCAATAATGCCGTTTTTGATCTCATTTCGTATCCATAAAAGACCGCGCGTTTCTTGGCTGTTCAGTTCACCTGCGTATTTATCCCCTTTAAAAACCGCCGTTCCTGCTAGCCGGAGTTTTTTTTGCTGACCTGCACCGGCAATTTCGATGATCGGCAGGATTGAGGATGTGGACCTGCTCATCAAACTTGAAATAAATTGTTCCAGATTGACTTGACAGGACTGAGAATTTCCTCCCTGTAATTCGACCAAACGGCTGATTTCCTCTGCCGGCATATTTCCTAACAGCGGCGGTACATCAAGGATCTCGTTTGCTTTGCTTTCCGAAAGAAGAACCCAGACATTTAACCGCGCCTCCTGGTTCCTGACAAAAAAGTCGATATGCTTCTGAAGACCCTCTTCCGCTAATTCCCGGCTCAGGACAATTACCTGATTATGCGGGAAATAGAGTTCCTTGTTCACCTCATGAGAAAAACCACGTAGGATATCAAGTTCGTTCGCCCCGGTGTCCGTGACGTTCGTATAGTTTTTCGAACCGCCGCCGCTTTGATCCTTTGGACTTGATTTTCCATTGACCGGTTTAAAAATTTCTATGGTCATACGGACATGATCACTATCCGCCTTGTCCAAGCCGATTCCCGAAACAATTGCCAGCGAATTTAATTCATGCCGACCCCAACAGCCGCTTAGTACCAAAAGCAAGCAGCTAATAAATAAGATTTTCATAAATAAACTGATCTTTCTCATGGTTCCCTCATTAAAATCATTTCCTGGTTTTTTTGGATTTTTCAGAGACATACTCGGGGCTTAATCGGAACTCCTGTTTTTGGGGATCATGCCAACTGATGGCGCGCGGACGAAAGATCATTGCCCAAAAAGGGGCCCTTACAAATGTGTCTTTCATATCGCGGAGGCTGAAAGGCGCCAGCGGTGATAAATACGGGGTCCCGAAGGATCGTAATGAGGCCAGATGGACGAGCAATGCCAAGAAAACCAACATAATTCCATATACTCCCAAAGTACCGGCAAACAGCACAAAAAGAATCCGTAAAATCGCCTCTGAATCGGTCTGTGCCGGCAACGTAAAACTGGCGATTGCAGTCAACGCCACTACAATCACCATTGGCGAACCGATCAGACCGGCAGAGACGGCTGCCTCTCCGATTACCAACGCACCGACAATGCTGACAGCCTGACCTACAGGCCGGGGTAAACGGATTCCGGCTTCTCGCAAAATCTCAAAGATGAGACCCATGAGCAGCGCTTCCATCACAGATGGAAAAGGAATGCCTTCTTCCGCAGTTGCCATTGTAAACAGTAGGGGAGTTGGAATTAATTCCTGATGAAAACTGGATATAGCAACATAAATTGCCGGAGCAAGGATACCAATCATAAAAGCGATAAATCGGATGATCCGGACCAAGCTGGCGTAAAAAGGCCGGATGTAATAATCCTCCGGACTTTGAAAGCTTTCAATGAAAAGTGCTGGCACGGTTAAAACAAAAGGAGTTCCGTCAATGAGGATTGCTGCCCGCCCCTCCAGCATTTTGGCTGCGACAATATCCGGTTTTTCACTATTGCCTACCGTGGCAAAAAGTGAAAGCGGTGCATCTTCGATATATTGTTCAATATATCCTGACTCCAGAATCACATCTGTTTGAATCCGGTTGAGCCTGCGGTTAATCTCCGAAATCAGTTTCGGATTGACAACTCCTTTTAAATAAGCAATACAGACCGTTGTCTTAGATTGTTCTCCTAAGATCAATGTTTCTAAAGTAAAATTTGGATTTTTCAACTTTCGTCGAATCAATGTAATATTCGTAATAATTCTTTCCGTGAATCCTTCGCGCGGCCCCCGGACAACAGAATCCGTCGGAGGCACCTCCACACTGCGGCTCTCTCCCCCTCCGCCGATCATAACTAACGCTCCTGAAGCTCCATTAATCAAAAAAACAATGCTTCCGGATAGACACTCTTTTATGACTTCTTCAATGACGTTTACTTCTTTAACATAGCCAACGGTAAGTATTGTTTTTTTTATTAATTGCAGCAGTTCCTGACCCGCCAAGGCAGTACTATCTATCCGTTTATCGTTCATTAATGGTTTCATGATATTATTGTTGAGGTTATTGAGATCCGCCATACCATCCAGATAGATCAGTGCACTTTCGGTTTCTAGCTTAGATCCTAATGAAAAGTCCCTTATTATGAGATCCATACTATTGCCTAGACTACTACGGATATACTCAACATTTTTTTTTAGGTCCTTGGATAGCCGCCGACAGGTTTTCTGTGTTCGCTTGACCTGCTCATTGTTTGAATTTTGGTTCTGCCACAAATAGCGTATTTTTTTTATTATATATTGAAACAAAATTGTGCGCACCTTCCACTATTTGGTTATTAACCTTATTATTACCACTTCAAAAAAAATGATACCCCAGATGTTAAATTCATAAATCATTTAAACCGCTTTATATCTTCCGCTCAGGGGTTAAACATACGAAAAACTGTAATCTCAACAGCGATGATACAATTTTAACCCAAATAAATATTCGACGATAAAACAATATTAAGCATAAGCAAAAACCCACCGATAAATTGTCCACACTTTACCGGTAGGTTTTTGCTCAGTCCCATTTAAATATTCTGGGCAACATTAACAATATTTTCGGCTGAAGTTATTAAGACGGACATTGCATCAACGATTTGCTCTGTAGCCATCGTTTGAAGTCATTTCCAAAAAATATCATTGATCGTTACGTTCTTCAAAACGAACAATAATGTATAGATTCCCATACAACAGGTGTTGGCAGGCACAACATTAATTAAAGGGCAAAATAGAATTTGGTTTTTCAAAATAATCAGGGAGATAGGCATTAGAAATATTTGAAAAGATAAAACAAAGTATCCTAATTCCAAGCATATTACTCGAAAATCTATGCCATTACAAGCATTGTCATCATTGCTTTAATAATCCCTTCGGCCATAGGCGCAGGCATATTGTTCTTTTCGATGAGTACTTTTTTTAGTTCTTCAAGACTGTCTGTAAGTTGATAATTTTCCATACTTCCCTCTCCTTTTAATATTTTCCGTTTTCATGAATATATTGACATACTGCCGCTAAATTTTCCGGTTTCGCATCATTTAAGGAGACCAAATTTTTGTCGGTTGAAAAAATATAGTTGCCACCGGGCGCATACAACTGTAAACATTCCTTGGCTTTGTCGAGACACTTTTCTACCGTTCCAAGTCGAAGGAGATCAATAGGCATTCCGCCAACTATGCAAAATTTATTGCCAATGGAATCTTTTATCTTCTTCAAGTCACCATGTTCAAACAGCCCAATCATGTCTCCATCCGGCAGTCCCTGCAGAATATCAAGATAGGGCATCCAATTGTTTTCCATAAAGAAGAAAATCTTATAACCCCGCTTTACGGAAACTTCATCTACAAACTTACTCATAAATGGGAAGTAAAATTTTTCAAAATCTTTTGGTTTTAGAAAAGTCGGCAGATGTAGTGGCACAAAGATTACTCCCTTATTATCCTCCGGAGTCGTATAGGCACCTATGGCCATCTCCATAGATGATATAAACAAGGCCTCACAAGCAGCATAAAATTCTTGTGGTTTCCTTCTGATATCACTGGATACCCCAACAAAATCCCGTAAGTAATCAAGTAACATGTCCGGAGAAAGGATAGCCAAACCTTTGGCCAATACCGGGAGTCCCAATTCGTTTTCAATTCTTCCGTCAACCACGGCATTATAGTGTAAAAACTCCATCATTTCGCCAACGGCCTTTTTAAGACGCCCAAGGTTTCCTTCTATATCATTTTTTAAAACAGGAAACTTCCGCGGAATAATAACATTAACAAAAAAATTAAACGGATTTGCAATCAATTGTTCATATTCATCAGGCATCATAGTTTGCCCATGGCTACCTTTTATAACAAAACCTTTATCGGTCAAGGTATACAAACCTTCTCCAAAATTACTCAACATCTTTAACGGAAAAACATTGCCATTTTCTAGAATTCCATCCAAATAAAATTCTTCATTTATTTTATTATATACCTGAAATAATATATTCGGGTCTTTAACATACGCATCTTCCACACTAACTCCGGCATGGTAGGGACCGAATGTTTCTATGATTGGAAGAACCGGAACCCTATCAGGAGTACCTCTCTTAAAGGCTGTATTCAATCTTGTCAATTTTTCCTGATACAAAGGGTTAATATTTGTCATTTAATTTTCCTCCTTTTAGTAAATAAAAGCCTTTATTCACGTATTAGAAGCAGTTTTTAACATTTTCTTGCCTTTTAACTTACCCATTTCTGACATATCTTTACGCCTTCAGCTGCATTGGTTGTAAAGGCATCTGCTCCAATTTGTTCACATGCATTGTTTGTCACGGGGTTTCCGCCAATAATAATTTTTACGTTCTCTCTTAGCCCCGCTTCTTTTAAGGCATCAACCGTATTTTTCATAGATTCAAGGGCCAATGTTAAAACACCGCTCATACCCACGATTTCCGGATTAACCTCCTTCACTCTTCTCACAAATTCACTGGCAGGCTGGTCTATCCCCAAGTCCAATACGTTAAACCCAGCCGCTTCGGCCATGCTCCTAAAAATGTTTTTCCCAATATCATGTAAATCCCCCGCAACAGTTCCCAAGACGATTTTCCCCCTATTGCCTTCATTTTCAGCACTTAGAAAAGGTTTTAGGGTTTCAATGGCATTCGCTAAGAGTTCTCCAGCAAAGATCAGATCTCCAACAAAATATTCTCCTTTTTCAAATTGGTCACCAACAATTGACATTCCACTCTGACAAGCGGCTACTACTTGCTTAGCATCGTCTTCAGAAGGATTTGCCTGAATAAAAGTGTTGAGCAATGAAAGTACCTTCTCCTCGTCAAGTTCCCCTATTGCTGTTGCTATTGCGTCTAAATTCATACTTAAGCCTCCCCGCACAATTTTTTTACTAGTCCTTATTCAATTTCCAAAGGACTCCGGTTTAGTAAATGATTAATATTATTATAGATAAAATAAATATTTAGATAAAATGAAAATGAACAGATTCCTACTATCCAACAGGTGTTAGATGTATGTACCTCCTTAATTAGGGGATAACATAGAAAAATGTATACGGCCCACCTAAATCAGAAGCGAGCCGTATAATATCATTTTCAGATTAAACTGTACGAATCAGCTCGGCATCTGGATTTTATAAAACTCCGGCCATTCCAGCCACCATTTGTATTTATCAATAACTTCAGTGCCGTAACCAAACATATCATCAATTGATTTAAGCAATTTTGAGGCAGCTTGACCCTGACTTCCGATCCATATTCCTGCTTCATGGAACCAAGAGTCCTCCTTGGAACTCCATGGACATACTTTAATACATCTACCGCAACTAACACCTTCTTCGTTACTGCAACGGAATTCCGTACACTTCTTCGAATCAGTGTTCCAACGCAGATAGCCGTTATATGGCACAGGATCCAGGTCGAGGGTAATCGCTTTAGAAGGACATTCATCCGCGCATTTTTTACAAACCCTGCAAAAGTCCAACATTCCGAAGTCGATCGGTTTGTCCAGAGCCAGTGGTAAATCAGTCGTTATGGCAGCAACTTTTGACCGGAATCCAAACCTGGGGTGAGCGACACAGTCCCCCGTTCTGGTAAGTTCACCCATTCCGGCAGCGATAAGGCAAGGTCCCATAACGGCTTCATAGTTGCCAAAATGTTGGGCTCTGGCGTTATAGCCGAGAATTCGGATGTATTGTGCCATCATTACCGCAATATTTGCAGAAGCATGGTAACAACGTGTGGATTGCGAAACGGCGATTCCATCATAGCCTGTTGACGCCAGATACGTTTCCAAGTGTTGTTCCACTGCCACAACAATGACATTGGGAAGACTGGCAGTAACCGGTTTCTTTGTAATTGTCGCATCCTTTGAAACCATACCTGAAGCAAAAGCCCCCTGGGTAGGCTCCATTGTACTTGCATAATAAGCGTAGGAAGGCATTTTACCGATACCTACTTCGTCAGCCCTCAGATAATAAGCAAGATCTTTAATATGCTGCGACATCTGTTCCGGATCCGGAATCGGGAGTCTTTCCTGTGAAACAGGACCATCGACTATCTCCGGACCACTAATAGTATTAATTGCTATAATATTACTGGTTGCCAGCGGACTCCTTAGACCTGACTGATAATACCCATATTTTGCTTTCTCGCTAAGCAAACCTCTAATAGCTAAGCAGAATCCCCCGTCTTGTTCATCAAATTTTTGAACTTTTCCTGTAATCTTCGATGTCCCCAGCCATTGATCATTATGTTCTGCAGAACGAACAGAGGCTCCTCCATAATTTGCTTCGGGACGTAATTTGGACCATTTCCCTTTGGCAGGCTGATAGCTTAAGCTTGTCGACGCAGCGTTGGCCATCTTGGATGGCGCAGCAATCGCTCCCATGACACCGACCGCAGCTGCAGCCACGCCGGTTTTCAGAAAACCGCGCCGGCTTACTGAAAATTGTTGTTTGAATGCTTTTTCTTTATTCTGAGAAATCTCCGACATTCACTTTCCTCCTCTAAGCCTGTAATGACTTGGTCTTTTTCTTTGCGCCGATAAAACCTAAGACTCGGGCTAAGACGATAGCCAAAATAAGTGCAATCCCCCCAAACAGGAAGATCGCCGTGCTCGATGCCTTGACGTGTCCAACGCTTGCGTTGATGTAAACAAAGGAAACCCCTATACAAGCAGTAACAAATAAAATAACATATAAAGCCCATATTGATACGGTTTTCCAAGTCTTATCCTGTTTCGCACGAGGTTTAATAAAAAGAACACCAGCTAAAAATAATATACCCGCCAAAAATATTAGTATTGTACTCATTTGTTTCCTCACCTCCTTAATTATCTTTTTTAATACAAATCTGTAATTACTGTATAAAAAATAAACAAGAATGTATAGATTTCTAGCCAACAGGTGTTGGCTAGATAACATTATTTTAATTTAATGACAAAATAAAATTTATTTTTAAATAATTTAAGCTGGTATTTGACAAAAAAACAGTGTAAACTAAATATGTTTCAGTGATAATTAGGAAAATACTTTTTCAAAGAAAATCCATGATAGGAGTTTGATTTTATGAAAGAGTGTAGACCCTTTTCACGTATTGTCAAATTTCGTGATATCCCCGAAAAATTATTGGACGTAGGGGAAGAATTATTCTTTGCTAAAAATAAAGTAGTCTTTTCTCAGGGGAATGTTCCAGACAGATTTTATTATATTAAAGATGGTCGGATCAAAAGTTATAAATACTCTCCAAGGGGTAATGAACAGATACTTACCCTTCTTGAAAAGGGTAGCATATTCTTAGAATCTGGTGTACTTTTCGATATTCCGATTGACAATTATTTTGAGACTATGGAGGACTCGCATTTAATTTTCTTTAGAAAAAAAGACCTTTTAGAATTATTGGTAACAGACATAGATGTAACACTATATGTAATGCAATCAGTTTCCCGTAAATTTCATTTTTATGAGTATCTTTTCGACGAACTACAATTTTTTAATACAGAGTGGAGAATATGCAACCTGCTATTAACATTTGCAGATCATTTTGGGATAGAAGTAGATAATAAAATTAAGCTGAATTTTAAAGCTAGTCAGCAATTAATTAGTAATATTCTTGGTGTCAATCGAGGGACGACTATTAAAATATTCAATAAATTAAAAGAATTGAATTTAATCGAGCAAACGAACGGCTTTTACTTTATTAAAGATTTGAAGCAGCTAAAAAATCATCAAGCCGAAATATGCCTTATGGATAGCTGAGGTATTAGGTTAAATCATCTAGCCAAAACATTTAGGAATTATTGCATAACCTTATCTCGGTCACCAATAAAAAATGACCAAGGCTAAAAAACCAAGGTCACGATGATTTTTGTAGTTTATTATCAAGTACAATTTTTAGTCATTAGGTTAATAAACAGCATGATAAGCCTGAATTTCACTAATCACAACCATAACGGTGACAGCCGATATCAATACAATAAATAATAAATCCCCCATACTTAATTTGCTTTTCATCCTTTGACCTCGATCTTATTCAATTCATTTACAGATCTTGCTTCAATTCCCTTGCTTCCCCGAACCTTTTTTAATTTGGCTTTTTCTAAAATCCCCATGACATATCTCCTGGGGCGTAAAATGATCTCATTGAGTATCAAGCCCGGACAAAAGAACCTGCACCAGAATCTGCTGATAAAGAAAGAACTAAAAACCACGACCGGCAAAATAAGCCACTGGATACCAAATCCCTGCCGTCCAAATAAAGTGGCGAATGGTTCATAACCGGCAAAACTCGGTGACTTCGTCAGGAACGCGCCTATGAGTGCCAGGTAGATGAGTATATACCTTAGTTTAGCCGCTTTTGCTTCGATCGCTTTATTACAGCATTTGAATTTACCCCCGCCCACTTTGGCCGTGATTTCCTGCAAAGCGCCAAACGGGCAAAGCCAGAAACAGTAAACATTCTTTCCTATTATAAAGGTGATGACCGGGATTCCGATTAAGAGGATATACCAAACGACGTTTTCACGGATAGATGGGAAATTCCCCATGAAAAGTGCAGCTATATTTGCAAGCGAAATGGGCGTATTATATTGAAAGCCAATGAAGACTAAACTGCCTATCAGGGCAACCCAGCGCAGTTTTCTCTGTTTGAATGCGGCGCCAATCACCGTCAGGATAACCAAAGCGATAACGGCAATTTCCTTAGACCCGAACTTAAACGGTTCAACCTCATCCTCCACATCCAGTCCGAATTGGCTCCTGGCTACGGCATGGCTGCCTTGGGAAACTGCTTTGGCAATTCCCCGGGAAGAAAAGGTTGCGCCCGATATCCGGTCGATATCCTTGTTAATGGACAAAGGGTCCGTGATGTCTTTTCCGATGAATTTCTCCAGATATTTCTGCTCGATGACCTTATCGATAAAGGATGGCGTATCCTTATGGGCGGCAATAACCGTCCCTACAATTTTTCCTTTGGGGTTAATTCCTGTGACCATTTTAATCGGACCGCCGTAAGCAACCGCTTGCTCGATTACAACGTAGCCTATTTTTTCATCCCTGCCGTTTTTACCTTTTGTTTGCCCTTCGTATATAACAGGGGAAGACGCAATCTTTTGAAAAGATTGCGCTTCCGGAAAAACTTGATTCATAAACGGTATGATATCGTTATCTGTATAAGTCCAACTAAAACCTAACGTTAGGAGAAATACAGCTGTTGCTGCAAATACAATCATCTTACTTAATAGTTTTTTCATAATTTTTTTATTTTTGCTCCTGTTAAAGGTCTGCCTCACTCTGATGTTATGCTGCTTCTGCCTTATTAGCTTTCTTTTTGGAAGGTATCAAGGAATTTAACCGTACCGTCACGATGACTAAGACAAGAAAGATCGCTCCGAAGATTAACAACCCCATACCTGCCGCCTGAATCTCGCCTTCGGCAATACTGCTGCCGATCCAAGCCAGAGTAAATGCTCCCCACAGTATGGAAATCCCACTTAAAATCCAGCGGCCTACAGACATTTTACCTGTAATCTGAAATTTTAAATAAATGAACCAAACAGATGATACCATCAACACACCCAGAAGCATCCAGAATATCGTCATTTTATCTCTTCCCTTCTTATTAATTATTTACTTATTTATTCCAGAATTTCTTTGTTTCATCTACGACATTTGCTTTTCCGTATCCAAACAAATCATCGAAGAACCTAAGAATTGGTCTTGCGGGTGTCCTTGTGCCCAGTTTCGCTAAATCATGCTGCCATTCGTCAAGTTTATTGTACGGACATACTTTGATACAAATTCCGCAGTCACCGCCATTTTCACCCCAGAAAGAAGCACATTTTTCTCCATCTGCAGCCCATTTTTTAACTCCCGGATTTGTTGAGACAGAGCCGAGTTGAAAACTTGGTTCTTTTTCTTTCGAGATGGCTTCTGAAGGACAAGCATCCGCACACTTCATACAGGTTGTGCAGAATTCTTTAACCCCAAAGGTAATCGGTTTATCGACTGCCAGCGGCATATCTGTAAATACTTTGCATAACCTTACTCTTGGACCAAACTTTGGTGTAACAAGAATCCCTATTCTGCTAAGTTCCCCTAATCCTGCATGAATAGCTAGAGGTACACTTAAAGCGGTATCGTTGCCACAGGGTATAGCCTGATAACCTAACCTTCTTACAAAAGTAGCTACTTTGTGAGCAGTAGCACTCATGTTCGAATAGATATTTCCGGCCGCGGCGGCTCCAATGAGTGCAGGGGCAGTCTGAAAAGCTTCATAATTCATTTCTAAAGCCATGACAATGACACTTTTAGGCTTAAATGGCAAATTATTTGGTACGCTTTCACGTGTTTTCATATTAACTACGGTAGAATATACCCATCGCTCGTCATAAGGAGCAATCCCCACCAGACTAGCACCCAAAAATGCGGCTGCTTTTTTTATTGTCTTACTCGCTGCTTCCGGGCTTTCGAATGTAACCATGTTAGGATTTACTTTACCTTCCCAGGAATATAACCCATTCCCCGCTATACCTGCAGCGCTTCCTTTATTAAAATCATTTTCCACAGACCAGGCTGCAATATCAAGCGCAGCATCGATTTCACTCCAGCCATCCCCGCCCTTTTGAGGTATCAAACCATCTCTTTTCCCTAAATAGCTATCAAAATAAGGCTTGATTTTAGGATCTCCAGTCCGACCACGTATGATAACAGTATTTTTTTGTTCCATCCGTTGATAATCCGCTGAGATTTCTACCGGCATTGTATCGTGCTCAGTTATTGACAGACCAGCGGCAAGACTATTCTCTGGATTAACTAGCATATCGTAACTTAGAACGCTAGCCCCTAATCCGATGCCGATAGAACTTTTTAAGAAATTCCGTCTACTTAGTTTTAATTTTATGTCCCTGAAGTCATTCTCTTTTGAATCCATATTCATTTCCCCTTTCTTTTTTTTTAAATTATCATACTTCTTAAAAAGGAAATAGCACCCTAGGCAACAATGAATAGAACTTTTAAATAACGGTTATGGACCCCTATATTATGGCAGCAGAATTAGGTGGGCTGTCCAAAAAACGGTGAGTTAATAATAAAATAATATTTTATTAATATTTTGCTAATACATCAGAAAGCTATTTTACGAAATGGTTAATAAATTTGTGATAAACTACGATATTGTATAATGCTTACTTTTTCAATGAGCTGCGAAAGGAGGGGTAGCAATATTTTATTTACAATAAATATCTATCAATTAAAACAATGAAGATGAATTGAAGATGAATTTGAGGAGGGGAAAAATCTGTATGGCCGATGTGATAGACAGGATTTGTGATTTAAGTCTTAGCAGAAGAGCCTTTATTAAAGCCAGTACGGCAGCTGTAGCCGGATTGTCTCTGGCAGGATGCGGCAATACGTTAAAAACTGTAAGTACGCCTGTAAAACTAGAGGAAAGATGGGTCACCGGCAGTTGTATTTATGATTGCGGCGGAAGGTGCTTGAATAAAGCATTAATCAGAGACGGGATCGTTATCAGACAAAAGACTGATGATACCCACCCGGATAGCCCTGATTTCTTTCAGCAAAGAGCATGTAATCGCGGCCGTAGTCTTAGAGAGCACGTGTTTGCTGCAGACAGGCTTAAATACCCTATGAAACGCAAGCATTGGGAGCCCGGTGGCGGAAACAAATCTTTACGCGGTATTGATGAATGGGAACGCATTTCCTGGGATGAAGCGTTAGACATTTTGGCCAGTGAACTAAAAAAAGCAAAAGAAAACTATGGCAACCGTTCAATATTAATTCCGCACACCTCAACCCGGGATAGGGACATTAATAAGGTAATAAGTCTTTATGGCGGATATGTCTCGACTTGGGGTACAACATCTTTTGGTTCATGGGGAACGACCGCCACGAAGGTTGGTTATTTGTTTTTTAGTCCAGATCCAGTTAATGACAGGATAGATATGCGCAAATGCGACACTGTCATAATGTTAGGTTTGAATCCAGCCTGGTCATCTCCTGGAAGCGCTTTCTATCATTATTTGCAAGTTAAAGAAGCCGGGGCAAAATTTATTGCTATTGACCCTTTCTACACCGATAGTGCCGCAGCTTTAGGGGCAGAATGGTTACCTGTACGTCCAGGTACAGATACAGCTCTGTTATTGGGTATAGCCCATACTTTAATTGTTGAAGATGATCCTGTAACAAATCCTTTGATTGATTGGGACTTTTTGAAACGTTGTACAATTGGTTTTGATGCAGAGAGCATGCCGAAAGACGAAGATCCTAAGGAGAACTTTAAAGATTATGTTCTTGGAACTTATGATGGTCATCCAAAATCTGCGGACTGGGCTTCAAAAATCTGTGGGCTTGAACCAAGGCAAATTCGTTATATCGCCCATGAACTAAGAAAAGATAAGAAGGTAGCTTTTTTGTCCAGCTGGGCGCCCGCCAGAACCAGTAATTCAGATGGATTGCCCCAGCTTATGATGACATTAGGTGCAATGACCGGCCATATTGGCAAATCAGGCCATATGACAGGATGCTCTGTTCACCGAGGTGGAGGTAACGGTGGGCCTTACTTTTTGTACAAAGTTGGTGCAGACAAACTGCCTGCAATACCAAGAAAAGTAAATGACTATATTAATTTTTCAGACCTTTGGCAAGCTTTATTGGATGGTCATTATAAATCTACCGGTAACAAAGCTTTGCTGAAAGCTGAGGAAAAGGAATTAGATATTCATGTAATTTTACAGTCCAGTAGCAATATCTTAGGAACTACACCCAATGTATTAAAGGGAATTGAAGCAACTCGCAAAGTGGACTTCGTTGCAGGCCTGGGTCAATTTCTGACGGCAAGTGTAAAGTATTCTGACTTAGTATTGCCCGTTACTACCGGTTGGGAAAACGTTGGTGAAATTAATCGTTTAGGTACAAAAGAAGCTTTGATCATATCTACCCAGGTAATTGAGCCCCTTTATGAAGCAAAGACTGATCGTTGGATTGCAATTGAGCTGATGAAGCGTCTAAGTCTTAAGGAAAGTGACCTGTTTCCTTTTAGCGAAAAACAAGCCTTTTTTAATACGATTGCCAATACAACAGTAATCGATCAGTCCGGCAAAGTAACAGTTCCCGCGGTCAAAACAGAATCTTCTGCTAATTTGATCATGAACACAACAGTAATTCAGGATGCCGCCACATTTGTCCCATTGGCTAGGATCACTGCGGAAGATATTACTGAATGGGGTGTCCAAGGAGCTCCGCAAGATGGGATAGTTCCTTTTAAAGAACTGCTGGAAAAAGGTGTCTATCAAATTGAAAGAAAACCCGGTGATAATTTAGAGTATATTGCTTTTAAAAAATTCGTGGATGACCCTGAAGCGAATCCATTAAAAACCTCAAGTGGGAAGTTTGAAATTTTCTCTAGGGATCTTGCCAATACGATTAACAACATGGGTTATTCCTCCATAAAACCTATTCCAACTTATATTCCACCAATAGAAGGTTATGAAGACACCTTCACTGATTGGAATACCCAGACGAAAGGAGAATATCCATACCAAATAGTATCGCTTCATCATTTAAGCAAGGCTCATACCAATTTCTCCAATAACCCCTGGTTAATGGAGGCTTGGAATAACCCGATATATATGAGTTCCAAAGACGCAGAAAGCCATAAATTGAAGGAGAACGATACCGTTCTTGTCAGTAGTAAATACGGAAAGGTCTTAAGAACGGCGCATATTACAGAGCGGATGATGCCAGGTACAATGGCGATCCATCACGGATGCTGGCCAGATATCGACAATGCCACAGGGATTGACAAAGGTGGTTCGGACAATGTTTTATTAGGAACACCTGCAACCGGTGCCGGATTAAATGCCTATAATTCCTGCCTTGTCAAGATTGAAAAATGGACAGATACACCCTTAATTCCTGATGTAGAAAAATCACTGGATATTATTTTTTAGAGAGGAGGGTAAACATTTATGGGAAAATTAGGATTTTATTTCAATATGGATGCTTGCCCTGGCTGTCGTGCCTGTCAGGCTGCCTGTAAAGATAAAAATAGTTTAAAAGTTGGTGTACTTTTTCGTAAAGTAAGATCATTTGAGACGGGCAATTACCCTAATCCTGGAGTCTATCATTATTCCGGTTCCTGCAATCACTGCAAGGATCCTAAATGCGTAGCTAGCTGCCCTACCCGCGCCATGCATATTGATGCAGATGGTACAATACAACATGACGAAGATAAATGTATCGGTTGCCGCTATTGTACCTGGAATTGCCCTTATGGAGTGCCTCAATTTATCGAAGAATTGGGAAAGGTAGGAAAATGCGATGGCTGCAAGGATTTACGGGATCAGGGAAAGAACCCGGCTTGTGTAGATGCTTGCAATATGCGTGTGCTTGAATGGGGAGATATTGACGAATTGAAAGCTAAGCATGGTGATTCATTGACCAGTGACCTGCCTATTCTACCACTCTCTACTGTCACAAATCCTTCATTGCTGATTAAACCCAGAACAACAAGTTTACAAGAGAATCCACGGGAGTTTGTTCAATATTCTCGAACAAAGGGGGTTTAAAAATGGGAGAAATCGCTTTATTGATTTTTTCACTTTGTCTGCAGGCCGCAATTGGAACTATGTTGTGTATAACATTGGGTAAAGTGTTTTATAAAGATCTAGTATTTAAAAAAGCCGTTTTAGTAACGGCGATCTTAAGTGTCATCGGTGTCCTCGCCTCCTTGATTCACCTGGGACGCCCCCTGTCATTCTTAAATTCTCTCAATCACCTTGGAGGTTCTTGGTTAAGCAATGAGGCATTCTTAGCGGGGATCTTTATGGGAATAACCGTATTATATGCCTTAGTCCTTTATGTAAAACCTAATAATCAAACTTATAATACAGTACTACGATACGCTGGAAGCCTAGTTGGTCTGGCCACTGTTTTCACTATGGCAAAAGTCTATGCTACGACAGCTGTTCCTGTATGGCAGGGAATCAACACATATGTTGATTTTTATGCTACCACAACTGCTATAGGAGTTATGATTTTTATTGTAGCAGGTTTCAAAGAAATCAAAAATATTGATAAAAGGCTTTTGGGAATTATTATTCTAGCTTCTGTGATTATTCAAGTGACCTTTGCAGTTCCCAATGCGATTGGCTTAAGTCTTAATGGAATGGCTGCCCAGGCAAGTGTCAAAATATTAAACGGAATGAGTGTGGCTGTTGGTCTGAAGTGGCTGCTTATTTTGGGAGGGGCAGGAATCCTGATGTGGTCTGCAGCCCAGGAAACGGACTTCGAAGCGACAAAATCTTCAACAGGATGGATTTATTTTGCTGGCCTTATGCTGGTTATCGGCGAGCTTATAGGCAGATATGTTTTTTATGCGGCTATGATGGCTACTACTGTTGGATTGACTTAAGCGGGTAAAATAAGGAGGAGAGCCTATGGAAATAGCATCCGGACAGGATAGTATAGCCATACTTTTGGCAAATAGAACTTATCTTTATCGCTTATTGCAGAACTTTTTTGGAAACGAGCCTACTTCGGAAGCAATCGCTATTCTAAACAGCGATCATACCACGACCTCATTTTATTTGCTGTCTATAGAAGATAGTCTCGAACTCATAAAAGATTTTGCGGAGCAATTTAAAAGCAATAGCGAAGAAACTTTGAACAAATGTCGCTGTGAATATACAAGGCTGTTTATCGGTCCTAATCGTCTGCCTGCTCCTCCTTGGGAATCTGTGTATGTAATGAAAGAAAGGTTAATCTTTCAAGAAAGTACATTCAAAGTACGGCAATGTTACTTAGAATATAATTTTCTTCCTGTTCATTACCGCTTGGAAGCTGATGACCATATTGCTCTTGAACTGGATTTCATGGTAAACCTTAGTCGTCTTGCAGAATCAGCTTTTGAAGTAAAAGATATGGATAAAGTGCGAAGGATTTTGGGAGACCAACAAACTTTTTTAAATGAACACTTGCTGGTTTGGACTCCCCAATATATTTCAGATTTGCAAGCGGCAACTCTCCACCCTCTGTATCAGGGAGTAGCTAATATGTTGAGAGCGTTTTTAAATGCTGACCGGGATGTCGTTAAAGAAATATTGGCCTCTCTTTAATATTTCTTCCAATTCTCTAAAGAAAACACGGCTTCAATATGCTAATTGGAAGCCGTGTTTTCTTTTCATTGACTCAAACATAGCTGTGCAAACTTGGAAGAAGAATATTTACACCGGCAAATGTGAAAAGAACGACGATAAAGCCGATAAGAGTTAGGATGATGGTGAACTTGCCTTTCCACTTCCCCCTCATCCTGATATGCAGGTAGGAAGCATAGATCAGCCAAGTAATTAGTGCCCACGTTTCTTTTGGGTCCCATGACCAATAGGATCCCCAAGCTTGTTCTGCCCAGACAGCTCCTGAAGCAATGACCAAAGTGAGAAAAGAGATACCAACGAGAATCATTTTATAGGATATTTCCTCAATTGTATTGGGGTTGTAAGAAGTGTCTGAAGAAATAGGAATTCTCTTAGACAATTTTAGCCGATCCATCCAAAGATAGATGATCCCTAATGCAAAAGAAACAGCAAACGACCCATAAGCGATAATTGCTGTTAGAACGTGAAAGTAAAGCCAACTGCTTCTTAAGGCAGGCATGAGGGGCCTGACTGAGTTGTCCATGAAAAACACAAGAAGAACCTGTATGCTGGTTATCATTATTAAAACAATAGGACCTGCCTGTTTAAAATTATATCGGGATTCCATAAGTAGATATACCACAACGGTTCCCCAATTAAACAGCAGGAAAAACTCGTACATGTTGGACAATGGTGGGTAGCCTGTCCATATATACCGGATAATTAAGACAACGGAGTTGATAATCAAACCACCGATTGTCATATTCTTTGCGGCCATACCAATTTTTGTTTTCAGTAACCCATCCATGGATTTGATTGAAATATGTTTAATGTACAAAAGAACGGCGACACCGTAGCATAAGATATTAATTATTAGGAGGGGCCTTTCCAAATAATCCATTCTTTTTATCCTTCCTCAAAAATTGCTTTTTCCCAATCAATAAGAGAAAAAATCCGGTACATAGAAGAAAAAAACCAGCCATTACGACAGGTATCCCAGGATCCTTCTTTATTTTCAAAACGGAATAGAGTTCTGTTCTTTTGTAAGTAAGCGTGATATCAGGGCTAACCTTTATTTTGGTTCCTGGTTGCATAAGAAATCGTCCCGAATAGATTCCCGCCTCATGTTTACTTAGCATGTACCCCGAATCCGTTTTGGATATTTCTACCGAGATGTTTTTAGATAATTGCACAGGAGTATCATCGGGAAGATTAAGTGTCTCATACTTGCCGGTGTTTTCAAGATCCATTTCATGCATATATCCATAACCGCTCTGGTATATTTTTATCCCATCAGATTTAATTGGGTGGTTAACTGCCGTTTTACCAACAACTTCAGCAAGGCCATTTCTTTTCATAACGATTTCAGACTGCCAGTTGGCAATCTGCCCATTGTCGTCATAGATTATCTCAAAGCTTTTTAGGTGAACGGAACAGATGTCTGCAAAAGGATTAGGTACAGCAGTGTCTTTGTCCGGAAAACAGAATAGGTCCGTTTCGCCTCCAAAGCTTTTTATAAAGGCTCCTAACAAAATGATAATAACAGCAAAATGGATGAGCCATGGAGCGAAATGGATTAAGTGATTATCAGTTTGTTTTTCTGATAATAACCGAACAAGCTTTGGAATGCGGACCGCTCCTGTCTTTATGGAAGCGAGGAATTTCAACATTTAATCCTCTCCCTTAAGAAATCAGGTCAGTCGATACTACAGAATTTATATCCCACGCCCCAAACCGTTACAATATATTGGGGCCTAGCCGGTTCTTCCTCAATTTTTTCCCGGATTTTTCTTATAAATACAGTAATAGAGCCAGTATCCCCAACATAGTCTTCGCCCCATAAAATATTAAAAAGCTGCTCCCGGGTAAAGACCTGTCCGGGATTATGCGCCATAAAGCAAAGAAGCTCGAATTCTTTTGATGTTAGCTCAGCTTTTTGTCCCCGTATCTTTACTTCATAATGTTTACAATTGATTTCTAGATCCTTTATTTTGAAGATATTCGGATGATCCATCGTTTGTTCATAATTGGTAAAATGAGCTGTTCTTCTTAGTAGGGCTTTTATTCGCAGCGACAATTCTACAGGGCTAAAAGGCTTAGCGATATAATCGTCAGCTCCCATATTAAAACCTACGCTTTTGTCAACGATATCTCCTTTCGCTGAAAGCATGATTATCGGGACAGGACTGTCCATTCTGATAATTCTACAAAGTTCAAATCCATCCATTTCAGGCAACATGACATCAAGAATAAGAAGAGAAGGCTTCTCTCTTTTAAATGTCTTTAAAGCGGTTTCTCCATTGCAAGCATAACAGAACTGATAACCATCTTTGATTAATATTTGTTCTACAACTCTTCTTATGCTTTCTTCATCATCCACGAGCATCACTTTAAACTTTTCCGGCATCGAATTCTACATCCCCCTCCTTAAATGTCTCTGGCAGGAATACCAACGGTAAAAGTACTTCCTACATTTGGTTTGCTTTGAACTGTAATCCATCCGCCATGAAGCTCTGCCAGCTCTTTGGCGAGAGCCAGTCCTAAACCTGTTCCTCCATATTTTCTTGAGGTAGAGCTATCCGATTGCGTAAATTTTTCAAAAATATATTTGAGATCTTCTTCCTTAATACCTATGCCCGTATCCTTTACGATTATCAGTACTTCTTTTTTGACTATATCATAACTAATCCTAATTTGAACCTTACCATCCTTTTCCGTAAATTTTATCGCATTTCCAGCAAGGTTTTCTACGATCCTGCGAATCTTTTCTGGATCAGCTTTAAATAGTGGTATATTGGAGTCTATTTTAATAGAGAGATTGATGGCTTTATTTCTGGCGAGGGGGATAATGACTCCTTCCACAGAGGCAATGACATCTGCCATATCCATTGTTTCCAAGACAATTTCGTTCTTACCCGCTTCAATCTTAGCCAGATCTAAAATATTATTAATCATTCTTAAGAGAATCTCGCTGTTGGCCCGGATTTCTTCCAAATGGCGCCTTTCATTAATCCCCTCAAAAGATTTTTCAACGAGAAGCAACTCGGTGAAAGCGATAACAGAAGTAAGCGGTGTTCTTAATTCATGACTCATGATTGCAAGAAACTCAGATTTATAATTATTTACCTCTTTCAATCTGAGGTTTGCCTCTTCAAGCTCTTTTTGGTGTTGTTTAAGAATCTCATTTGCTTTTTCCAGTTCAAATGTTCGATCCTCAACCTTTAATTCCAGGTTATTATAAAGATCCCTAAGTTGAATGATCATTTGTTGAAAATGCAAGGCTAACTGCTTAATTTCCCCTTCAGCATGTAACCCAGTAAGGTCGACATCCAGGTTACCACTTCCAACCTCGCTAACCGCTTTCTCCAGTTCACTTAATGAACTTGTTACCAGTCTTGTCACCAATAAATAGATGGAGATGACGCAGACAACAATGAGGAGAAGAAAGAAAAAAGCATTTCCCTGTAAATTGGTTCTTGTATTTTCTAAAAATATATCCATGGGCATAACAAGACTTAGGGCCCCGCCGGAATCACCTACTTTATATCCTTCCTTAGGATGACCGGTTACATCAATTTCTCCTTTGGGCTCACCATGGCAGGACAAGCAAGATTCTTCAATTTTCAACGGAGCCATATAACGGAATACTTGTTTGCCATCTATAGTATCGATCGCCCAGTATTCTCTCAACTTAGGGTCAATTTTAAAATGTTGCAGGACATTCAATTCAAAATCATCCGGCGCATTTTGTACGTTTCGATATAAGATATTAGTGGGTTTAAGATGGTAATTGGTTAATTCTGAAAAAAATACTCCTATCCCCATGGTAACTGTAGAACAATTCATATGTTTAAATTCAAAGTTACCCTCTGCGTCATAGTTTATATTATCCTGGTTAAGTGAAATAAACTCCCAGGTAGCGATTTGCTGTTTTGTGATTACCTCAGCCTTTTCCTTCATTTCATTCATGGCCTGACGATGTTGTAATTTGTAGTCCCAGATGAATTTAATGCCTAGTACGATAACAACAATCAGAATAGTTGCTGCCATGAAGCGAAAGGTCAGATTGTCTTTTCTAAGCTTCAAATGGAATTACACTCCCAATAATATAATGCTTCAAATAAAATACAATTTCATAATAAAAAATTCACATGAAAATGCTGATTAGGGATTCAATTGAGATTTAGAAGGGACCGACCTTAATTTTTCTTATGGTTGAACTATTTTCTGTGCGTGATACTGTTTTAATCCCTCAAAATCTACAATATAGTAATATCCGTGTATCTGATTAATATAATTTAATTTTTTTAATTTATTAATCATTCTAATACACGTATTTCTATTGATCCCAAGAATATTACTTATAAATTGCTGACTAATTTTAATATCTAATTTTATTGCATTTTCTTCTTCGATTCCAAACTTTTCGGCCATTGTCAGGAAAAGGTTGCATACTCTACATTCAACATCATAGAAGAGTACTTCACGCAGCTGTGCCACACTCGAGTAAAACTTTTTGGTCAAAGATTCCATAATAAACAACGATACATTCAAATCGTTTGTTATCATATCTAAAAGTTTTTCTCTAGTAATATAAACCAATTGTGTATCCGTAATTGCCTTAAAATAAACAGATGCAGGCCTATCAAAAAGTACATTTGACTCTAAAAAGATACTTCCGGTTTCTAAGATAAATTCAATCTTCTCATTACCTCTGGGTGAATAATCTACACATAATACCCTACCCTTTTGGATATAGTAAAACCCATTAATAATTTCTCCAGGGGAAATAATCACTTGATTTTTTTTAACATAAATTTTTTCTCCAGCTTCGGCAAAGGTTCTTGATGCGTTTTGTAATTTAAGTATAATAGGAAAATTTTCTCCCAAAATCAAAACCCCCAAAATGATTTAGCGTTATGTCAAAACCATTTAACCAAATCATCCAAGAATCCCCGATTTATCTACTTAACCTAAATAAGAAATTTCCTTTTTATAATAAGATTATCATATCCTCTTATAAGAAAAAAGATGTCTAGGTTGCAGTTTTAACTATTTTGCTATCAGAGAGACTGAAAGCTGACGACGGTATTGCCTATCCATAGACTGAAAAAATGACCAAGGCTGAAAGCCAAGGTCAATAGATTTACGACACAGTAATTTTTATCCACTTTAGATTTAAATATTCGATTAAGAAATAGCGTGATAAGCCTGGCATTCACTTATCACAATCATGATGGCGACAGCCGATATTAATACAATAAATAATAAATCCCCCGTGCTTAATTTGCTTTTCATTGTTTAACCTCGATGTTATTCAGTTCATTTACTGATCTTGCTTCGATTCCTTCGGTTCTTTCGGTTCTTTCGGTTCCTTTGATTCCTTGGGTTCTTTCAATTCGCTGAACCTTTTTCAATCTCGCTTTTTCTAGGACCCCTTTTTCTAAAATCCCGATAATATATTTCCTGGGGCGCAATATCATCTCATTGAGTATCAAGCCCGGACAGAAAAACCTGCACCAGAACCTGCTGATAAAGGAAGAACTAAAAATCACGACCGGCAAAATAAGCCACTGGATACCGAATCCCTGCCGTCCAAATAAAGTAGCAAATGGTTCGTAACCGGCAAAACTCGGTGTCTTTGTCAGAAATGCCCCTATCAGTGCCAAGTAGATGAGTATATACCTTAGTTTAGCCGCTTTGGCTTCGATTGCTTTATTGCTGCATTTGAATTTACCGCCGCCCACTTTTGCCGTGATTTCCTGTAAGGCGCCAAACGGGCAAAGCCAGAAACAGTAAACATTCTTTCCTAATATCAAGGTGATAATAGGGATTCCAATTAAGAGGATATACCAAACGAGGTTTTCACGGATGGACGGGAAATTCCCCATTAATAATGCGGCAATGTTGGCAAGGGAAATCGATGTGTTGTATTGAAAGCCAATGAAGACCAAGCTGCCTATCAGGGCAATCCAGCGCAGTTTTCTTTTTTTGAAGGCGACACCAATCACCGCCAGGATGACCAAAGCGATGACGGCGATTTCCTTGGTTCCGAACTTAAACGGCTCTACTTCATCCTTCACATCCAGCCCGAACTCATCCCTGGCTACGGCATGGCTACCCTGGGAGACTGCTTTGGCAATCCCCCGGGAAGAAAAAGTAGCGCCCGATATACGGTCAATATCCTTGTTAACGGACAAGGGGTCCGTGATGTCTTTGCCGATGAATTTCTCCAGGTATTTCTGGTCGATGACCTTATCGATAAAGGACGGCGTATCCTTATGGGCGGCGATAACTGTCCCGACAATTTTCCCTTGCAGGTCGATTCCGGTAACCATTTTAATCGGTCCGCCATAAGCAACTGCTTGCTCGATTACGACGTAACCTATTTTTTCTTCCCTGCCGTTTTGATCTTTCGTTATCCCTTCGTATATAACAGGGGAAGACGCAATCTTTTGAAAAGATTGCGCTTCCGGAAAAACTTGATTCATAAAAGGTATCACATCATTATCTGTATGAGTCCAACTGAAACCCAACGTTAGGAGGAATATAACTGCTGCTGCAAAAACAATAATCTTACTTAATAATTTTTTCATAATTTTTTTTATTTTTGCTCCTGTTAAAGATCTGCCTCACTGCAATTATGCGGCCTCTACTTTATTGGCTTTCTTTTTTGAGGATATTAAAGAATTTAACCGCACTGTAAGGATAATTAGTCCAAGAAGAATGGCTCCGAAGATTAACAGTCCCATACCGGCAGCCTGCATCTCGCCTTCACCAATGCTGCTGACGATCCAAGCCAGGGTAAAGGCTCCCCACAGTACGGATATGGAAGTCAAAACCCAGCGAGTTACGGACATTTTGCCTGCAGCCTGGAACTTGATATAGACAAACCATAGGGATGATACCATGAGTGCACCCAGAATTAACCAGAATATGATCATCATTCTCTCCTCTTTTCTAAAATATTTTTACTTATTCCAGAAGTTCTTTGTCGCATCTGAAGCACTCACTTTTCCGTATCCAAACAGATCATCAAAGAACCTTAGGATTGGACGGGCTGGCGTTCTTGTTCCCAGCTTCACGAAATCATGGTGCCATTCATCAAGTTTGTTATATGGACATACTTTAACGCAGATTCCACAGTCAGTTCCAACTTGTGCCCATTGGGACAAGCATTTTTCGGCATCTAAAGCCCATTTTTTTACACCGCCACTTGTGGATACCGTTATCGTTTTAAAACTTGGTTCTTTGTCATGCGATATCGCTTGCGAAGGACAAGCGTCGGCGCACTTCCTGCAGGTTTTACAAAATTCTGCAACCCCGAAAGTAATCGGTTTATCAACAGCTAACGGCAAATTCGTAAAGATTTTGCACAATCTGACTCTTGGTCCATATTTAGGCGTAATGAGGATCCCAATTCTGCTAAGTTCTCCTAATCCTGCGTGAACGCCCAAGGGAACACTTAATGCTGTATCATTGCCGCAAGGTATGGCCCGATAACCTAATCTTCTCAAGAAAGTTGCCACCTTATGAGCCGTTACACCCATATTGGAGTAGATATTGCCGGCAGAAGCACCTTCAAGCAGAGCCGGAGCAGCTTGAAAACTTTCATAATTCATTTCAAAAGCCATTACGATTACGTTTGTCGGTTCAAACGGGAAGACATTTGGTTTTAAAGTCGCCGTCTTCGGGTCAGTGATAACATCCGTGTAGACCCATCTATCATCATAGGGTGCGATTCCTACTAAATCTGCTCCAAAAAAGGTGGCTACCTTTTTTACCACTTGGCTTGCAAGTTCAGGCGTTTGAAATTTGTAAACATTAGGACTTACTTTTCCTTCCCAGTTATATAATCCTAAATTCGCGAATCCAGGAGCATGATAGCCATTGACATCATCCTCAACGGACCAAGCTGCATCATCCATAGCATATTCAAGCTGACCCCAGCCCTCTCCGCCTTCTTGAGGGATTTCACCGGTTTTTTTCCCGACATACTTAAAAAAGTCTGCTTGAACAATTTGATCCCCGCGAAAAGCTCTCATAAACACAGTATTCTTTTGATTATAACGTTTGTAATCACTCGAAATCTCCATCGGCATCGTATCATGTTGTTCAATGCCTGCAGCATTCGCTACGCTGTTTACCCCAGGAAGCTCGTAACCTAACAAAGCCGCACCAGCTGCCCCAACCCCCATTCCTATAGATTTTTTCAAGAAGTTCCGCCTACTCAGTCTTAACTTTTTTCCATCAGAATCCTGTTTGACCAAAGTCATGTTTTTGCCTCCTTTTTTCTTATTTAATTCAAAATACCATGGAGAAAAAAAGAGAACCAGTAGTCTGGATTACCGTAGTAAGCCCAAATTACTAGTTCGTATATCTGAAAAATCGTATTTAGTAAGAAAATTATTTAATCTTTTGTCTTGCCTGGTACTGTTCTAGTCCGTTTAAATCCTTGATATAGTAGTACCCGTCAATTTGCTCAATATAATTCATACCTTTAAGCTTTTTGATAATTTTGATACTGGTAATCCTATTGATCCCGAGTAAATGGCCAATAAATTGGTGACTGATTTTGAAATTCAATTTAATCATGTTCTCTGTTTCAATACCATAAGATTTGGCCATTGATATAAAAAGATTGCATATTCTCCATTCAACATCATGAAAAAGTAATTCTTCTATTCGAGACATGCTTGAAAAAAATTTCTTTGTCAATGATTCCATAATAAATAATGATATATCCAGATTATTTAATATTAATTCCATAAGTTTATTTTTGGATAGATGAATGATATAAGAATCTTCAACTGCTTTGAAGTATGTAAAAGCCGGAACATCGAAAAGCAGATTAGACTCCAGGAAAATACTTCCATCTTCAAGAATGAATTCTATTTTTTCGTTACCTTCAGGAGAGTATTCTATACATAATACCCGTCCCTTTAAAATATAATAAAATTTGTCAATGATTTCGCCTGGCGAAGCTATCGTTGTATTTTTTTTGTAAAATTCTTTCTCTCCCGCTTCAATTAAAGTCTTTGATACTCTTTGTGATCTGAGGATGCTAGAAAACATTTCTTTCAAAATTAATTCACCCCCTAAGACCAATTTCCAGAAAATCAAATTGGAGAGTCTCTATCTTAGATCAGTTTTTATTATTTTAGCTATCTCTACTTTTTAAATTAATATTACACTCTTTCAATATTTTTTACAAAAATAAAAATAATCTTTTGCCCTATAGGTCCATTTGTTTTACATAGAGTTAAAAAAGACGGTTTTCGATTGCAATACCGCCCATTCTGTCCATTAATCTATTCACAATTAATTACACCAATATCTTCATCTTCCGGAGGTAAAGGCTCAGAACATTTTTAAGAAATAATATAATCCCGCCTAACATTCAGAATATAGCAGAAGACAGAGATTAACTAGTAGTCCAGACAACTAACGACCCTGGCTTTTGATCCGTTATATCCTTTATCTGGATATCCTGAAATTCGCCAACGTAAAAATGACCAAGGCTGAAAGCCAAGGTCATAAGGAAGTTAGGATATTCGATTAAGAAATAGCGTGATAAGCCTGCCATTCACTTATCACAATCATGATAGCGACAGTCGATATCAATACAATAAATAATAAATCCCCCATACTTAATTTTCTTTTCATTCTTTGACCTCGATGTTATTCAATTCATTTGTAGATCTTGCTTCGATTTCTTCTATTCCTTTGGTTCCTTGGGTGCCTTGGGTCCTTTGAGTTCTTTTAATTCCCGGAACCTTTTTCAGTTTTGCGTTTTCTAAGCTCACTTTTTCTAAAATCCCCATGATATATCTCCTAGGACGCAAGATGATCTCATTGAGTATGAGCCCCGGACAGAAAAACCTGCACCAGAATCTGCTGATAAAGAAAGAACTAAAAATCACAGCCGGCAAAATCAGCCACTGGATACCGAATCCCTGCCGGCCAAACAAAGTGGCGAATGGCTCATAACCGGCAAAACTCGGTGACTTCGTCAGGAATGCACCTATGAGTGCCAGGTATATGAGAATATACCTTATTTTAGCCGCTTTGGCTTCGATTGCTTTATTGCAGCATTTAAATTTACCGCCGCCCACTTTTGCCGTGATTTCCTGTAAAGCGCCAAACGGGCAAAGCCAGAAACAGTAAACGTTCTTTCCTAATATCAAGGTGATAACCGGGATTCCGATTAAGAGGATATACCAAACGAGGTTTTCACGGATTGACGGGAAATTACCCATGAGAAGTGCGGCAATGTTGGCAAGGGAAATCGATGTATTGTATTGGAAGCCGATGAAGACTAAACTGCCTATCAGGGCGATCCAGCGCAGTTTTCTTTGTTTGAATGCTACGCCGATCACCGCCGGGATGACCAAAGCGATGACGGCAATTTCCTTTGAGCCAAACTTAAACGGCTGAACCTCATCCTTCACATCCAGACCGAACTCGTCCCTGGCTACGGCATGGCTGCCCCGGGAAATGGCCTTGGCTATCCCCCGGGAAGAAAAGGTAGCGCCCGATATCCGGTCGATATCCTTGTTAATGGACAAGGGGTCCGTGATGTCTTTGCCGATGAATTTCTCCAGATATTTCTGCTCGATGACCTTATCAATGAAGGATGGCGTATCCTTATGGGCGGCAATAACCGTCCCGACAATTTTTCCTTTGAGGTCAATTCCTGTGACCATTTTAATCGGACCGCCATAAGCAACCGCTTGCTCGATTACGACGTAACCAACTCTTTCTTCCTCACCGTTTTGATCTTTTGTTCTCCCTTCGTATATAACAGGGGAAGACGCAATCTTTTGAAAAGATTGCGCTTCCGGAAAAACTTGATTCATAAACGGGATGATATCACGATCTGTATGAGTCCAACTGAAACCCAACGTTAAGAGAAATACAACTGTTGCTGCAAATACAATGATTTTATTTGTTGAGTTTTTCATTTCCAGCTCCTGTTAAAGGTCTGCCTGACTAAAATTATGCGGCCTCTACTTTATTGACTTTCTTTTTTGGAATCAAGGAATTCAACCGTACTGTCACGATAACTAGGACAAGAAGAATCGCTCCGAAAATTAACAGTCCCATGCCTGCGGCCTGCATCTCGTCTTCTCCAATGCTACTAACGATCCAGGCCAGGGTAAAGGCTCCCCACAGTACGGATATGGATGTTAAAATCCAGCGGGCCACGGACATTTTGCCTGCAGCCTGGAATTTGATATAGACAAACCAAAATGATGACGCGATGAGTGCTCCCAGGAACATCCAAAATATTATCATTTTATCTCTCCTCTTCTCATTAATGCATTTACATTTATTTCCAAAAATCCTTTACGGCCTCAGCAACCGTTGCTTTTCCGTATCCAAACAGATCATCAAAGTACCTTAGAATCGGTCTTGCAGGCGTCTTCGTAGCAAATTTTGCTAAATCATGGTGCCATTCGCTCGGTTTGTTGTATGGACAGACTTTAATACAGATTCCGCAGTCAGTACCAGCGTCAGCCCACTGTGTTAAGCATTTCTCAGCATTTACGGCCCACCTTTTTACACCACCATTTGTGGAGACCGTTGAGACTTCAAAACTTGGTTCTTTATCATGGGTTATCGCTTGCGAAGGACAGGCATCTGCACATTTCCTGCAGGTCTTACAAAACTCCCTGACCCCAAAAGTAATCGGTTTGTCAACAGCCAAAGGCAAATCGGTAAATATTTTGCAGAACCGCTGTCTCGGTCCAAATTGCGGAGTGATAACAATTCCTATTCTGCTGAGTTCTCCCAGTCCGGCATGAATCGCCAAAGGAACGCTCAAGGCAGTGTCATTGCCGCAGGGTACGGTTTGGTAACCTAGAGCTCTAACAAAATGGGACATCTTATTTACGACAACACTCATACTGGAATAAATATTTCCGGCAGACGCAAGTTCAAGAGATGTCGGGGCAGCTTGGAAGCCCTCGTAACTCATTTCAAGAGCCATGACAATAACACTTTTAGGTGTAAACGGGAGATCATTAGGAACGCTATCCATCTTTTGCATATCGTATACACGTGAAAATACCCACCGCTCGTCATAAGGGGCAATTCCTACCAGACTCGCACCAAAGAATTTTGCAGCCTTTTTAACGGCTTTACTTGCAGCTTCAGGGCTCTCAAAAGTGTATTTATCAGGGTTTACTTTGCCGCTAATTTGCGGGTTCTTCCATTCGTATAATCCCTGACTGGCAAAACCTGGAGCATGATAACCATTGATACCATCCTCTACCCCAAAGGCACCGACTTTCATAGCCTCTTCAAGTCTGCCATAGCCGTCTGCTACCTTATTCGGTATTACGCCCATGTGTTTTCCGAAATAAGTGTCAAATGAAGGTTTAACTATAGGATCTCCCGCCATTGCACGCATAATCACATTGTATTTTTGATCATACCGTTTGTAATCTGCGGAAATTTCCACCGGATACGAATCATGCTCTACGACCTCTGCAGCATTGGCTATGCCATCGTAACCTAACATAGCTGCACCTGCTGCCCCAACCCCCATTCCGACTGAGGTTTTTAAGAAACCCCGTCTACTAAATTTTTTGGGAATAGCCTTTTCTTGTTCTGTGCTTTCAGTTTTTTCTTTACCGAAATCCATAGTACATCTCCTCCCTAAAATATTTTTTTCTACCAATAAGTTATCATTTCTCAAAATTAATAGTAGAAGTCCACACTACAAATGTAGCCTAGGCTACATTTTTATTTGTTTTGATAAAAGTATAATTAGTGTGTGATAATATTAAGGTAGAAAGGAAAAGTACTATATTAATATTGGGGAGTTTGGTTTTTATGAAATACTCACCCGTTGAAGAATTCTCAAGAATTTACAAGCTAGATAACTTTTCCAAAACATTTATTGAAAATGGTAAGGAATTATTCTTTAAAAAAAATTCAGTTATTGCGTCTCCAGGAGACGTCACGGAAGGATTTTATTTTGTCAAAGAAGGCAGAGTCATTGCTTCTGAATTCTCTCCCAAAGGAAATGAACGGATCATATGCATTCTTGAGAAGAGCAGTATTTTCTTAGAATCCAATGTTCTTTTTAATGTTCCGGTTTTTTGTTACTTTAAAGCAAGTATAGATACCACGCTAGTCTTTATAAAGAAAGAAGATCTATTGGACCTATTGGCAAAAGACTTAAATGTAACGCTTTTTCTCTTGCAATCCCTTACAAAGAAATTTTATTCCAATATGAATCATATTGATGAATTGCTCTATCACGATACAGAATGGGGGATGTGCAACCTTTTTTTAACATTAGCCGAAAATTTCGGAGTTGAAGAAGACACAAAAATCAAGTTAAATATTAAAATCAGCCAGCAGTTTATCAGCAATCTTCTCGGTATAAATCGAATAACGACATTAAGGATTATAAAAAAATTAAAGGAATTAATGTTAATCGAGCAGACGAACGGGTATTACTATATCAAAGACATCCAGCAGTTAAGGGACTATCAAACGAGTATCTATACGCAATTATAAATTTCTATTGCTTTAAGGAGTTTTACCTGATTATGCTGTTTAGCTGCTGAACAGTGAAAAGTGATTCAATAACTGCATAATGAATGATTTACATCTACTTATCCATACATGTTTTTCTCATTTTCGATAAAAGGCAGCACTACTAAAAAGAACGCCTAAAAAGACGTTCTTTTATTCAACAAACTTAATTGGGATACCTATGGAAATGATTTATTTGTCCACGATTTTTGCCCCAAAAGGAATCAAAGCCAACTGGGCAAACTTAAAATGCTGGAGCCCAAACGGAATGCCGACGATGGTGACGCAGAAAATAAGGCCGATAATTAAATGATGTACGGCCAGCTCCCATCCCAGAAAAATCAGCCAGAGAATATTTAAAAGTAATCCCCCGACCCCAAAGCCGCCAAGGATAACTTCTTTGCCGAATGGCCACAAAACAAGCAGGGATATTTTAAAACACTGAAGGCCAAAAGGAATGCCGACGATGGTGACACATAAAACCACCCCTGCCACAAACCACAGAATTGCTCCGATAATGCCGCCAAATAGCAGCCAGATTAGATTGCCGATAAAGTTCATCTTTGTTTTCCTCCAAATATTGGGCCGGTCGCATAGAATTGCTTATTCCGCATTGGCACTCAGTGCCACCGGGATCTGAACCCATCTGCCCCTCTTTTTATCCTCAGTATAAACCACATAGGTATCGCCGATGATATCGGTCAAGGCCTGTTTCCGAGGATGAAATGCGCAAATCAAATAACCCAGGTAGGTGCCGAGCAGCTGTGCCAGTGTTCTCCCGACGACTTCCCGCATAGCGACTGCAGACCAGCTGAGCGGGCTGCCATCTTTGCTTATAACTTTAATTCCCATGATCATCTTCCCGAGTGTCTGTCCGAAATACATCGTCAGCAAAACGAAATATATACTTCCCCAGATGCCCGGAAAGAGTGCATTGATCAGGACAAATGATTTAATGGTTGTTGTTTCAAGACCTGCAGGCCATATAACCCGGAAAAATATCTGACTGCTCATCGCAATGACTGCCAGATCAATGATAAAGGCCCAGAATCTGGTCCAAAAACCAACGACTCTTAAATCTACAACATTGACATTTTCCATTGTATTTGCACTTTCCGCTGTCTGATCACCGCTATTTGTAATATAATCAATATCCATGGCTGAATCACGCTCCTTTAGCGATACAGGTACATCACGGTAGGTACCGCGCTGTCCTGCAAATCCTGTTTGATTCCCAAGAAATCAAGTTGGGGAGACACCATGGAGAAGAGCCGATTCAAATTAAACAGCGTTTCATTTTGATATTGGATAACGTTTGGATCACTTTCGTTAATCATTTTTGCTGCTTCAGCAATGGCTCCGTCCAGATCACCGATCTGATCGATGAGGCCCAGCGATTTAGCCTGCGTCGCTGTATACACTCTTCCATCGGCGACTTTGATGACGGTCTGCCGGTCCATTTCTCTTCCTTTTGCCACTGCATCGACAAAATAGCCATAATACTCATCAATGATTCCCTGCATGATCTGCTTTTCTTCTTCCGTCGCTTCACGCATTGGATTCATGATGTCTTTGTTTTTGCCGCTTTTGAAAACAATTTCCTCAACACCCAATTTTTTTGCCAGCTCGCTGTAATTATACGTGCTCATAATGACGCCGATGGATCCGGTCAGCGTATCCCGAGTCGCCAAAATTTTATCCGCAGGCATCGAAATAAAGTAACCGCCTGAGGCTGCCAATGTACCCATGGAAACAACCAAAGGTTTTGGGTATTTTTCTTTTAAACTGATCAATTTCTGATAAATCTCATCACTTTCATACACACCGCCGCCAGGTGAATCAACTGCCAGGACAACCGCCTGAATCTCAGGATTGGTAAAGGCATCTTCGATTTCCTGTAAAAATATCTGGTGATTATAGGTATCGGTGGCTGACAATGAATCACTTGTGGACTGAATGGTTCCGTTGACGTTGATCAGAGCAATCGTTTTACCGGTTCCTTCCTGATAAGTCCCGGTGGTGAATGAGGGTTCCGAAGGCAACAGGGATTTTTCCAATTTTCCCATGTTTGCTCCTCCGGAAATAACATCTGTCTGTACGTATATCACCAGTAAAACAACGATAACCGCGATAGAAATCCAGCGTTTTTTATTCATACTCTCCTCCTACTGTTTTTCAACATTGATCATAAATTAAGATTGGATATGATTTTGTATCTCTTAGATCTTATTCTATGCAAAACCTTTCGTATTTAAAAACGGAACTATTTCCTTTTCTGTCAATATAAACTTTTAGAATAATTCGCTAAATTTCTGCTCTTTCCTTCAAAATATCCATATTTAAGACGATAAACCTCCCGGAGCACATCCCCAGGAGGTTTACGGATTTTCCTCTATCACGTTTTTGACAAGGTTTCAGGATTTTTTCGTAATCGGCAGCCACACCAGTATAGCTGGCAAAAGATGTTTTGTTAAACGAAGTAATGAAGACTTTACTTCAATACAATAGTTTCTGGAATTTTGTACATTTCCGGATATTCAAGCCACCATTTATAATCCAAGATCTGCTCGGTACCATATCCGAACATATCATCAATCGATTTAAGGAGACTGGCTCCTGCCGAATTCTGGCTTCCGATCCAAGTCCCCGCTTGATGGAACCATGAATCCTCCTTGGAATCCCATGGGCAGACTTTCATGCACCGTCCGCAGGAAATACCTTCTTCGTTTGATGTCCGGAATATACTGCACTTTTTAGAATTGACGTTCCAGCGCAAGTATCCGTTATATTCCACAGGATCGGCATCATAGGAAATGGCTTGAGCCGGACATTCCGCTGCACATTTTTTACACACTCTGCAGAAATCCTGCAAGCCAAAATCGATTGGCTTATCCGGAGCAAGCGGCAGATCCGTAGTAACGACAGCAGCTTTATGGCGGAATCCGAGCCGGGGATGGAGACTGGTGTTACCTGTGCGGCACATCTCCCCCAACCCGGCTGCGACAAGACAAGGGGTAACTGCCAAAATGTTATTGAAAGCATGAGAGGCCCTTGCATTATAACCAAGCCTGCGGATGTAATTTGCTATGATGACAGATATTAAAGCTGTAGCGATATAAGCATTAAAGGACTGCGCATCACTGATCCCGTCATAGCCAGTGGAACCCAGCATCGTTTCTAAATGTTGGTCTTTCACAAAGCCGATGACATATGGCAACCGTTCGGTTACAGGTTCGATGCATTCCTCTAGAGGTTTTTTCGCCATACCTTTCACATCTAGACAATGATAGGAATAGTAGGCATATTCCGGCATTTTGCCAATTGCTATATCGTCTGCATGCAGAAAGTACCCCAGATCTTTAATGTGCATTGACATTTGCTCGGGATCAGGTATCGCCAATTTATCCGGATTAGGCTTTCCTGTTCCTGCCACAGCTGCCGGCGTAGCAAGAAGAACAGCGGCTTGACCAATTGCTGTGTTTAAAGGGGATCTCGGAGTTTGGGTCAAGTATCCTCGAAATGCCTTATCTCCAACCCCGTTAGCTCCTTCTTCACCAAGTAGATGTCTTAATGTCAGTCCAGTAGCATGGTCAGCTTCGCTGATATTCTTGATCTTTCCAACGATCTTAGTGGTTCCCAACCATTGATCATTATGTTCCACATAGCGTACTGTAGCACTGCCCATATCGTGCACAGGATGAATTTTGGACCATTGTCCTTTTGGCGCAGCAGCGTACTGCACAGTGAAGTTGTTTGCTGCACTTGCAAACTTACCAGGTGTTTTTAATATTCCGGCAGCACCAAGGAATGTTGCTGCAGCGCCGGCTTTCAGAAAATTCCTTCGGTTGATTTGAAGTTGTTTTTTTTGCTCACTACTCATTCTTGTTCACCTCTTTTCAAGCTTGTTCAGTATTTGCCTTTTTCGTTTTTCCAATCGTGATGAAGCCTAACAAACGTGCCAGTACAACTGCAAGGACGATAGCTAATCCTCCAAATAGGAATATTGCAGTACTCGTTGCTTTAACATGCCCTACGGATGCGTTGATGTAGATAAAGGAAATTCCCGTCCAGGTAACAGCATACCAAATCACGAATAAGACCCAATTAATTACTGTTCTCCACATTTGCTCCATTTTGGCGCGAGGTTTAATAAAAAGAATTGCGGCTAAAAATAACACGCCAGCTATAAAAATCAACAATGTACCCATCATTTTCACCTCCTCTCTTAGCGATTTGGTCAATCCGGATGACTAGGTACATTGTACAAAATAAGGTAATTAAATGATTCAATCTAAATTGAAAATGATAATATTTTAGGTAAACTGCATATGGGACAATTGCTGGATTGATACAGATAATAAAATAATAACAGTGAGTATGTAGAAGAAAGGTTAGTCCCCTTTGCTTGGTGGCTAACCTTTCCGCGCTTCATCTCTTCTTTGTCCAGACACACGTGGAGTACTCAGATGAAGGAAATCGCTCCATATTAAGCGTTGAATATGCTTATTTTACACCTGTCAATGAAGCCCTTGTTGTAGTTAATGTTTCCGGAATTTTGTGATTTTCCGGCCATTCAAGCCACCATTTATAATCCAAGATCTGCTCGGTGCCATATCCGAACATATCATCAATCGATTTAAGGAGACTGGCTCCTGTCGAATTCTGGCTTCCAATCCAGGTTCCCGCCTGATGGAACCATGAATCCTCTTTGGAATTCCATGGGCAGACTTTCATGCACCGTCCGCAGGAAATACCTTCTTCGTTTGTTACCCGGAATATTTGGCACGTATTAGAATTGACGTTCCAGCGCAAGTATCCGTTATATTCCACAGGATCGGCATCATAGGAAATGGCTTGAGCCGGACATTCCGTTGCACATTTCTTACACACTCTACAGAAATCCTGTAAGCCAAAATCGATTGGCTTATCCGGAGCAAGCGGCAGATCCGTAGTAACGACAGCAGCTTTATGGCGGAATCCGAGCCGGGGATGGGCACTGGTGTTACCTGTGCGGGATAGCTCTCCCAACCCGGCTGCGATAAGACAAGGGGTAACTGCCAAAATGTTATTGAAAGCATGAGAGGCCCTTGCATTATAACCAAGTTTGCGGATGTAATTTGCTATGATGACAGATATATTAGCTGTAGCGTGATAAGCATTAAAGGACTGCGCATCACTGATCCCGTCATAGCCAGTGGAACCCAACATCGTTTCTAAATGTTGGTCAACCATAACGGTGATGACATATGGCATCCGTTCAGTTACAGGTACGACGCATTCCTCTACAGGTTTTTTCGGCAAATCAAACGCGTTTAATGTATGATAGGAAAAGTAGGCATATTCCGGCATTTTGCCAATTGCTATATCATCTGCACGCAGAAAGTAACCCAGATCTTTAATGTGCATTGACATTTGCTCTGGATCAGGTATCGCCATTTTCTGAGGAGCAGGCTTTCCTTCCATAACTGCCGGCGAAGCAATAGGACCAGCGGCTTGAGCAATTGCTGTGTTTAAAGGGGATCTCAGAGTTTGCGTCATGAATCCTCGAAATGCCTTATCGCCAAGTTTACCTCTTAATAGCAGTCCACCACCACCGTCAGCTTCGCTGATATTCTTGATCTTTCCAACGATCTTAGTGGTTCCCAACCATTGATCATTATTTTCCACATAGCGTACTGAAGCACTGCCCATATCGTGCACAGGATGAATCTTGGACCATTGTCCTTCTGGCGCAGCAGCATATTGCACACTGCTTGCTGCACTTGCAAACTTACCAGGTGTTTTTAATACTCCGGCAACACCAAGGAATGTGGCTGCAGCGCCGGCTTTCAGAAAATTCCTTCGGTTGATTTGAGGTTGTTTTTTTTGCTCACTACTCATTCTTTTTGACCTCTTTTCAAGCTTGTTCAGTATTTGTCTTTTTCGTTTTTCCAATCGTGATGAAGCCTAACAAACGTGCCAGTACAACTGCAAGGATAATAGCTAATCCTCCAAATAGGAATATTGCAGTACTCGTTGCTTTAACATGCCCTACGGATGCGTTGATGTAGATAAAGGAAATTCCCGTCCAGGTAACAGCATACCAAATCACGAATAAGACCCAGTTAATCACTGTTCTCCACATTTGCTCCATTTTGGCGCGAGGTTTAATAAAAAGAATTGCGGCTAAAAATAACACGCCAGCAACAAAAATCAACAATGTACCCATCATTTTCACCTCCTCTTTTAGCGATTTGGTCAATCGGATGACTAGGTACATTGTACAAAATAAGATAATTAAATGATTCAGTTTAAATTGAAAATAATCATTTTATAAATGATAATATTTTACAAATGCTAATTAGTGCCATCATGTTTGAATAATTGTGTTTCTTGTGTTAATTCTTCCAGCTTTCTGATATCAAAAATAACGATCTTGTCTCTCTTCTTATCTAAAATATGAAGCGTGTTCAGCGTGCAGAATACTTTGGAGACGGTTACATAATGAGCTCCGGTTATTTCAGAAATATCTCTCAAGGGTAAATTAATGTTGACCTCGATATGATTATTAACAGGCTTCCCCTGAGAAACGCATAATTGATAAATCAATTTCACAATCCGTATTGTCGGATTTAAAAAGTCCATCTCGGCCGCCTGTTTCATAAAGAAATTGCNTTTGGCANTCTCATTTNTCATTATTTNAAAGANAAGATTTCCGTCCATATGAAAAATCTTTTCAAGCTGTTCCCAAGAAAAAAAACATAGTTGGCTGTCTTCTAAGGCTANAATATAAGCNNCCATACGATTGTCGGAGTTNTNTTGAAATAAATAGTTGAACATACAATGTTNGCCGCCAAAATAAACCATTCGTTCTCGNCCATCGCTGAACAGAAANTTTACTTGCAATTTACCGGTAAGCACATAGATAAATTTANGGATTNNTTCACCCGGTNAAACAACTAAACTATCTTTTAAGTAAGATTTGACTGTGCCGTATTCAACATACTTCTGCAATTCGCTTATCGGATAAAATGTATCCGGAATACCCACCTTCCATTTTTCGAAATTCTCCTGCATAATTCCCACTCCTTTCTTACAATTGCCTTTTTATCATTTATTTCAAAGCTTTTGTGTCAATAATCATAAATTTAGTATAAGCTTAATTTATGAAAAATTCTTCAATTTATACTTATTTTGCTTTGCGATGCCATACGCACCAATAAACCATGACAACATGCTCCTAAGTGTCCCGGTCCCGGCTATTATAACAAAAGGGTGTATTTGTTATATTGAGGGTGCGGCTAATAAAGACATCCTGGCCGAGCTTGAAAGAAGGCTCGATAAATTTTCAATTGACGGCACATATTAATATACCAACTGAGATAACCATTATACGGCAATGGATCGACTGGACTTTCACTAGTTAAATAATTCGTGCTTAGCTAGGCCGCGACACAAAAACAACTGACAAAATTTTTGTCAGTTGTTTCTGTTAGTAGTCAGAAAAGCTATTCGGCGGTTTTCAGTATGATATAGTGGGCAGGATCAGCTCTAAAAAAGCTCATAGTAATTAAAGCGGCATTGCTGGCTGGATACTTGACTAAGGGATAGTTTGATAAGCCTGCCATTCACTTATCACAATCATGATGGCAACAGCGGATATCAATACAATAAATAGTAAATCCCCCATGCTTAATTTGCTTTTCATTCTTTAACCTCGATGTTATTCAATCATTTACAAATCTTACTTGGATTCCTTCAATTGCCCAATTCTTTTGGTCCCTTTGATTTCCGGAACCGTTTTAAACTTTCCTTTTTCTGGGACCCCTTTTTCTAAAATCCCTATAATATATTTCCTGGGACGCAAAATGATCACATTGAGTATTAACCCCGGACAAAAAAATCGACACCAAAATCTCCTGATTAGAAGTGATGGAAAGAGTACTAGGGGTAGGATAAACCATTCGATGCCAAAACCTTGTAACCCAAATAAAGTTGAATAAGGCTCATAACCGGCAACGCCAGGGGATTGAAGTAAGATGGCAGCCAATAATGCAAAATATACCAGGGCATATTTGATCTTAGAAGCTTTTGTTTCTATTTTTTTGTTACAGCACTTAAAACTGCCTCCGCCGATCTTACCTAAAATTTCCTGCAAAGCACCAAAAGGACAAAGCCAGAAGCAATAGAGGTTCCTGCCGGCCACAAAGGTAATAATTGGGATACCAATCATCAGAATATACCAGACCAGATTTTCCTGGATGGAAGGGAAGTTACCCATTAATAGGGCAGCAACGTTAGCCAGAGAAAAAGGAGTATTAAATTTAAAGCCTATAAAAATTAGGCTGCCAATTAAGGTTACCCATCTTAACTTTTTGCTTTTTAATACAACCCCAATTAACATCAAAATAACCAACAACAATACAGATATTTCTTTTAAACCAAACTTAAAAGCAACTTCCTCATCCGAAACACTCAATTTAAACTGGGTTCTTGCTACAGCGTGACTTCCTTGGGAGATTGCCTTAGCTATTCCGCGGGAGGTATAAGTTGCCCCAGAGACACGATCAATATCTTTTTCAATGTTCAATGGTTCAGTAATGTCCTTGCCAATAAACTGCTTTAGATAGCCATGTTTCAAAACCATCTGAACAAAGGAAGGTGTATCTTTATAGTTTACAATAATTGCTTTTTGAATTTTCCCTTTCAAATCAATTCCTGTAGCCATCTTAATCGGGCCGCCATAACCCACTGCCTGATTAATGACTACATAGCCAACTCTTTGCATCTTTCCATCTCTCCCTTGAACTATTCCCTCATATGTTAGGGGAGAAGACGTGACCTTTTGGAAGGATTGGGCTTGAGGAAGGACTTCTTTGGCAAATGGCAGCAAATCTTTTTCGGGTATCACCCAACTAACAAATAATGAAATTACTAATATTAATATAGCAATGATCTTAATCACATTTTTTGTTTTATTCTCTACTTTTTTGTTAATCATTGTGACTTTACCCCATCTTTTGTACCAAATAAATGTTCGTCTGAAGGTTCCAACCTGCCTATCTGTTGGAATCTATAAATCCATACAAAGGGGAGGCGTTCCCTCCCCTTTGTTGTAATAAAACTTTTAATCTTACCTTAAAACCCTTTATGATAGCTATATTGCCAAGTACTTATTTGCATTACTTAGGGCTTTATGCACTTTGGCTTACTCCATCAGTATGATTTTTTTTAGATGTAGGAATTCCTCTTATAATTATTACCCTAGTTATCGCTCCGATAACAACTGCAATAGCCCCAAACATAAGAATACCTACGCCTGCAGATCGAGTACTACCTTCTAAAAGGCAACTCCATGACCAACTAATCGCAAACAATAAAACCATAAAACTTAAGACAATTCCTGCCCAGCCAAGCCAGGTAATCGAATATTTTGTACTCTTCCGTAAGATGTTGACTCCCCAACCGAAACCGGCAACCAATAATCCCAGGATAAAAGTCATCAGGGCCATTTTTCATTACCTCCTTTTATTCTTTCCACCAATCTGTTGCTGCTTGTTCATTATACAGTTTTCCATATCCAAAAAGATCATCCATATTTTTCATGATTGGCGAAAGACCAGGCGTCCCTGTTATGCTCCTAACTAAGGTATGATGCCAGCCCTCTGGCTTAGTATATGGACAAGCAGCTATACAAGCTCCACAGCATGACCTGACGTTATCATCCCCCCAACAACTCCAGCACTTTTCCGGGTTAATATACCATTTCTTTACTCCCGAAGCTGAACTTATCTTACTAGGTCCTACAGTTGTTTGTGCATCATAGCTAATAGCCTGAGAGGGGCATAGTTCGGCGCATTTTTTGCAGCTATTGCAAAATTCAGTCACTCCGAAGGAAATAGGTTTATCATGATTTAAAGGCATGTCAGTAAATACTTTGCAGATTCTAACACTTGGACCAAGGTCAGGAGTAACAAGCAGCCCCATCCTGCCTAATTCCCCTAGACCCGCCTGAATAGCCTGCGGTATGGATATTGAAGTGTCACTTCCGATTGCAACCGCATGATATCCCAGATCTTTAATAAATATGGATAAACTAAACGCAACTACCCCGCACATGTTATAAGCTCTTCCTACTTCAGCCGATCCTAAAAAGGTCGGAGCACAACTCATTCCTTTATACTCCATGGGAATAGTCATTACGATTGCATGTTTGGGTTCAAAACCAAAATCCGGAGGGGTAAATTTCTGAACTTCACCGTTAAACGTTTCAGTATAAATCCAACGTTCATCATAAGGAGCTATACCGACTGAATGAGCACCAAAATATTTAGCCATCCTTTTTACTGCCATCGTTCCTTCTTCGGGACTTTTTACCCCGGGGGAATGAATATTTCTATCCGGATCACCCCACCTAAACAGAAAATCGATCAGTTTGGGACGCCAGGCATACAACCCCGTATTGGAATTACCGCTACCATTTTCGCCATTAACGTACCAGTCAAGAGCAAAGCTTGCACGAGCAGCCGCACCATCAAGTACAGTATAACCAGGTGATTCAACTCCATCATAACCATTGAATCTGTGTGAGAGAAAATGCTCTGCCATTTTACCTACCTCGGGATCTCCACTTCTTGCCCGGCCAAACATATGATTACGTTGGTTGTAGCGTTTGTGGTCTGCAGGGATTTCATAGGGAATTTCATCGTGTGTCTTGATTACTCCTGCATATGCTTGTTTTGGATCGACAAGTGCCCCCCCTTCCAAGGCAACAGTCGCAGCAGCCATTGCAATACCTGTAGAGGCTCCTAATTTAAGAAATTGTCTGCGATTGACTTTTGTTGCCGGCTCATCAGGAATAGATTTTTCTTCTTTAGCCATAACCAAACCCTCCTTTTTTCTACATTATATAAAAAAGGAACTATCGCGTCTTTTGCATAAAAAACGCAATAATAGTCTTTATAATCTCCATTTTAATGTAGCATTAACAACAAAAAAACGGCACTAATGTGCCGAAGGTAAGTTCCCAAATAAAAACTCTAAAATGTTTCTTCAAAGCTAGGTTGCTCATAAATCTTACGGGAAAACAATATTTTTTTTCCTTGTTTTTTAATAATTCCTCGTTTGTAGTATTCACATAGTAATCTAGAAATTGTAGTACGGTTTACGTTTAGAATTTCGCTCATACACTCATGGGTTAGCTTTATTTTAGGCTCAAGCCATTCGTCCTGGCTGGTAGTATTATAATCACTTACTGATTTTAACAAGAGTGTTAGTCTTTCTTCAACATTTAAGAAACTAATTGAAGCCACTCTTTTAAAAGTATAATAATGCTTTGCACAAGCCTGTCTCATTAACTTAAGCGCAAATTCGGAGTCTGTTAAGAACAATTCAATTGCTTTATCCTTATTGAGATAATAAACTTCACAATCGGTAACACTAATAGAAGAAGATGGGTTTGGCAATTCAGAAAAGAGGCCCATATCCTCATAAACACAGCCCTCCCTAAAAAAAACCATTATTTTTTCGTCGCAATACTCATTACGTATAACAATTTTTATAATTCCCTTATAAATGAAGTAGAGCCGGTTGCTCATATCATCTTGAACTGTATTTACAGTTTCTGGTTTAAGAATTTTTCTATATCCATTCTTACTAAATATTTGAGTGAAATAATCAAAATCATCGTAGAATTTTTCGGTAGGAAAAAAAAGCATTTGCCAATCCCCCTATTTATAATATTTTAAATCAGGACTATAAAGTCTCATATATTATACCCAAATTATACTCTATTAACTTTGATAATAATGTCTCCTTGAAAACAAATAACTAACAGCCTAACCAACAAAAACGATATAGGCTGCAACAAAATTGATAGGTCTTGCGTAATTTAAAAGGGGCCATCCTGCCACTCATTATTTACTTCAATCTTGTTTTTATTTCAGCTCCGGCCAGAATTATCAAAGGCAAAATGACCTGAAAAGGCAAAGCAAAATATTTATAAATATCCAGCCAATCATACATTTCAAGTATATTGGCAAAAAGAATAATCGCCAGCGTCATCATTAACAATCCCACGGGGATTGCCAGCTCTTTATAATTTTTAATATTTACAATCTTTGATATTCCAATTGAAGCCGCAAATATGCATACACATAATTTTACAAAAAGATCAAGTAAAAACGCCAGACCGATTAAAACTTCTATTCTGGTGAAAAACTCCCCCAATGATATTGTGCTGACTGCAGCATAAGAAGCAAAATAAAACGTATCGAGCGATAATCCCAAGACGAGGGTATTTCTAAAACCTGCGGCAAGAAAAATAAGTGTGCTGATAACGACGCCATAAATATAAATTTTGTAGGGGTTGCTGTTTGCTTTTACCGAACCGAATAAAACGGTAAAAAGTACTGTTTCAGCAAAAGGAAAGGAAAATAATGTAAAAGCGCTTTCCATTAAAATATTAAATTCGGTGCCAGCAACAGGCTTAAGGTTGCTAAAATTCATGGATTTGATCGATATAAGAAGAGTCACCGCCACTGCCACGAGGACGACCGGCAAGGCAACTCTGGTCCACCTTCCCAATGTCTCCACACCGCTTTTTATCATCCAGACACTCAGCGCGAAAAGGAAAACCAAAGGGACTATCTTTGGTGTTTCCGACATGGCGACGACGTGAATAAATTCTGAAAAGTTCCTCATGAGTAACGTGCCCAGAGATATCGCGTATAAAACGTATAAAAAAATTATGGCCTTTCCCAAAAATTTTCCGAAGACGTCAATGACAATGGCGTAAAGATTTTTGCCCGGATACAAGCTTACAATTCTTGCATACACCATCATCATTGGAGCAAACAGAACCAGGGCGATAAGAACCGCCAGCCAGGTATCCTGTTTTGCTTTACTGCCGGTATACATAAGCGAGTTGCCTAAGATGAACATAATCAAAATGTAAATTGCCTGTTTTGTTGAAATTAAATTTTTTTGCATCACTTTGTCCCTACTTTATTCCCAAAATCCAGATGACAATGTCTTTAACTGGCTCTGCCGGGCTGGGAATCTTGACACCCAATCCATACAGGATATTTATAACCAATGTAAATAAAAAAACCGGCATGTAAATAAGTAAGGACTTTTTATTATTCCTTTTCCTTTTCATTAAGGGTATTATGTCAAAAATCAGTATAGCAAGGTATAAAAAGCTACAAATTATAATATAACGCAATTTTATCCACCAACTTTAACCTTCGATTTCGACAGCCCGGTGTTTATTATTTCCACTTCTGCTGAAACGTCGATATGGAGTGATTGAAACAAACTGTCCCATTGGGGTTTTATTTTCTTCCAATAATCAGGATTGTTCTTATATATGGCGCTTCCGAAACCGAAGATATCACTGTCATATTCCCGTTGAACTTTTGTAATCAATTGTTTAATATTTGCTTCAATGGTTGCTGATGCTTTTTCTTCTATTTTTTTAATCCCGCTTTCCGTATTCAGGTCGGCTGATGTTTGCATTTCACCCAACGCAACCTGCATTTTGATCTCAATTTTCATTTCAGGCAATTTACCGGTTAAAATCGGTGTGACTTTTGTTTTGCTGTCTATAATCTCAAGGCTTATACCAGGAGAGGCAGATTCCATATTGATTATAAGCAGCCCGCTAGTCACCTGGTTTTTTATAAAAACCAGGTATTTTGATTCATCGCTCCCAAGATAACCCAGCAGCTTGTCTTTTTTAAAAACTGCGGTACCACCAAGTTCGGTGATTTTATCATTTTGATTATTTGCAATATCCAGCGCAGGTAGTATTAATGAGGTTCCTTCGCCACCCAACATATTATTGGCCTGGTATAATTGCACATAGGCTGTTTTCGACAGAAACTTGGGATTGTTCTTATCGATATTACTAAGAGCATAAGAAGTTATAGGATTGTTAAGACTTTTTTGTTCGATCACCTCTTTTGCTGTCTTCTCTTTGGAGATAAAAAGATCAATCGTGATTCTGGGTTCAGAATCTCTGTTAAGCCAGTCCAAGACCGGGGCTATGCCTTCGCGTGCCAGCTCATTGCTGATGATCACTGTTTTACAGTCTCCGTAATACAGTTTTTTATCGGATTTCTTTAGGGCATTTCTGACCGCGTCAAATATTGTATTTCCATCCGATTCAATTAATTGGGATTTTACAGCTGGTCCCTGCGCACCGCCGCCTCCTGATTGACCCAATATCTCGAAAGTCAAATGATATCCGGTACCGTCGCTGCCTTTATCAAAGGCCGTTCCGGTAACAACTGCAAGGGTTTCCAGTTCTCTGTAATTTGCGCATCCGGTCATCAGTATTGTAATAAAGATTGACAAAAAGATTAAAACTTTTCTTTGCCTTTTCATTCCGGATCACCGTCTGAATTGCTTCTGGTTTTATCAACAGCCATAAATTGGGGCCTTTTCATCATATTCCACCATGGTGACCTTATATACATATCTTGTTTACTCTGTAAGCCGTTCATAATAGGGATTCCAAAAGACCGTATGTTGAACAAATATATCATTAGACCCATCATGCCGAAAATATATCCGTATAAGCCGAGTATCGAAGAAAGACACAGCAATATAAAGCGTATGATAATAATTCCGCCCTTAATTCTGGGTATTAATAGACCGGTAATACCGGCCGTTGCCACGATGACAATCACAGGTGCGCTGACCAGCTTGGCATCAACGGCAGCCTGTCCGACAACAAGAGCACCGACAATACTCAGAGATTGACCGATATTGCTGGGCATTCTGTTTCCTGTTTCCCGCAATATTTCAAACATGATAAGCATCAAAAACATTTCAACTACCGTAGGCATAGGAACACTCTGACGGGCCATTATAATACTCATCATCAAGGGTGTTGGCAGCATTTCATGATGAAAGCATGTTATTGCCACATAAACAGCCGGTGCACTTATTGTCAGCAAAAACCCGAAGATTCTTAATAACCTGCCTATCGACGCGAAAAAATAATTGAGATAATAGTCATCACTGCTCTGAAAGTGCTCAATGAAAAGATGGGGTAGCGTTAACACAACCGGAGTGCCGTCCAAAAACAGCGCTATCCTGCCTTCTAAAAGCTTCGCTGCAACAGTATCAGGTCTTTCCGTACTTCCGATTGTCTTGATGGGGGAATAGGGTTCTTCGTCGATAAATTCACTGATATAATTGACATCCAACGTGCCGTCAATTGAAAATCTATCGAGCCTTCTTTCAAGCTCGGCTAGGATGTCTTTATTCGCCACACCCTCAATATAACAAATACACCCTTTTGTTTGCGTTCTGGCTCCGAATACCTTGAATTTCATTTTTAAATCCTGTGTTCTGAGTTTCCTCCGAAGCATCGTTAAATTGGCCATGATGGATTCATTAAAGCCTTCACGGGGACCCCTTAAAACCCTTTCTGCCTCAGGTTCTGCAATGGCTCTGGTTGTCCAGCCTTTTGTATTTAAAATAAGAGCATCGCTGTATCCGTTAACCAGCAGCACTGAATCCCCATACACAATAGCCTGAATAATTTGATAAAAATCAGATGTTTTATCAACGCTGCCGGATAAGGTGACCTGCTTGGCAATAACATTAATAAGGTCGGATGCTTTGGGATCGAACCCGTGTTCCAAAAGCGGCTGTATAATATCTTCATTTAATAATTTGTTATTAACCATGCCGTCAATATAAAAAACGCAGCATTTAATCGTAGTATCCGTTTGATTTTCAATATAACGGGTGATCAGTGTTTGATCATCTTTAAAAATGTTTTTGATGAGATCAATATTTGTATTTAAATCAGTCGTTAGAATTGGGTGGTTGTTATCTTTAATCTTTGAAGCGTAAATTTTCCGAATCCACATCCAAAATACACTTCCATCCGTACTGTGATGCATGGCTTCAATACTGTATTGTACCAATAAGACATATAGTTTATTCATTTTTTTAGCTAACACTTTTTTAGGAGCCTATCAACGCAGCAGGTATCTTTAGCTAATAGGTTACTTGATTTTAATAGACATTAAAATTGTTCAGACATAACCAATGCAAAACCTTTTCTCTTAAAAGATATAATTCAAAGGACTGGTCGGTAGGAAAGTATTTTATGAATTCCTCTGACGCCGCCTCATCCTCTGTGTATTTCGCTTTTTCTAAAACAAATTCTTCAGTGGTAACTTCAATCTGTTCCATGTTGCAAATCTCATTAATCACCAGGTTTTCCATAATCATTTGTCTGGTTACTTTTTCACAGTCCATTCTAAAATATGCGTCGTTTTCATTAATTTGCATTATTCGGTCAATGTCAGGAGGATTTGAATTCATAATTGACCTTTTAGTTTGTTCAATTATCGTATTTAAAGCTTGATCAAACTCATCTTCATCAAATTCGTAACTGGAGTTGTCGATAATCGTTTTCAAAACTAAGTCCCTTTTTTGTTGATAAATATTGGCTAAACCTCTGGATTTCAGTATAGCCGCATACTTTGCTTTCATTTCGTCCAAGGTACGGCAGTCCGGTTCCATTTTTTGTACTAAGTCATCTGTGATTTCCGGTATTTTTTTATAAAGGACATCCGTAATCGTTGCGTATAAATTAACTTTTTTATTCCTGATCCTTTCAATGACACAGGTCTCATCAAAATCAATTTCCATGCTAAAGCTTTCCCCCAATTTTTTGCCGATAGCGTTCATAAACTCTTTTAAGTAACTCTTATCACCTACTTTATACTGCAGTTTGTTTTGGCAAAATTCCGGGACTAAAATTCCTCTTTCCTTGGCCTCGACTTTAATTATGATGACATCTTCCTCTTCGACGGTTGTGTTCTGCTTGCACCAAATATTCACGGTATTTAGGATTGATTCAAGTACTGCTTTTTCTAAATCTTTTTGATCAAACCCTTTTGGTTCAGCCAGATTTAAATTTTTGTATTGACCAAGAATTAATTTATGCATTGTATTCCTCCTGTAAACATTATAACTATTTAAATTCTATCCCATAACTCCAAAATAAAACTTAATCATGATATACTTTTTGGATCATCAGGTTCTAATATTAGGGAAAGAATTTGCACTGCGTTGCTCATAATATGAGGAAGATGGCAGTACGAACTGATAAAAGATGAGCTGAAAAAAATTGGGCTAGATAGGTTAAGGGGACGTCGCGAAATAAAGTTTCGTTACGTCCCCTTCGTGGCTGTGATTAGTTACAGCCTTTTATGTTGAAGGTAAAAATATTTTTATTTTATTCTTCATAAAGCATAAGGTATTTATTTAGCTTTTCCACATCATAGACAATAAGCTTTTTCCCGTCCTTTCCTAAGATCTTTTCGTTTTTTAGTTTTTTTATGACATTGCATACCGTTATAAAATGCAACCCGGTAATTTGTGAAATATAGTTCTGCGGCAAAGGGATGTCAATAAGACACCTTCCATCCTCATATACACCTACCTGTAAAACAAGATTTCTAATCAGATGACATATTCTTGTTGTAGCTGTATCATAGGTTCTTTCTACTAGCCTTTCCTCAAAGTAGTTTGATTTTTGGCTTAAACCCTTAAGGATTTCTAGCGCAATCGTATTGTCATTGGAGATAATCTGCAGAAGCTGTCCACTTGTAAACATACATGTTTGGGTATTGCGAGTTGCGATAATTTGTAACGGACTGTCTTCCGAAGGAAAAAGCTCGTTAATGATAGCATTCTTTTCGGCAAAGTATTGAAAATGTTCCCTGCCACTTGAAGAAAGCCTGGAAACTTTAACTTTACCATCAATAATTAATAATAGTTTTTTCAAGTACTGGCCTGGAAGGATTATGGGATCTCCCTTTTTAAAGGTACACATTTCGCCCAAATTACAATAATCAATTAATGCAGGTATACCATAGAAATTTTCCGGCAAATAGTTTCTCTCTAAATAATCCATAATCATGCCTTATTTTTCTACTGTATAGAATAAATTCATTAGTTATTAGCCGGGATTTTAATTTTGTACAATTCCGGCCAATCAAGCCACCACTTAAATCTTGGAATGACCTCTGTGCCATACCCAAACATATCGTCAATTTTAACCAGTAGACTTGCAGATGTGCTACCGTTGGCGCCGATTGTAATACCCGCTTTATGGAACCAGGAGTCTTCCTTGGAGTTCCAGGGGCAGACCTTCATACATTGGGCACAGCAGACACCTTCTTCATTTTCAGTTCTGAAATGTAGACAAGCCTCCATATCAAAATTCCATCGCTTATAGCCATTATAAACTACTTCATCGTCATCATAGCTGATGGCCTGGGCGGGACAGGTTATGGCGCATTTCTTACATACACGGCAGAAGTCCTTGACACCAAATTCAATAGGCTTATCAGGAGCTAGCGGCATATTTGTCAACACACAGGCAATCTTGTGTCTGAAACCTAGTCTGGGATGAGCTGTCGCCTGAAGTACCCTGGGTTGTTCACCAAAACCGCAGGCAATAGCAACCGGAGTGCCAACAACATACTCTTTTCCCTGGTGAGAAGCAACAGCTTCATAACCGAGAGATCTGATATATGCGGCTATGGAAATGACAATTCCTGATAGAATCATGTCTGCTCTATTAGATTGAGAATTGGAGATACCGTCATAGCCGTTAGATCCCAAAAATGTTTCCAGATGTTTATCAACCAATATACCAATGACATATGGATGAGTAGCAGCACTTACAACATTAGGCTTACAAACTTCTTCGTAAGGTTTTCCCGCCATCATACCTGCCTTATCTGTAATCATGCTTTCCCAAGGTCCAAACTCCGGTGTCAGTCCTATGCCAACTTCGTCGGCGGCTAAAAAATAGGCAACATCTTTAATATTCATAGACATTTTTTCCGGGTCAGGAATAGGCAATTTGTCTTGTGCCGGTTTGCCTTCACAGAGTGTAGCTAAATTGTTGTAAACAGTTGCAAGTCCGGTGGCCAGCGGATAGCGACGGCTATCAAAGCTGAGTGTACCGTATTTTGATTTTGGTCCCAGCTCATTACGTATTGACCTCATAAAACCGCCGTCATACTGCCGGTACCTTGGTATCTCCCCAGTAATTTGCGTAGAACCTAACCATTCTTTGTTATGATTAACGTAGTTTACATTAATACCACCATAGTCCGCTTCCGGTTTCATCATAGACCATTGCCCGGGTTTTCCTTTTTCATAATTCAGCTTGTAGCCGAGATCTGCTGCTTTAGCTACGCCAGGAACCGCAGTTGCAGCCAAAACACCGGCAGTTGCAGCCAAAGCGGTACTGCCTAACAGAAAACTTCTTCGACTCATCTCTTTTTTATTAGTGCGATTTTCTTCTACGTTCTTAACGTCCTTATTCACTAAGACTTACCCCCTTTACTTTTGATTTACCTCCTAAGAAACCTAAGAAGCCTAAGAAGCGAGCCAAAATCAAACCAATTACGACTGCGCTGCCCATAAACACGAAGATAGAGACACTTACTGCCTTGGCATGGTTATAACCGGCATTAACATAGATAAAAGATACTCCTGTCCCAAAGTCCAAAAAGAAAACAACATAAAGAACCCAGTTAATCACAGTCAACCATTTTTTACCAGATTTCGCCTTGGGTAACATAATGTAAATAATCCCTGCCACGAAAAGAGCCCCAGCTAAAAAAACAAGAAAAGTCCCCATAATTTCACCTCCCTACCTCACATTTTTTTCTTAATAGTCCTTAGTGATAAGTATAGCTATTACCAAAAATATTTCTGTCATATTTCTAACAAAATCTCAATTTTGTCAAAGGTACCTAGAGAATCCGGAAAATAATTTTACATATTCTATTTTGGCTTATTATTGAGCGAGTCAAATATTCTTTAGTCGCTACTAAGCTCATAAAAAAAATTAGATACTATACTGTTCTCAATACTTATCAAATGTTAAAAATAATTTAACAAGGAGGTATGCCCATGCGGTTTGGCAGCACAGAGATGCCTATTGTCTTGATGGAAAATATCAAAAGCATTAAAAAACTTAAAAACGATATAATATAGGCAAAGAGCTGGAGAGCAAGCCTAATGCTGCGATTTAGGATGCGGAAGGAAGAAATAGATGTCAAGCATTACAATTTTCAGACAAATTCTAATAAAAGAATTAATTACAGAAGGTTCTAAGAGCAATACGACCAAACAAATCAATAAAGAGAGTCAGTCAATTTAAGATCGGTGAAGAAATAGTCCTTGCTTCCGTAGAAGGTCCCTACGAACTTCAAATCGGGCAAACCTTGCAAGAGGCTACCGCAGCGGAAATTGTAATCAAAGACGGGGTCGTTGTTGAAATTCGGAATTGTTAGATTTGTATTCGGTGATAGTCTCTTAACAAGACAGGAGAATGTTTTATGCGATTAACAATCGGTTCATCCTTGGGTTTTTCAGGAACAGTAAGAAGTGAAATAGCCAAAGGTGTATATGCCGTGGCAGATTTGGTGCAAACGACGATGGGTCCCCTGGGGAAAAACGTGATCATCGAAAGAAGATATGGTTATCCATTGATAACAAAAGATGGTGTAACCGTAGCCCGGCATATTGTCCTTTTAGATCCGGCTCCATCCGTTGGCGTAAAACTTTGTCAAGAAGTAGCACAAAAGACAAACGATTTAGTTGGCGATGGAACAACGACTTCCATTGTCTTGTTCGCATCTATGGTAAGGCAAGGGATGAAACTCTTGGAGGCCGGCTATAATTCACAACAACTGAAAAAAGGCATGGAGTTGGCTTTGCAATCAGCCTGCGACAAGTTAGAAAAAATGAGTATTCCTGCTGACTCGATTGAAAAAATACTGAGTGTTTCAACGGTTTCCTCGAAAGACATGAAAATAGGAAAGCTCATTGCCGAAGCCATGGAAAGGGTGGGTATAAACGGAATTATTACAGTGGGTTCCAGCCAACAAAAGAGGAGCTTCGTCGAAGTAAGTTCCGGTCTGGAAATTGAGAAAGGATATACCACCCCCAATTTCATTACCAAAGGTGACCGTATGGTGATTGAACTTGAGGAAGCGTTTGTGTTTATGACTGACTGCCCTATAACAACAGTCAATGAAATGGATAAGATTCTCAATTGGTGTGTCGCTAACAAAAGAAGCTTGCTGCTAATAGCCAATGATATTAGAAGAGATGCTTTAGGTGCTTTAGTCTGGGCCAAGAAGAGCGGCAGGGTAAACGGGGTAGCCATTGAAGCGATAGGTTCCGGACAGCAGAGACTAGATTTTCTTGAAGATATTGCGGTGTATACGGGTGGCAGTGTTGTCTCTACGTTGTTGGGAAGTTCTTTAGATAGTTGTAAGGTATCAACTTGCGGGAAGGCGGACCGGATCGTCGTGACAGGCGGGAAGACCGTTATAAGCAATGGTCAGGGTAAAACAGAGGAGATAGAAAAGCGCATCAGGCAGCTCAGAGCCTTGTTAGAGATGAGTTCTAGTAAAAAAGAGCAAGATGTTTTCAAGAATCGAATTGCCAATTTGTCAGATGGTATAGCTGTTATTCAAGTAGGGGGCATAACCGACATTGAAATGCAGGAATTGAAATACCGGGTGGAAGATGGGGTTCACGCAGCCCAGACAGCTGTGAGATCCGGTATCTTGCCGGGGGGTGGGAAAGCAGCCTGGTGGGTGGCCCAGAACTTAAAAGACGAACTTGAAAGTATAAAGCTGGCAGGCAAGAACGAATTAAATGATGGATTAGCAAAGGGTTATGAAATCGTGATCAAAGCCATGGAAGAACCCATGATCCAAATGCTGAAAAATGCCGGCAAAGACTATGTGCAAATTATTAAATCACTCAACTCCGTACAATCTTGGGTTGGCTTCGACATTGTTACCAATCAGATGACGGATATGCTGAGAGGAGGTATCGTAGATCCCAGTTTAACCATAATTAGCTCATTAAGGAACAGTATCAGTTCCGCTTCCATGCTATTAACCTGTGAGGCTGTGGTGGGTGAAGGGCTGTTTACCAAGTCTCAACCTGAGCTTAAAGATCTGACTACTTATTGAGTAAGTGTAGGAAATATTAAAGTATACCTTCAGAAACCGGCAGAGCTAATCTGAGTGCAGAAAAAGCAATTTTAAAATATTTATTCACAATTAAAAGCAAAAAGGGGTTAATTGCATGGAGTCTATGATTCTAAAAGGTGAAAAGGCCAGGAATGCTTTGGTCCGTGGGATCAACCTGGTTACCGATTGTGTGAAGGCAACACTAGGACCAAACGGACATAATGTCGTTTTTGAAGAAAGAAGGCCCCGTTTTCCTACGACTACAAACGATGGAGTAACCATCGTAGAGCGTATCGATCTCCAAGATTCCTTTGAGAATCTTGGTTGCAGAATTCTCCAGCAAGCCGCTGGACAGACGAATAAAATGGCTGGAGACGGAACGACTACTTCGATTATTCTGGCACAGGGGTTTGTACAGGAGGGAATAAAGAACGTTGCAGCCGGCGAGAATTCTTTGGATATATTGCAGGGTATGAGTAAGGCAATTGACTTAGTAATAACCAAGCTTAGAGAAAATGCCACTGAAGTAAAAACAATAGAACAAATCCAACAACTAGCGACCGTTTCATCCGGTGAGGAGGAAATTGGAGGAATCATTACCCAGGCCTATCAAAAAGTAGGAATGAATGGAATCATCCAGTTTGAACTGGGTAAAAAACAAGAAACAATCTTAGATATTGTGGATGGCATTAAATTTGCCAAAGGATATCTTTCTCCTCTCATGATCAATAAGCAGGAAAAGGCCTGTGTAGAGTTGGAGAATCCATTGATTCTGATTGTTGATGAGAGGATTACGTATATCTATCAAATCATGAGCGTTCTGGAAAGTGTTGTTTCCAGTCAAAGGCCCTTGCTTATTATTTCTGAGGACATCTCAATGGAACTATTGAAGTTGTTAGTGTCCAACAAAATAAATAGAACCATGGAGATCGCTGCCGTTACATCCCCTGGTTACGGGGAGAGGCGGAAAGCTTATCTGGAAGATATTGCCACACTTACAGGAGGAATGGTAATCTCTGAGGAAAATGGGATTACCTTGGAGGAAGTACTCAGCCAACATCTGGGCGGAGCTAAAAAAGTAATTGTCCAAAAAGAAAGCACTTCCATAATTGGCGGGTATGGTTCTAAGACCGAGATAGAGGAAAGAGCCCAACAAGTTAAAGCGCGCATAGTGGATGCCGAGGACGATTGGACCAAAGGTAAGCTTCGGGAGAGATTAGGATGGCTGAATGGAAAGATCTGTACTGTTAAAGTAGGAGGTGCTACAGAAGCAGAAGCGATCAGAAAACAATATTTAGTAGAAGATGCCTTGAACTCTGCAAGAGCAGGGATTGAGCATGGTGTTTTACCCGGAGGCGGAGTTGCTTTACTGGAAGCAGCAAAAATTTTGGAAACTGTTCAAAGTGCTAATAAGGGTGAAATGATAGGAAACAAAATTGTATCGGAAGTCTTAAAACTACCGGTAAAAATTCTCGCCGAAAATAATGGCCGTAACTCCTTGGAGGTTATCTCAGAAATCATGACTTTACCCCAAGGATATGGGTATGATGCATTAACAGACTGTTATGTGGACCTTGTGGAGCAAGGAATTTTTGACGCAGCAGAAGTAACTATTCAGGCATTGCAAAATGCTTATTCTGTTGCAGCTTTGGTCATTAATTCTGAGGGTTTAATCACCTATGAGGTCTGAAGGTCTCCATACAAATCCAAAAATTATTTAAATATATACTTGATTAATAAATAGAGGATAAAGATTTGTAAAAACACTTTGTTTGGGTAAGTATATGTTAAAAATTAAAATGGGTGGGTGTATGTGATGAATGTGATGAATAGTAAAGTTCATTTTTGTTTAAAAAATATACCGGCTTTTGATTCTCTGGACCAAAGAATACGTGACAAGATGTGCTCTTTTGCCAGCAAGAGATTATATAAAGTTGACGAATATATTTTTAAACAGGATGAGGCGGCTGATACCATTCTTATATTGATGTATGGCGTCTTGAAGCTTTTTAGAGTAAATGAATGTGGTACAGAAACCATTCTTGATTATGTATCTCCAGGTGAAATCGTCGGATACGATACTTTCTTCCAGCAAAATGTTTATAATTATACTTCTTGTGTTGCTGTAATAGAATCTAGAATATGTTGTATAGATCGGGCCAATTTTGAAAAACTTTTGATGGATGAACCCACTTTAATGCAAACTACATTATCTAAAATGAGCAATTATTTAGCTAATTTAAATCAAAATATATTGGGTAATAAGATTATGCATGCCAAAGAAAAATTAAAAAGCACTTTTTTATCTTTAGGCCAAGATCATGGTGTAGAAATCGAAGGCGGAATCAGAATCGATATAAAATTAACCCAGCAAGAAATTGCAGATTTGATTGGAATTTCCCGGTCGGTAGCCTGTCAATTAATTAACGAACTTGTTGATGAAGGATTCATTGATAGAAAAGGTAAGACTTACATTATTCGCAAAGAACATTTATGCCCTAATTTATTTATTATGAGTAAGTGGAAGGAATGTTAAAAAGAATCTAATTAAAAAAATGAACAGTTCGTTACATCATCATACAGAAAAGGCACCGAAATTTCGGTGCCTAAAAAATTATAGCCTAGCTAAATATTCGTTTGCTACTTACAATTTGATGCGTAAATTCAGCTATCTCTACCTTCCTGTTCAATCGGCATGACAATTTCCGTAACATACTTATTGGGGTTCCCCCTGAAAATCATTCCGGGACCTTTATGATAAATCTCCCTTATAAATGGTCCCAATGTACTTCCCGACGTCGCTGTACCTGCCTTTATAACGGATCGCGGCGACTGTCATTTCCTCAAATTCTTTCATTTCAATGTTGTAGTTCATACTCCCTGCAAGCAGTATAAACCCTCCACTACGGGGGAAAGTCAAGGCCATTATTCCTTTTTCTCTTTCTTTTTCTTTCGGGATAAGGACACCCCACCGAAGCCGCTGATCACAGCAATATAGAAGCCAAGATCATACCACCAGCCTGTATTTACAGTCTCATAGATGCTGATATTGTCCTTAAATAACCCGACAATCAGTGAAATGGGCGCAATCCACCCATGCCAAACGCCCCATAAAAACCCTGCCGGTCTTTCAGATGTATACGTGCCATCTCCCGGTATACATCCTGTCAATGTGAAGGAAATTAAGATTGCCATAATCATGAAGATGATATATTTCTTTTTCATATAGGCCTCCTTACAGCAATTACTTATTTTTATTCCGCCAGTATTTCCTTAATCAGGTCAATACCATTATAAGATATTTCTAGCAGAAGCAAAATAAGATTCAATATAGAACAATATTAAAATCAATCATCCAATACTCCCAGACAATACTCCCAGACAGCAGAGAGCCTGACTTAGAGCTATACATACCTCCCCTGCCGTATGCTTGACGGAATGGCAAATCTACTTTATTCTCTATTTATTGAAAATTTTTATTGCACGTGAACAGTGGCAGGAGATAAATCATGGACTACTTAGGCAAAAATATACGGAAGCTTGGTTTTGGTCTGATGAGGCTTCCGATGATCGAAAAAGAAATTGATATTGCGCAGACCAAAGAAATGGTTGATCTATTCATGGCCAAGGGTTTCACTTACTTTGATACGGCGTACGGCTACATCAACGGAAAGTCGGAAGCGGCCATAAAAACAGCCCTTGTTGACCGCTATCCCCGTGAGAGCTTTCAGCTTGCTACTAAGCTTCCGGCCTGGGCAGTCTCCACTGCCGCAGAGGCCAAAGAGATGCTCCATACTTCACTTAGGCGCACAGGAGCCGGATATTTTGATTACTATCTGATGCATAATGTGAGTGAAAGCCGCAAGAAAGTCTTTGACGACTTCGGTATTTGGGATTATATGCTGGAGCTAAAAGAAAAGGGATTTGCCCGTCATATCGGTTTTTCCTACCATGACAAGGCTGATTTACTCGATCGCATCCTGACTGAACACCCGGAGACAGAATTTGTTCAACTCCAGATCAACTATGCCGATTGGGAGAACGAATCCGTCCAGTCGCGCCAATGTTATGAGGTGGCACTTAAGCATAGCAAACCGATCATTGTCATGGAGCCTGTCAAGGGCGGCGCACTGGCCAACCCGGCCGGCAGTGTCCGGAAAATACTTGAAGAAGCCGATCCGAAAGCTTCTTTAGCCTCTTGGGCCATTCGCTTTGCCGCTTCTTTGGACAAGGTCATCACTGTCCTCAGCGGGATGTCTACCACCCAGCAGATGAAAGACAATCTTTCCTATATGGAGGATTTCCGGCCTTTAAGTCCCGAAGAAACGGCCGTGATCGTACGGGCACGAGAGGCTCTCCATGCGATTCCCTCTATCCCTTGTACCGCGTGTGCGTATTGTGTCAAAGGATGCCCGCAGCAAATTCACATACCGGTTTTTTTAGATGCCATGAACCGGAATATGATCTTTGGTGATTTACAAGGTGCGAAAAGGGCTTATCAAATTGCCTTGATGCTGGGCAGCACAAAGCCTTCCGCGTGTATTGCCTGCGGCAACTGTGAAGACGTCTGTCCTCAGCAGATCCATATTATTGATACGTTAAAGGATGCTGAAACTCTCTTGGCATAGGATTAATTCGTTTGCAGTTCAACCATCTTTGCTTGAATTGCATTCAACAAATCCTGCCAGGTCTTGTTATATTTTTTCAGGAACGGGATGGGGTCAATATGATCTGTTTCCCGATAGGCATAAGAGATATCCATATGGCTGAAGATATCCTTTTGAGGGTCCCAACCATACCGGATACAGGCATCTGCAACCAAAAGGACGGTCTGATCCCAGACCTTTTTAAACTGCTCGGGCTGATTTCCCTCCGGTTCACACATTTCTACGGAAAGGTACCTTTGGTTGGCTGTTTGGGCAGCATGCCAGGCCACTTCGTCTTCCGGGATCATTTGCACGGTTTCAGTCCAATCCGCAACATAATGGGTAGAGGAATAACGGTTAGGGTAATTAAAATATTGAACTATTCTCTGCGCGGTGGCCCCAGGGTCCGCTGTGGAATGAATCACAAATCCTTTGGGGGATAAAGGCGTGGCCGGCCGGTTGTAAGAGAGCAGCTGTATCCCCACTTTAAGACTCGGGAAACGGACCGGAAGCGTTCTTGACTCCGTGAGACTTCCTGAGCTTGGTCTGAGAATTCCTGAGCCATCTGCATCCGCAACCACCTTAAAAGTGTAGTTGCCAACGTCCTGAACGCTTTTGTCATTAAGCGTCAGGATTATTTTTTGACCGGTCGTAACGTTCAGCCCCGATATCTTGACCCTTTGTCCAGCATCGGAAATCTGTTCAGAGGTTAATGAATTTAAGATTCCGTTTATCGTGATTTTATCCTGTCCGGCTATCGCCAAGTACCTATCCGGAAGGAAGAACTCCACGGTTCCGTTGTTCATGTCCTCCCCAGGAAGATAGACCAGGTATATATTCTTAGTGGCTCCCACGATTGTACTCGCCGGAGATACTGAAAGTTTGCCATCGTTGGTATTGGCTAAATTAATGATCCGCTGCAGGACCGAAGATTTAACCGCATTCTCTCCGCCAAGTCCCGTCACAACCGTCAAAGGTGTGATCTTCCCTTTGAGATATTTTTGCGTGACCTCCGGCAGGGTGTCACGGACGAGAATAAGCGGGGATGATGATTTAGCAGCCAGTACAGCACCAGTCAAAGCATCGGCGAACTCTGTCCCTTTGGGCCCCTCACCCACCGCAACAAACAAGCGGGCAAGGTCTAATTGGCCGGAAAAGTGCTCTAAAACCGCTGCATTGGTGGCATAACGGTCAGACCCGGCTAACCGGAAAGCTCCCGGCACTTGTTGGGCTACCCCCTCGCTGATTACGCCTGTACCTCCAACAATATAGGCTTGCTGAATGGTCTGTTTTTGCACATATTCCTTGACGCTTTGCGGCAGCTTGTCTTTACCGGCGAGTAAGATCGGTATTTCCGCTTGTGCTGCCACCACCGCAATGGAGAGTGCATCCGGATAATTCTGCCCTGTCGCCAGAATCATCTTGTTGCTGTTTAACGCTTCGGCAATTTTTACTGATGTTTCATAGCGGTCATTACCGGCGAGACGAACAATCTCGATCACCCCGGCTTCACGCAGCGTTGTCTCAATCTCCGCAGAGATGCTGGAAGTCCCGCCTGTAATAAATACACGCTTGACACCAAGCCGTTGAATCTCACTCCGTGCATCAACATTCAGGGATTCAGACTCCGTCAGCAGGATCGGAGCATGATACTTCGCCGCCAGTGGTCCCGCGCAGAGGGCGTCTGCAAAGTCATCACCGCGGGCCAAGACAGCATACTCGGACGATTCCCATCCTCTCTGGGAAATGGCTGCCGCTGTCGCATAACGGTCTGAACCATAGATTCGATCGATTTGAGTCGTATCTGCATTTGCTGCGCTTGTCATCCATCCGGTGAAAAAAAGAAAACAAAGCATAAGCAATCCACCGGATCGAAGGTACCGTAATAATTTTATGTACAATCTGCTTTCCTCTTTTGTTTTATTTCTTGCCAAATCATGATGTTTCCATAAGAGAATTGTACTATATTCATTCCTTTCACTACCAGTTGATATGTTTTCCTCTCATGTAAATAGATGTAAAACCTCCAAACAAAAATTGTAAGGAGGTTTTGCGAATCCAGGATTTTATTTTTGAATAACCGGCATTACAATTTTGGTCAGAAGTTCACTCTCCGGAACATCGCTGGGGGCATTATAGTAGTATTCGTAATACTCGCCTGCCGGTTTGCAGCCGTTTTCTTCGATCCAGCGGAACATTTCGTTATAAGGCTGCTGCATCCCGCTATAGGGTCCTTTGTAAATGCAGCTGGCAAATCTGCCGGCTGGAATCTCCCGAGCATGAATGTCCTCCTTATCCGGGAAAAGCTTAGCAACGGGGAACCCCATTTCTACATCCAAGTTCTCCATATCCAGGTTGTAGTAGGCGGTATATGGAGCATCGATCGGCTGGACACCCAGTTCATTCAGATATCCCATGATCTTCCCATAGCTTTCGCCGATCACTTTCGGCAGTTCGGCCACGGCCGTTTTCGTCCTGACCACCAGAGCAGGCTGAGCTTTACGCTCCGAAAATTCAATTTGAAACATGACACTTTTCTCCCTTTCAAACATTTTTGTTCCATTCCTTCCCGTTTGCAGCAGTAAGCAATTAAATACCAGGGACCTCCGAATGATTGTTCCATTAATAACCTTTTTTTGCTCTTCTTAGAACGTATGTTTTATTGGTATTTTATACCATCAATAGATTGAGTGCAATAATTTTAGGTTAAAATTAAATGTTTTTTCATCCATCTTTTTTCATTTAGAAGTATGATTCCTTCTAAGCTGCTTAAAATAAAGACTGGAAAGGGCAAGTAAAAATAAAGGAGGGCTTATAATTAACAAAACAAAGTTAATTGCATTATCCCTAACCGTTGCTTTAATTTTTACTTTGTCATTGTCTTTCGTGGTAATTGCTGCTACGGAGCAGAATAGCCCGAACGTACAATCCCCATCCTGCTATGACAAAATGATCGACAGAATATCGCAAGAAAAGGGAATTTCTAAGGCAGAAGCTAAAGTCCAACTGGAGACAAAGCTCAAAGAAATCGCCCAGAAAAAAGGTATTACGGTCGAAGAACTGAAAAAGCGGATGATGGAAGGTAAATGCTGCAAAGGCCACGGAAAAATGGATGAAGCGAAACTTAAGGAAATCGCTGAAAAAAAAGGCATAACGGTTGAAGAGCTCAAGCAAAGAATCAAAGAATATCACAGCATCAAGGAAAAAGCTCTTCAGTAGAGGATAGATACCCTGCTGCCAATTGATTATTCTTGCCCTTTCCTTCTCCATTCACCTCAATACTGATCGCTTGAGCACTTATTTTCTTTTTTGTCAAATGATTGACTGCCATCCTCTCCTGGCTTCATCATCCACCTTCGGCTGCGTTAGAAAATTCATCCCGTCGAAAAAGAAATCAGCGAATTTGGCAAATCTACCTGTTTCCATTACGATATCGGCGTCCATAATGGATATAAAAATGGCCTGTTTTACAGGCCATTTTTGTCAATGATGATTTTACTGACCCTCTTCGCCATCGCCATGATTGTTAAAATCGGCGGATTCCCCAAAGACTCAGGGAACAGCGTTGCATCAGCGACATACAGATTTTCAGGCAGCTTGGGGCTGTGGAAGGTCACGGCTTCGTTTGCGGTAAGCGGCAGCATGCCGCCGGGGTGTCCGGCATTGACCGTTCCCAGGAAAATATCGTCTTTTTTTATCCCATACCTGCGAAGGATCTCGGTGCAAAGCCGGACTTCCTCCCGCAATCTTTCCTGATCTATATCGCTCAGCTTTTTTCTGATGTTTTTGTGATCAACCGTTCCAGCGCTTGAATCCGCCAGCTTAATCATCAGAGATACAATATCCTGAGCGGGGTACCGCCAGCTAGGATGAAAGAAAAAGCTCAGATAATCAAAATAAGGGGATAAAATAGCATGCTCCCTCTGTACGGCAAAGGGCATCGAAAGCTCTTTGTTCTGAAGGCTGCCCTTTTGCCGGGCAGCCACGCAAAGAACCGGATCAACAAACAGCCTGTTTTCGCATTCGATCCCCGAATTCTGAAGAATGACGGGGGTTGAAAATCCGCCTGCCGCCAGGATCACAAGATCTGCCGGATAAAATACGGTGTTGAAGTCTTTTTGGGCCTGAACCCCTTTTACGAGACCCTTTTCCATAACAAGCTTTACTACCTGGCAGCCTGTGATGAGCTTCGCACCCAAATCCTGTGCAGCGTTCAGAAATTGACGGCTGTCCCATTTGACATGATACGGGCAGCCCAGGACACATCTCCCACAGCCGGTACAGCGCTGATAATTGCCCAGCTTGGGCAGAGGCGCAGGCTTCAGGTCCATTTCCGTGCATATCTTAAACAGCCTTTTTGTGGAATTCTGCCATTTGGGCCAATGGTCATCGGTGACAGGGATTTCCCGGTAAAGCTCCTCAAATTCATCGTTTAGATCAATGCCAAGGTCCTTAAGCCCTTTGTCCATACGCAGCGCATTTCCTGCCGAAAGCGTGGTCGTCCCGCCTAAGCCCTTCCCGCTGACCATCACCATGCTGTCCGGGGTTTTCTTGACGCTCATCGACGGAAACAGCAGTTGTATTTCCCTCTCATCAAAGAACAGTCCGGTTTTTCTTAGCTTTTCCAGGACAGATAAATTAATAGAAAACGGCTTGAATTCCCGGCCTGCCTCCAGGACTGTCACCTGAAACTTCCCCTGCAGTTTCTTGGCCGCGGCAGCCCCTCCCGCACCGCTGCCGACGACGATTACCCTTTTCATGTTGAACCATCCTTACTTTTTTACCTGAAGTTCCCTTTGAAAATATCCTTGACAGCATTCATTGCCTTCCGTGATCCTGTGCTGGAAACACAGCCTGCCGCCGCCTGAAAGCCCTGCGGCCAGCCCTTCATCCAGCGCGGAAATCAGTTTGCAGACTTCCCCGGAATAATAACGGCTGAAATAGCACTGCTGGATCACGATTTCTCCCTGCCGGTCCCATTGAAAATCAATGTCGATCAACTGATAAATTACCTTCAATGCCGTAACAGCCTCTTCCCAGGTTCGGATATGCAGGGTCTTTCTCAAGTTCTGTCCGAATCGATCAGCATTTTGGTACAGCCGCTGTTTGACTTGTTCAACGGGGCGTCCGCCCTGTAAGACATTTTCTGCTTGTTCCTTGGTAAATAAAGCGTATTGCTGGAGAAGCGCAGCCGAAGAAAGCCCCTTTAGCTCCGGCGGCTCACTTTGGAAAGCATCCGCCGTTAAGCGGAACAATTCCTTCAGTTTTTTCCTCTTGATCCATTCAGGCAGGCAGCGTTGGATGATTTTCAGAAGCATCATTGACTCCCTGTTATTCAGTCTTTGCCAAAAGTGCTAAGCATTGCCGCTAAGCCCGGTTTTCCTTATTTTCAGGTAAAAATACAGTGCCGCTAAACCAATCAACCCGTCAATAACGAAGTTGGCCAAAAAAATAAGGTAGGGCCGGTAAATGAAAAATAGAAACAGAGAAAGGATAGAAGATGCCAGTTTGGCATGGGCCAATAAAAACGGATAGCTGTGCTGCGCCGGGTTTCGGTACATCAGGATTGCAAGCAAAGTAACAAGGTACATGTAAGCAGCCGCCAGTATCAGATAAAACCCAGCGCCTTGCAACGGAGTTTCAGGCAATCCAAAATAAGCGGAAATATGGTTAAAGAATACCAGGGCCGCATTAGGAAAAAACAAAAAAATCAGGCCTACCACGGCAAATATTCCTGCTGCAAACAAGCTGAACCGTTTATACAAGCTCATAACCTATACCCCCATAACCCTATCGCCATTACTTCATTCCCGCCTCTTCCTCCGATGATTTCATCCCGATAACTTCATCCCTATAGCTTCATTCCAATCATTTCATTCCCACGGCTACATTCCGATAGCCTTACCCCTTATTATAGAGCCGGAAAAATTCGGACAACGGACTGAACCGGACTTCCTTCATCATCTCCAGCGTATCTTCTTTGCTAAGGGGCGATTGCCCTTTAGCATATTTTTTCAGCAACGCATAGTTTTTGTTCATAAAGCAGCTGCTTTCCGACGGAAAATGCGCTTTCATCTCCGAAAAAACGGCTTGCGCCGATTTATCCCGAACATTGCCGAAGGTTATCGGCGTAAATACACACGGGCTTACCTCGCCAAAGGCATCGATATAGACCATTTTATGGCCTGCATTACAGCCGAAATGCTCTCCCCCTTCAAAATGCCCAAGATAATTGACCGTGATTTTTCGCTCTTGATTGTATTTATCCTGCAAGTGCACAAGGCTCAAACGTTCTTCTTCAGTAAGGATTGCAGTCTCATGCCAAAAGGCCTCCACCGTGGGTTTGGTTTCACTCAGCCAGGCTTCATCAATCCCAAGGCTGATCAGGAACGCTAAAAATTTCTCGACCTGATTTTTCTGAAGCATCTCCCTGGAGATGACCGTCGATACACCGACATGGACACCTGTGCTTTTAAATATTTCGATCGCCTGAAGCGCCGCCCGGAAAGCCCCATGGCATCCTCTGATCCGGTCATGTTCTTCCTCCTGCCAATGGTCCAGGCTGATTGAGACATAGCAAAGGCCCGCCCGCTTCAGCTCCGCCGCCAGCTCTTGGGTAATGCCCATGCCTGTGGTAAACAGCTTAATGGCGCAATCATCTCCGGCGCTTTGGACGATCTCCACGAGATCTTTGTTCAGAAGCGGTTCCCCGCCGGTAAAGCCCAACCAGAAAACACCCATTTTCTTTAGATCCTGAATAAGCTGCTTGATTTCTGCCGTATTGAGAAGTTCCCCGCTTCGGTTCTTATTGTAACAATAGGCACAATGTTGAGGACAAGCATCGGTCAGGCTGATTTGAGCATGGGAGGGCCCCTCCGTCCTTGCCAGAAGGTGCTCGTTGATAAAGCGGGTAAAGGCTTTGCTGTTTATCGGGGGCAAATGGGAATGAAGGACCAGCTGCCCGCCAACATTCAGCAAACGGAACTTCCCCATGTATTTCACCAGGAACCAATTGATTGAAGGTTTGACCCTGATAATTTGCTTGTTTGCCCATAGCGATCTGGCTAAGGCAATCTTATTCTTGAATTCGGACATGGCCGGCTCCCCTTACATTCCATATATTTCTACTTGATAGTTTATCATAATTATACTTACATCACCATGCCTTGACCTGCCTGTAATTTATAATGGCGATACGGTGACCAGTGAGGAGATGGTAAATCCACGCCTTGATAGGTGTGGATTTTTTATTTATATGGGCCACAAATGGTGTAGCCTACCTTATATGTCCCTGCGGGCAAATGTCCGGACTCCCAGCAGCAAAATCAGAAGTACATATACGGCGCAGTAAACGAGCATCAGGGCGCTCGGCGAGCCACTGCCATAGAAGACGGAGGTGGGATCAAAAGGCGTTGCACTGCTGCCGGCAAGGAGTGTGTTTACCGGAACAGATTATAATTGCAGGCGGCATAAAAACTGCATTTCGTAAGCCAGGCATCCGGATGATGGATTTGGGTCCAATCCAAGTTGTATAAGCGGAGAAATACTTCCTGAGCAAGATCTTCGGCTGTGGGGATGCTTCCGGTGAAACCGGAAATTTTGGCATATCAGCTTATTCAGCTCTTATAAATTGTATCTTATATTCTTCAAATATTCTATGGAGAAAAAACCTGGCCGCCCACACCAGGTTTCTTCTTTTATATTAAGAGGAGCTTTATGGCACTATACATCATATGGCCTGTCTCGCTTATTGGTCCAAAATTTTTTATGAATTACTTTCATTTTGTGTTAGAATATAGTCCTTACGGTTTGTCCGATCAAGCAGACCGACCTTAAGGATATTTTAAATGGTAAGGTATCAGCTATGATTTTCTTTGGACATTTGGGATTGACAGGGTTAGCTGCCAAAGCAGCTGAAAAATCCTTAGGAAACATTCAAATTGATTATAGAGTCGTCTTTGTCGGGTCCATTTTGCCCGATTTGATTGATAAACCGATCGGCCGCTTTTTGTTTGCAGAAACCTTTCATACCGGCAGGGTATTTGCACACACCGTATTGTTTCTGTTTCTCTTATTGGGGATCGGATACTACCGTTGGCAGCGGTACCGAAAGAATGGCTGGCTGGTGCTGGCCGGAAGCTGTCTTTGCCATGACATCTTTGACGCCATGTGGGTGATTCCTCAGACATTTTATTGGCCGCTTCATGGCCTGAAATTTTATGCGTCAACCGAAGCGTCATGGATTCAAGCAGATTGGACCAGCCTAATGACTGATCCGGCATCTTATGTACCGGAGATTACAGGGCTATCAATCATCCTGTATTTCCTCCGAAAACTGATTGTACACCATAGAGTTAAGGTCTTCCTTAAAAACGGGGTACTATAAGCATCTTCAACCTACGACATTAAAAACAAAACGCTATAACAAAAGCAAAAAAAACATTAACATCCGGGAGCCAAGGCTTCTAAAGCTTCCTCGAGACTGCTCTTGATCGGACTCCCAGAACTGAACGTGAAAACGAATATCCTCAATTATATGGAAAATTATGTTACCATTAATTAGTTAAGCAAGTTTTACTTAGGCGTCTATCTTATTTTAAGGTTCCACCGATTGGAAATCCATAACTTTATCAACAACGTCTTCAATTACGGGCGTATTATTTGAATCGGCAATGTCGACGGGCGTAAATTATTACGAAATAGATTCTGCCCTTTGGAACATACTAATTGGAACATACGAATTCAAGACAAAAAGGGGTGAGACTATGGTCCCGGATAAAATCTTCTATGAACCGGCAGTCCTTGATTATAAACTGGGGAAAAAATTAAAGGATCAATTTGCACAAATCCCCTGGATTCCGATAGAAAACCACAATAACATTGAGTCATTGCGGCAAAATGAAAACCGTGAATTCGCTAGGATGAAGCGGCATCTTATCATCGGCGTCCGAAAATCGTTAACCTATACCCCTAATCACAAAGTCTCCGATTACCTGGTTCCGTATACGTCCTCCGGCTGCAGCGCCATGTGTCTTTACTGCTATCTGGTCTGCAATTACAACAAATGTTCCTATCTCCGGCTCTTCGTCAACCGGGAGCAAATGATGGAAAAGCTGCTTAAAACGGCACGGAATTCGGATAAAGACCTTGTCTTCGAAATCGGCAGTAACAGTGATCTGGTGTTGGAAAATACCGTCACCGGCAACCTGGAATGGACGATCGAGTGCTTCAGTCTGAGCGAAAAAAGCTTTTTGACCTTTCCAACCAAATTTGATCATATTGGCCCTTTGCTCCCCTTAAATCATCGGGGCCGTATCCTGATACGCATGAGTATGAACCCCCAGGAGATCATCCAAAAAGTCGAGTTCGGAACCTCCTCATTGCAAACACGGATCGCAGCGCTTAACCAGATGGGTGACGCCGGATACAAAGTGGGGATACTGATTGCCCCCGTCGTCCTTGTGGACAACTGGAAGGCGCTCTATGGTCAGCTGATCGATGAATTGGCTGACAAGCTCTCCGAGAATACCAAAAAGCACTTGTTTATTGAAATCATTTTTATGACCTACAGTTATGTGCATCACGCCATCAACACCGAGGCCTTTCCGAATGCGCTGGAATTATACGATAAATCCCTGATGACCGGGCGCGGCAGAGGAAAATACTGTTACCGTCCTGAAGTGCGGGGGGAAGCAGAGCAATTCTTAACAGAACAGCTTGCGCAAAAACTTAAAGATGTTCCGATCCTGTATGTGGTCTAATCGCAACAAGCTGGATGAGGGGGAATTACAGATCCGGTTTAATCATTATGTTTGATTTTTTCTTTATTGCAATAATCCCTGTTCAATCGCCAATTCTATGACCGCATCGAGGTAAGCATCTAAGACGGCCGCAAAATCCGTATTGGTGATCTCCGCTGCACGGTTGCCGTATCACCGTTTATGGTTGAAGATACAATGTTATAATCGAGTTTTGCGAAGAAAGAGGCAATGATTCCGGTTATCTCCACTCTGGACTCCATACATCAACCCCCTCATATTAAAAAATGCGCCTGGAAAGGCGCATTTAATCAATTCCCATCAAGGCTTCTTTTTGATCTCCTCTTCCACTTCTTGGGTGCCTTCCAGGCAGTATCTTTCTTCATCAGGCACCAGCTCTTTCCGTAATCTCAGAAATTCCCCGGCATGTACACATTCTTCATTCACGATATCCTTCAACACTTCGATGGCCAGTTGATGATCTATTGATTCCGCAAGCTGCCTATAAAGCTGGATCGCTTCAAACTTACCACTTACCTCGTCCAACATGGCCTGCGATTTCTGCTTTGCTTCTTTGTTTGATGACCCAGGCCTCGTCATGAGCTTGTTTAAACAAAGCAACGCATGGCGGGTCAAGATTGATCTCAATGCCTTCTTTGGCTAAATCTTTTATTCTCATCGCTAATTTGATGATTTCCATGTGGATGTCATTGGTCCGGTCTGAATCCAGGATCTTTTTGGCATCTTCTTCAGATAAGAGGTTGAATTTTTCCTTTGGCGCCCCACATTTCGGACAAAAATCGGGGGCCGCGCTTCCCTCATGAACATAACCACAAACAGAACATTTCCATAACATTGTTATTTCCTCCTATTTTTTATTTTTTGTTTTATCTTCTTTATGTTTCCTGAACTGTTTTAATCGGTTCGGCCGCCGCATGTATCCCTGCAATATGACCGAAAGTCATTGCGGGGCCGATGGTGCTTCCCGCCCCCCAATAGGCATTGGCTGTCGGCGAAGCAATGCAGTTTCCCGCGCCATAAAGACCTGGAATCGGATTCCCACGAACATCCAGGACTTGGGCACGACGGTCAATGACGGGTCCGCCATTGGTATCCAGTGTCCCCGCTCCAAGGATAACCGCATAGTACGGCCCATGATCACTTAGCGGATACATACAATAATTCCGGCTTCCTTCCGGAGGCCAAGGGGCGCCGGGAACCGTCGGCGGAAATGTTGTCCATTCCCTGTCATACGTGTAATCTCCCCGATGAAAATCCTCATCTCTGCCGTTTTTGGCAAATTCGTTAAAACGGGTCACCGTATTTTTTAAGTTTTCCAGAAAATCAGGGGCCAGCCCAAAGCCTCCGGTATGTTCGGCTAATACCGACAACCGCTGAGATAATGATCGCGTGAGCTCCTCCAGCGTAGCCCCTGAAATGATATAGGAGGGAAGCGCATTGCTTTGAAGCGGGTACGGCGGAAATCCCTGCCATAATTCAGCCGTCCTCTGGTCATAAATCATAAACACCAGCATGTTTGTCCATTCCGCACGCTGAGGGTCCCAAACGAAGTGGGTCATGGCTCGATCCGTATAATTTCTTTTTTCATCCATGATGCGTTTACCATAACGGTTGACTTCAATGACACTGTCACCGGGAATATAAAATACGTTATTCGAACCTCCAGGATAGGCAAGGGCATTTTCCAGTATACTTTCTGCTCGGAAAGCACCGGCCATATTACCGATCTTTGCGCCGATTTCCACTGACATCGTAATGAAGTCGCCGGTATTCGTCGGTGCGGAGCAGCCCCCAAAGTGAGGCCCCCGCTGGAAATGAAGCATTAATTCCGAGTTGTGGGAATAACCTCCGCTGCCAAAAATAGCTGCCCTGCGCGCTCTGAACCTGATGATTTCTTTTCCTCCCCTGACGACTTCCAGCCCGACCACTTCTTTCCGATCGTTCTGCAGGATATGGATAACCTGATGATCCGTCATGATCTTTATCCCATTTGCTTTCGCCCAATCCTCCAGTTGTCTGATCAGTTCAAAGCCGTAACTCTGCATCCCTTGGGGATTTTTTGCGTACAAAACGCGTCCCCGGACTCCTTTGTTTTCCGGAAGATGATCCATATAATCCACCTGGGGTTTCCCTTTCCAGTTGATTTCCTGAATGCTGCTCAGGGCACCGCATTCAGCTAGAAACTCTACTGTCTCCGACGCTCTGTCGTACATTGCTTCGATCAGTTCATACGCGTTCTGCGGAATCCCCAACCTGAAATCCTTTGGGTTGTACAGATGGGGATAGGAATATCGTGACATATAGCGAAGGGCATCCTCTTTTTTATCTTCAATCCCCCGTTCACGTTGAAACCGATTGTTTGGTGTCCAATAACCGCCCCCCGATCGAATGGTCGTTCCACCGATGGAAGACGCTTTTTCCAGCATGATAACACTGGCTCCCTGCTTTCTTGCAGTGATTGCTGCCGAAAATGCAGCCGCACCGCTTCCCACGATAAGAATATCTGCTTCATCATCAAAGGTAGACGATCTTGTGGACGGAGGGCTATTCAAGCCATGAGCATCTTGACCAGGATCAGCAAGTAATTGAAATTTCTCCTTTGGCGCACCGCACATGGGACATTTTTCTGGTGGTTCAGCCCCCTCATGGACGTATCCACAGACAGTACAAATCCATTTTTTCATAGTTTCAATCCTTCTTTCTCTTATGTACTGTTGAATGGAAAAGGTTTTTGTTGTTATTGTAACTGGTCGAGATCATATTTATATGCAGTTACTTTTTGAACATAAGCATCATTTTCATAAGAGCCGCTGTCATTGAGGAGAATTTTGCTGCTTTCAATTCCTGTTTGTCTGGATAGTATGATGAGATCAAAGACCATCTCATCAGGATATCCTTGCCCGGTCCAATAGTTACGATCATCAATCAGCTCTTGAATTGCGCTATTAATGTCCTGAGGTTGCGCATCATTAATTCCATCTACTTGGAAAATCGCTAAAACTAACTCATACGATAAATTGTTTTTCTCACACTGTTTCCAAATATCACGCTGCATTTTTTCCGGAATAGGTATCTTATAAATTGGCACTTTATCATCTGCAGAAAAAACTTCAGCTGACGTATGAACAGGGCCAGGGCAAATCAAGATTAGGATAAGAATTAAGATGATGAGAACTTGTTCTTGAATCCATTTTCTTAAACGAAACATGATTTTCACCCCTATCTATTAATCCAACTGTGATTACCCTGCCGATTTCTACATCCTTACTTTTTAGTTGACGATAATCTTCCCCTTCATGTATGGGTGATAGGTACAGATATAATCAAATGTACCTGTATCACTGAAGGTTTGTTGATACGATTGGCCCTGTTTCAAGCGTCCGCTGTCGAAAGACTTACCTGTAGCCGTATGATCCATTGCATCCTTATTAATCCAAATAATGGTTTCACCCTTTTGTATGGTTATCTCGGCTGGTTGGAATTGATTATTCTCAATAAGTACCGAATTCTTCTCAGGCGCTTGGGCAGACGGCTGCCCGCTCTTAGCAGGACTGCACCCTGTAAGGATTATGGTCAGTATCGCCAACAGGATGCTGATATACAGAAGCATCTTTTTCATAAACAAACCCTCCATTTTCATAAACTTTTACAATCTAAATATTCCCCAATAGAGCCCTATTGCCATAGAACCATGGATCATTGCTAGCAGAAGAATGACGTATCCCATGATCCGGTGCCATCGAAAAGGAATAGGGACGATTCTTCTCGCAACAAGAATCTGAAAAACGATCAGTAAGAATAATAGCAAACCCAGCCAGAGATGGAGCGGTTTTCCCATGATTATCGGTATCATCATGCTTTTACACTTCCAGCCTTGCTATCTTCATACTTTCGGCTATTGCTGATGGCTAGTTCATCATTACCTTCCAAGCGCTGCATGTTATCTTTACCATATAATCCTTTTATGATCGCTCTAATGATCTTTACTTCCTTTTCATTGTTGAATGAATAAAGTATTTGCATATTTTCGCCCTCATTTCTCAACAAACTTTTATGGATATTAAGAATGATAACAAAAAAAAATGTCATTATTATGACATTTTTCTTCCATTTAGCCTCTATTATTTTCACAAGGTCCTCATATCACATGGTCTTCATAGAAAGTCCTTGGACGTAGTTGTACGCATCTTCTTTGATTCGTGCCAGGTGATGAACTTCTCGAGTTTGCCCTGAAGAGTCCCGAAATTTATGGGCTTAGAAATATAGTCATCACATCCTGCGCGGAAAAACTCCCGGATATCTTCCCGGAAAGTCGTGGCCGTTTGCATAATGACGTGAATGCCTTTCAGCGCCGGATCCTCTCGGATCAATTTAAGTATCGTCATCCCATCCATCACCGGCATCTGAGAATCTAACAGCACGACATGAAAACTTTCTTCATGTAACAACTTCAGTGCAGCCTCTCCGTTTTCGGCTTCCTGATAATTGAGATTCATCCGGTTAAGAAAATAAGCAATCAGTTTCCGATTCTCCACGTTATCGTCTACCACCAGGATTCGTAATTTCCCTAAGGCCTGCTTCTGTTTTTCTAGATGGAGCTTTTTCATATCAAAATACGCTTTCGGAATCAATCCCAATATTTCCTTCACCTCGGAGAATCTCTTCCTGACCTTCTCCATATCGGGTGGTTTTTTTCTTAGTTCCGCCTCTATTTCAGCGGATTTCAGATAGACCTCCGTCATTTGCAGTGTCCCAGCGCTTCCTTTTAGAGAATGCGTCAGAGACTGGGCTTTTTCGATCACTTGCTCAACAAGGGCATTCTCCAGGGCCTCTATTCTTATCACGATACGGTTCAGGCACTCCAGCAGCATCTCAGGAGTTCCCATCTCCTCTTCTGCTTTGTTAAGCCATCTTTCCACCATGGCTGTACCGAAGGCCTCCCTGCCTTGCATGACTTGACGGATAAACGAATAGAAGTCGTCTTCTTGATTGGGCTTTCCGTATTTCAGGGCATTGGCGTCCGCCTGAAAGCTGATTCGATCCGACCTGCATTTCTTCAGGCGGATGACTGGGACGAATGCTGTCCGAAAATCCTGTTTCAAATCATCAGCCAACAGCTTCATTGTGCTGCTTCCGGTATTTTCATACAGTAAGACAATGTCGGCCCTACCGATCATCATGCTGTCTTTTGTTTTAGCATCGAAAGGAAGTACCTTTATTGCAACCCCATCGCAGGAACCTCGTTTCACGATGTCTTGAACAACTTCCATATCAATCGGTTTGCTGCTGTCCACAATCAGGAATATAATCCGCTCAGTGCTATTCGGTTCAGTTCCCGCTAAGACCGGTTCGATATAATCCTGTAATTCTATTTCCCCGGCTTCAGCCGGCAGGGATACAATAAATTCAGAACCCGTACCGGTGCTTTCATACCGAATGCTTCCGCCCATCACGTCCAGCAGGTTTTGCGTGATGGACAGTCCCAAGCCGGTTCCCCCATATTTTCTTGCATAAGAAGTATCGGCCTGCTCAAAAGCGGAGAAGATTACGATTTGTTTATCCTCTGGAATTCCGATGCCGGTATCTTTAACGATGATTTCCAGCTGCCCGTTCCGGTAGGTAACCCGGATACTCACGCCGCCAAACTCGGTGAATTTGAATGCGTTCCCCGTCAAATTGACCAAGACTTGCATGATCCGGTGTTCATCACCTACGATGATTTCAGGAACAGAAGAATCCATATACACTTCCCAGAATAGGCGGCGTTCCTGCGATTGAATCATAAACATTTTTTTCAGGTTTTCCAGCAGTTTGCGTATGGAAAACCTTTTTTGTTCTATTTGGATCATACCGGCTTCGATCTTAGAGAACTCGAGAATATTATTGATCAGGTTCAGAAGATGGCTGCCGGCATTTTTGATGATTTCAAGTTTTTCCCGTTTCTCAGCGGCCTTCTCCTCCTCATACAGGATATTTGTAAACCCTATGATTGAGTTGAGCGGTGTGCGGATTTCATGGGACATATTTGCTAAGAAACGGCTTTTCATGTTGTTGGCTGCTTCAGCCGCATTTTTGGCGTCTTTAAGCTTGATTTCATTAATGGTCAGTTCACGGAAGATTGAATTATAGGGGTCTTCAATCCCGGTCTTAACGATGGCACGGTACATGAGGTAGAAGGAGATGATTTTAAAGTAATGTCCGACCATATTCAGGATGCCAAAGTTATCACTATAGAGAGTAAAAGACAGTTCCTGAAAGATCGTGAAGACCATCGCGGCTATCAACAATTTATAAGTCTTCTCATCGAAATTTTTTCTGTTCTTCCAAAGCAACAAAATACCGGTTATTAAAATAGAACAAACGATGTATTCGCTGATGATCTTAAATTCTGTTTGTCCTTGGTTGGCAATAAAACAGACCGGGAAGATTTTCCATACAAAGATAGAGGCCAAAAGGACCGCTGTTATAAGGAAATAGATGACGATGATTCCCCGGGTCCCGACCCTGTGTATCATTTGGTTAACCCTTTCAGGCCAAGCGAATGCGACCAGCAAGGTCAGGCTTTCCATATATCGCGCCGCAATCCATAACTGATTGGCATAGAAGTCGTAATCCTTAAAAATAGACATCCCCTGATACGAAAGCGTATGCAAAAGATCGATCATGGCAACGAAAAGGTAGCCGATGCTAATAAACACCAGCACTTTGTTTTCCATAAATTTTTTGGAATTCCACATGATCAGAAAAAGGGTCCCGGCGATGGCAATGCTGAATAATTCCACTAAAGAATGAAACAGTAAGTAATTGAACCTTCTGATAAAAAACAGTCCAACGACGATCATCATCGCGCCAATCATATAATTCAGCGGATTTTCTTTCGCATTTTCCATAAAACACTTCCTCGGTGAAGGGTTCGGTTCCGCTATATTTTTGGACGGTGCTCCGAACAATAATTTAATTATAATGTCCTTTATTAGATGATGATAGATATTAATCCTTCTTTCTCCAATAAATGTTCTTTTATGGATGATTTATACTTTCTGATATACTAACAAAAAAAAATGTCATTATTATGACATTTCTATTTTATTTAGGATCTATGTCTACCAGTATCTAATTAAAAAAATTAAAAGAGCTGATTCTTTACAGGGGCTTCACTCCCAGTTTGTATCCGACTCCGTGTACCGTTTTGATGTAATAGGGATTGGCAGCATCCGGTTCAATCTTTTCCCGCAGACGTTTTACCAGCGAGGCAACGACTGAATCACTTCCAAAATAGTCAGTTTCCCAAATTTGGTTAAGGATCAAGTCTTTCGTAAAGACCTGATCAGGACGGTTGGCAAGTAACCAGAGAAGCGCATATTCCTTGGGGGTCAGATCAATCTCCTGGCTTCTTACCATGGTTGTGCGGCTGGTATTATTAATCGTCAGGCCAGGAAGTTCCACGATATCTCGAATGTTTTCCAATCGCCCATGTTCTTTAACCCGGCGCAATACCGCTTTAATACGTAAGATAAGCTCCGTACTGTCAAACGGCTTGGTGATATAGTCATCACATCCTAAAATAAGTCCGGAAATCTTATCTGCATGATCTTCCTTGGCCGTTAAAATGATAATCGGCAGATTACTTTCTTTCCGTATTTTGCGGATGACTTCAAATCCATCCATCCCGGGCATCATGATATCGAGCAACAGCAGATCCGGTTTGTAATTCCGATACTCCGCGCTGACTTCCGTACCGTCTCCAACAACCTTTACATCATATCCTTCGCGGCTTAATAAGATATGCAAGAATTGCCGGATACTGGTGTCATCTTCTGCAATCAGAATTTTTGTTTTCAAGATGACGACCTCCTTCTCACTCAATAGCTTTGTCCGCCTGGATTTTTGCTTCATTCACAATCTCATTGAATACTTTCAGCAGTGATTTTGTCGATGACTTTATGATCATCAAATAGTCCCGTTGTTCATCCGTGACTTCCGTCATCAGTGTCAAATCAGTCATACTCATGATTCTTGTCATATACGTGCGGATTTCATGACTCTTATCTAGGACCATCACAAGAAGCACACTCCTTAAAGCGTCTTATCCCGCCTAAGATATATCTCAACATATTCCACGTTTTCTCGTCATTTCCTGCTCAAATGGCAGTACCTCCAGCGAAAAAATGATAAAGGCCAGAACGTCCGAAGACGTCTGACCTTTATGATTCGTTTGCTCTGCATGGCCGATTAATTACAGTTACAGATCATTTATTTAATTAATACCATGTAACCCCTAAATCTTATATATTACAATTTTAGGGGTTACAAGGTACTATACATTATTGAACAGCTTGTGGTTAACGCTATTTGGTAATAAGTTCATACCCTTTCTAGCTCTTAAGAATCCATCGATTCCGATAAGCTCCGCATATTTTGAAAATTTCAGCATCGCTAAGTTTGTCCAGATATAACCAAAGTTGTTAAACGATCCACTGGCCATGAATTGCGTATTCATAAACATGGCAATGAAGGCGAACCAGAAAATTCTAAATCCAAGAATCATGGAGATACCTATCGTTATCTCAAATATAACGACGAGCGTATCCGTTACTCCTGGCATACCTAAGAAGAAAGTGTTGGCAATCCAGGCGAATGCTTTGTTCATATAAAGCGGATCAAACCTTGTAACTTCAGGTCCGGCAATATTTGCAACAAGCTTCGTGATCACCCCCGCCGAATGGATGTTTCCATCAGAAAGCCATGTTAACTTGTGAAGCCCAGAGGTAAGCCAGCCAAACCCATAGATAAGTCTAGCGATGGTAAAAACAATGACGAGAAAGGCTGCTTTCCCATTTTTCATTTCGGCTGTTACTGAATCAATATAACTTTTCATTGCTGTAGACATTCTTTCCATCTCCTTCTTTCTTTGTATCAACGCCATGATAGCAAAAAAAAATATCATTTTTATGACATTTTTCTTTTATTTAGACGTTATTCTTTTTACTTGTGATCATGTTTTGCCCATCTCTCGACCATTTCATAAAATGTATTTGTTTCGACAGGCTTTGTTAAATAATCATCCATTCCTGCGTTAATACAGGTCTCCCTGACCCCTTCTAACGCATTAGCCGTCATAGCGATAATGGGTGTGCGCGCGCCTCGCTGACGCTCTAATTGTCTGATTGCTTCCGTTGTCTGGTAACCATCTAATCCCGGCATCTGACAATCCATCACGATGACATCAAATTCCTGTATTTGATAAGCATCGAGGGCAGCATACCCGTCCTCTGCCAAAACAACTTTCCAGCCCTTGCGCAAGGAAAATTTTTCAATCACAATCCGGATGATCTCATCGTCCTCCACAATGAGAAGCGTTAACGGCTTTTCTTCGACCTTAATTTCGGAATCACGGATTTCATTTTTTATATCATCTTCTTCCACCGCCAAGTCCAGTACCTCCATTTCCGTCTATCCCCCCTTTGTGGTTTCTGGGAGTCATTGTCATATATAGACCTAATGGTAACAAAATCATAAATGAGATGAATAAAAGCCACGCTTTCTTTAGAACAGAGGCTACGATCCCTACAATCAATTGTCTATTAATTCCATATACCATATTTAAGTTAAAATACATAGTTATGTGTAAAATTTTGTTAATATGATGCCACTGTGAATTCGTTATTCTCTTTTGCAGATTTCCTCCGATCAGATAGATCGGATTTTCAGCGTCCGCAGGTGCGCCTTTGCTTCGTCGCTAATCCGGTAGCTCTCGATCGCTTTCTGGATAGCTTTGTTGTGCGTCCACTTCTCCAAACACTGTTGCTGAATATACGGCAAAGCCGCTTCGTACTGTTTGGCCAAGGCCGTGGCAAAATACCAGGCGATCATCATGTTAACATAGTATTCGTCCGACCGGATACCTGCAACAAGCTCCAGCGTCTCCGGCCGGAAATCGTCATCGAGATAGAAGCTCATCAGCATGCCGATCCCGAAGCGCACCGTATAGGTCCGGCCGGATACCAGCCAGACTTTGATTTTTGCGTAGAGCTCGGGCAGATGCTTTTTCAATATCTTCGGTGAAATCAGGTCGCAGGTTGCCCAGTTGTCTATGTACGGCAGAAACGCGTCAATGGCACGGGTGGTGTCCTCATAATCCCTGATCGTTTCAATCAGGAAACCGTGCAGGTTATTTTCTTCATAATACGCGTGCGGCAGGATTTGGAGGAACTCCGCAGCCTCCGGCGTTTTGGCAAGCTCCCGGGCGAGCTTCCGCAGAGCCGGCGTGCGAACACCGATCACAGTTTCCGGGTTCACCGTCGGCATGAGTTTGCATGCAAATTCTTTGTATTTCAGATCCTGCAGTTCAAACAGCCGGCGCCGGATCTCTTCTTCTGTACCGCTCATATTGTTTTACCCTGCTTTCTTCATTACCCTCTTATTTTTAATATATCATATTATCTGGTCCAAATTAAACGGTTGTCTTTTACTAAGTGTAAGCTTGCAAAAGATACTGCAATTTTTTTGTCACGCTTGTCAGGCTTATCCCATATGATGCCAATAAAATACAGGAAAGAGCGGTATCAATATGCGTGATTTACTGACAGAACGTACGCCGCCTGTGATAGCGGCTGAAATCAATACGATTAAACAACAAACCAATAAAATTCTGCTGACCAGCGCCGTCGAAGTAGGAAAACGTCTAAAGGAAGCCAAAGCGCTGCTGCCCTATGGAGAGTGGGGCAAATGGCTGGAGGAATCGGTAAGTTATTCTCAAAGAACTGCAGATAGGATGATGCAAATCTTCGATGAATATGGGGCTAAACTGCTTGTCCCATCCGAAGATCAGGAAATGTTAGATTCGTCACCGGTGACGAATCTAACCTACACCCAGGCCCTCATCCTTCTTGGGCTCCCGGTAGAGGAACGGGATGAGTTTATCGCTGAGAATGATGCAGGCAGCATGAGCAGCCGGCAGCTGCAACAGGCCGTATCTGTGAGAAACCAGGAGCTTGCCGGGAAAGAAGACGAAGACCTGCTGAAAGTCTGTGCTGAGCAAAAAGATAAAATCTCCAAATTATCCGATGAGCGTGATCAGGCGAAAAAAGAAGCTACAGATAACCTGCAAGCCGTCTGGGCCGAGCAGGGAAATGTATTGAAGCTGCAGCGGAAGCTTGACGTCCTGGAAAATGAAAATGATGCGGCCAAGCGCATCGCCGAGATAGAATACGAAAGCAGGCTCTTAAAACTCAACCTCTCCATGACCCAGGCGGACGCCCGCTTCGAGCTGATAGCCAAAGGATTCGAGGAACTCTTTATCGCCATCAAAGAAATGGCCGCAGCGGACCCGGATGCTTGCAAATTATATATCACCCATGCCAATCAGTTGATGTCTAAAGCGATGAACAAGTTAAAGCGCATCGAGAAAACGGCCATGACAGCTCCGAAAGCCCCGGAAAATCCTGAATAAAATTAATCTCTTTTCCTGAACCTCCAGAGAACAATGGGCATATACTAAAAAGGACATGCTCTTCGGACAAGCAGAAAACCAGGAAAAGAGGTAAGCTAAGCTATGACTTTAGTGGTAAACACGTTGGACTCCGTAATGGCGACCCGCTATCAGACAGGAACTACCGCCGGCGGCGCACCTGTTCTCCGGCAAAAAAGCCTGACCGGCGTTAAAGCAACGGCAACTGATCAGGACGTATACGATGTGGCTGTCGCTTTATCAAGCCTGGTGGATTATCCATTGACAGATATCCGCCGCCTAAAAATTTTTGAGCTGACCGATGAATAACCGACCGGAGAAAATAATTCCAGGTGGTGACAGAGCATGGCAATAACGAGCCAGAAAGTTTTAAGAATGGTATTTACGACCGTAGGTGGTAAGGCGTTTACCATTACCCTTCCCCAGCCAAAGGCAGGCCTTACGCTTGCCCAAGTCGGGACGGTCATGGACCTCATCATGGCAAAAAACATTTTTGCCACTTCCAGTGGGGATCTGACAAGCAAGAGAGATATTAAAGTGGTAGATACTACCACGGACGATCTCTACGATCCCCCCCAAGAATAAAATACTCCGGATAAGCTGTCCGGAGAGCATGGCTGGTTTCAAGGCATCATTTCGAGGGATTGGCGGCCGCAAGGCCGCCCTCGTACAACGAGCTTTACGTAATCGCCTTAATCACTCTTAGTTCGGCAATAAAACTTTACAAAATAACCCCGATGCAGAAACTGCAATCTGGATTCTTTGGCAATATAATCAGGCAGATTTGTTTGACCGGTCGCGATATATCGGAAATTTAGGTCTCACTGGCATCATGCAAGAGGCACGCGAGTTTCTTATTTTATCTCCATATCCCTACCCTTATGTTCCTTCTCAATTTGTTGAATGCTCTTCCCCGGTGTTGGCAAATCCTCCGGCATGGTTCCTCCCAATTCTTTAATCGTTTGCCTTACCTTTTGTCCTACTTGAAAATGAGTCTGATTGGCTTTATCTTTTCCTTTAACATTCTCTCTTCTCAATTTTTCATCTGTTTGAGTAGCTCGGAATAGATTTGCCGCTAATTCGGTGCTTCCCATATGGTCGAGTATTTTTTGGCTTTTCTTTAAGCCTTTGCGTTCATGGATTTCTTTCACCCCAAAGCCACCATACAATCCTTGGTACCCTTTATTTTGAAAAACCGCATAATCCTTTGCTTCAACAACGCCGGCCTCTTTTGCCGCCTCAGCTAAAGACTTATTATGAACTATCATCTCGTTGCGGATTGCTAAACGCTTCTGTTCTTCATTCAACTGATCATAGTTCTCAATTAATTCTTGCTGACGTGTCTTTACGGCAAAATAAGTTTGTCCAATTGCAATCACTTTTTTTCGAGAGTCTCCATTTTGAACAATTAAATAACATGCATAACGGGAAAGCATTATATCTTCTATCTCTCGTTCAGCACCTGAACCGATATCAACCATTTTGCGGATCTCCGCAAAATGGTCTGCAACAAGATAGCCGCTATTTTGGCAAGCGATCTTTGCACGCTCTATTACATCGGTAAAACTCCTCCATTGTTGATATTCCAATACAACCTTTAACTCTCTGGCATACCAAAACTCAATACCCTCTGTAGTCAAATGTTTGATAGCCTCAAAAGTTTTTTCAGAATAACTTTCAATCTCAGTCATATGAACTCTCCTCCTCTGAGACAATCACTAACGAACATATGTTCTAATGGTATTTTATACCACATTATTCAGCATGGCAAGAGAAATATTCGTTTTAGGGCTTTCTATGTACATTTGTTCTGATTGTGAATATGAGAATAGACTCCTTGTTCTAGCTTTCGTATAAGGTAGCTATAGCATGTATTCTACGCTTCATTTCTGTGCGGATATGTAACGGCTCTAAACACTCGCATTTATCCCCGAAACTGAAAAGAATATTGTAGTAGTATTCGTTCTCTATGAAAGGAAAACTAACAATGTAATGCTCATCACCGTGTGGCGAAAAGTGTTCATAAGTGCAATAATCAAGCACCCTGTCCATGACAGATTTATGAATACGAATTTTGATTTTTGTTTGCATCGTTGCCAAAATATCAGTGAAATCCAACTGCGGTTTTTGGTAATCTCGTGGCGTAAAAAATTCCTCTTGTATTTGTAGGTTTGATGTGCGGGATAGTTTGAATAAGCGAAAATCATTTCTTTTATGGCAATACCCTTGTAAGTACCAATGACTACTTTTCAATACAAGCTGATAAGGCTCGGCTGTTCGTGCGGTTTTATTTCCGTAGCGGTCTGCATATTCAAACGAAAGCAGCTTACTTTCCTGCAAAGCTGTTTTGATCATTTCTAAATAGGATTGTATGTTCCTGTTGCCCATCCACGGACTTAAATCGATATACATTTGATTTGCTTTTAATTCAATGTCTTTCGCTCTATCGGCGGGGATAAAACTCTTGACTTTCGCAAGGGCGTTTACCAGTTCATCCCCTCGTATCATGTTGGAAAGACTGGAAAGCCCCATCAAGATAGCGGAAAGGTCGGTAGTCGAAAAAACCTTTCTATCAATCTTGTATTTCTGCATGATTTCAAAGCCGCCGCCCACTCCCGATGTTGCGCGAACAGGAATACCCGCCAGGTTGATAGTGTCTATGTCGCGGTAGATTGTGCGGGGTGACACTTCAAACATATCTGCTAACTCCTGTGCGCCTATACGCTCTTTATCAAGGAGTATCATAATAATGCTAACAAGCCTGTCAACCTTCATCTGATAGCCGCCTTCAAAATTTCTTTTTATCATTATGGATTGTTGCCACACTGTTGTCAACAATTACACGGTACAATAAAATAGCAAACAAATCAATCTACCTATCAGGAGGAGACACTATGCAGAAAAAAGCCTTAGTCATCATTGATATTCAAAATGATATAACCAAGAATTATAAGGATATTATTGACAATATCAATAAAGCGATTGATTGGGCAGTCCATAATCATATTCATGTTATTTATATCAGGCATGAAAATTTGTCAGCCGGTACGCGGACTTTTAAAACCAATACATATGGGTCTGAATTAGCTTCAGACTTGAAAATAGTATCAAAAAATGTATTTACAAAATACAAAGGAAACGCCTTAAGCAGTGAAGAATTTACAGACTTTATTCGAAAAAATGAAATAGGTGATTTCTACATAACAGGAGCAGATGCTGCTCTATGTGTTAAATCAACCTGTTACAACTTATGCAAAGCAAATTATGGCGTTAATGTCCTATCCGATTGCATTACCAGTTATGATAAAAGGAAAATTGACGAAATGCTGCGCTATTATGAAAGTAAAGGCAGTAAAATCATTCGTTTAAATGACTTGTTATCGAATCACATCGATTCACTTGGATGAGCAAACATAAAAAGCAGTCTGGATCCCGGCGTCAATCACTTCCACATGTGAAAAAAAAGCTTTCATTTCGTCCGCCCCATGACGTACAAATTCAAAATAGTCGCCTCCTTCAGCCCATTCTGCAATGTCTGTAAGCAAGCGACGCTTCTGATTGTAATCATAAAAAAGAATTCGGCCGCGCGAAAGCCTGCTGGCCTCAGCATAAATCTTCTGACGCAAGCCGGAGCTCAGACCATGAAGGACATAAAAGGCAAGAACCAAGTCGAAGCTCTTTTCAGGGAAATCCAGCCCCTGGGTAACATCTGCCTGGACAAACGCGATCGATCGGTCTTGCGTCGACTTTTTAGCCGCCCGCAGCATACCATCGGAAAAATCCACGCCGGTTCCAAGATAACCCCTTTCTGCCAGGGAATATAATAATGCCCCTGTGCCGCAGCCAATATCGAGTACTTTGCCAGCAGAGGGAATTTGAAACAAATCATCGTAACAGTTAATAAGCGAGCGATAGTCTTTTACTTGCTGACGGAAATACCAATTATAGATCGGTGCAATTCGATTAAATACCGAGGCATGTTTTACAAGTTCCTCCATAGGATTACTCCTTTAAAACTCATATTTGCCATAAGACCAAAACATAATATTTAAATCGTTCCCCTGAGCATCGGTTACTCACTGCTTGCTTTTTTCTTCTAACATATCCAGCTGTGCTAAAAATCTGTCATAGTCACTTTCAAACAATCTGTCTTGAATGACACGATATTTTTCAAATTCGCTTAGTGCGTGCTGCTCGGCTATTTGCGCGGATATTTTTCCTGCGTTTGTTAAGAGTTCGTTTCCGTCAGCCTGAAGAATTAAGTCAAGATGTTTTGCCCAATCTTCCATTGTCATTGGAATATGTCCCATGGTACGGCGTTCAGCCAAATCAAGATACGCTGACACGATGAGTTCAAGCGAATGCAATTCTTCTTCTGATAAATAATTTTTTGCCACAACAACATCGTTGGGCTGGATTTTCCCTTGTGGCGCGTCATTCCAAGTAGTCAAACCCATATGCTTTTTTTGGGCGTCTGCTCGATTATATATAACTTCGGCTGCAGTGTTACCGTGAACGGCAAAGTGTAACTTGTTTTGTACCTTTGCGAAAAAATCCCGTGTAGTTTTTGCTGTGCTATCATAATCAAGACTTGTTGCATAAATGTCGGTTATTTTCTGATAGAACCGACGTTCGCTCATACGTATTTCTCGAATTTTTTCAAGTTGTCGGTCAAAATATTCCTGTGTGAGGATTGTTCCGCCATGTTTTAGACGTTCCTCATCCATAACCCAACCTTGAATGGTATAATTCTTCACAATCTGATTTGCCCATTTGCGGAATTGAACAGCTCGCTCGTTGTTGACTTTAAAACCCACTGCTATTATTGCCTGAAGATTATAATGGTTTGTATTATATTTTTTTTTGTCTGCAGCAGTTATTAAGTATTTCTTAATAACTGAATCAGGTTCGAGCTCGCGGTCATCAAAAATCTTTCTTAAATGTTGGTTAATTGCTGCAACACTCACCTCATACAATGTAGCCATCATTTTTTGCGTAATCCAAATATTTTCATCCTGATAGCGAACTTCAAAACTTTGTTCATTATCGCCTGTTGCTGCGATAAATGTCAGATATTCAGCTGCACTGGAGCGGATTGTGATTTCGGTATACTTTTTCTTTGTCATGGGTTTTGTATCCTCCGCTTTTATGTTTCAAGTTCACCTGTATCAACTGTAATCCGACACCAATTTCATCGGGATTCATAGTAACCTTGCAAATAGCACATCTATGTCCATTATATACGAACGTACGTTCTTGGTCAACCAATTAATCCCATAAGCAAATGCAGTCATGTTTATCCTCCAAGCTAACCTGATTATATAAAGTGGTCGAATTCGACCACTTTATACTTTGACTGTCAGGCCTTAACAAAAACCACTCACTCTTTTTTATATCACTTAATAATCTAATATTTTTGAACAATACTATTTTATGCGAAAAGCGCATGCATTCAATATCAAAGCTATTTAATGTCCACTATTCTTCACTCTCATCTGAACTCACCTTTTTCTTTGTGAACGGATTTTTAATATTTTTAGCAATATTCTTAGGTGCATCGACAGTGCCTGTGTAAATTTCTTTTGTAACGTCTTTGGTAACCTTACCGATTTTACCGAACGTCTCTTGCCTATCTTTTTCCTTTTTATCTTTTATTGACGTACTCTCCAATATCACTTCTTCATTGAGATAATAGAGCCAAACGCGATCGCCAGACTTTAACTTGGAACCGATTTTTTGATCATTTGGATAAGTAAATCGAGTTACCTGACCATCTTCTTTACCGATGAAACTCAAATGTGGTTTTTCTAATTTTTCAGTGACTTTCAGCCCTAAGCCCTCAAGGTCTTCGCGTGCCTCATAGATATTAAGCCCAATGATTCTTGGAACTTGAAATTCTTGAACCACATTTCCTAATAGATTTTTACTCTTATCGATTACTTCTTGCGTGAGATAGTAAACCTTTACTGTCGTCCCTGGATCTACCCGCGATCCAAATCTTGGTTCAGAATGCATCACATCGTTTTCACTTTCATATGCATACGCTAAACTAGGATTTGCGATAGCTGATATTGGCGTCAAGTTAAGTTCATCTTTTAGAACACGTAACGCTTCGTCAACATGAACATCTTTTAAATCAGGAATTTTAACGAGGTTCATCTGCTTTTGCACAATTTCAGTTCCAATTTTTGCCCCCAAATTCAAAACATCTGGAGCCATTATTTTAGCTACTTCTTTTCCAGCCTTAATTACTCCCTTTTGCCAAACCATTTTTTCACCCTCCATTTATTATCAATATTAAATTATTACTCTTTTACAAATCTCACGCGCCTGCCATATAAATTTGCTATACTGTCTGCCCGTTGTTTGAGTTCCTGGATCAGGCTATCCGGGCTAATAACTCTGGCCATCACACCAAATTGGAAAAGCCAAAATAGACTTTCCCAAAGCGATCAATAATAACGCCAGCAAGTGAGTTATCAAACTGGATCTTAACGTGTTGTTCTTCACCATTAAACATGCCGAAGACCTATATTTTTAACTATTTCTTCCTTAATTTTCATAATCCTCTAATTTCTCGACACAAAATTTTCCTATTTCAAAAGGCATAACCTATTTCTAAGTTATGCCAGAAACAATTTCTACTACATTAATTTATTGCAACTTTTTTGCTGTTATCTATGAGGACGAACCATTTCCCGCTATTATACAGCTCTTTTGAAATCTCAAAAACCTTACTTTCAACGGTTGTTATTCCAGGGTTTAAGTCACTTAATATTTTACCGTTGTTATCACCTCCCTTCGGAGGAAATGCCAACCGCCCTGTAGCCATCTGTTGTAGAAATATTATACCATATATTTACATAATCTTGGACATTTTATCACATATAGCAAACATCGTCAGAATCTAACCTATTACCTTCACTGCGTTATCCTTAATCGATGTAACCGCTTCTACAATTCGCTTTTGCTTAGCACCATCAAAAAGTTTGATAAAACTCTGTGGTTTGTCAAAAGGCGGTTTCATCAGTTCCGATACACTATCAATATAACCGTTTTGTACAATGTGATTCACGATCTTTTTAACAAAGACAGTCTGGGAATGGTTTAAAGACTGGTCATTAATGAATTCAGAAAAGGCAGCAACTGCAGCTTCATACTCCATCTTGGCGATTTTTCGGACCAGCAAGCCAAACGGAGTATCTTGGTATTCCCTCTTATAATCCTCAGCCGTGCCCAGTTCACCGGTCAAGATATGTTCTAAGCTTTGGTAATCTTTGGTTGTCAGTTGGATATTATTCCTTAATTTATATATAGCAATATGGTCTTTGTGCTGCTCAATATAGCGGTTCACCTTGAGCTTATAGTCTTTAAAATCATAGGCCGGGCCTAAGGGATCTCCTTCTTTGACCATCAGGATATCATCCTTGAGATTCGTATAGATGGGGTTCTTATTGGGGCCATCATCAAACAGAAACTTGATTAAATCGCGAAGCTCCACTCTCACCTTTTCAAAGTTGACGCTATCGGATGTTTCCCAGAATTCGTCGGTGGTAGTGGTATGGATGAGTTCGACTTTCTCTTTGATCTGGGCAATCGTCATTCGCTTACCTAACTTAATACAAATAATAATGAGCTCTTTTTTACCCTTTTGAAACTGTCCCAGACCTTCGATCTGAGCAATCATGAGCCCATATATTAAGTTGTCAAAGCGTTTAGCATATTCGTCTAAATCATCCAGATAAACAATTGGGGCCAAATATTGGGTAAGATCATGCTTATCACGATCAGACAGACAGATAAAAGCCTCTTGCTGTTTATATTTCTCCACGTATTGGAGCTGTAATTTTACAGACACCAATTCCGGATTCAGTGCGTTAATTTGATTTAACACGGTCTGAATCAGGCTGTTTCGGATTTCCTGGTAAGGTGCATCGATAAAGGCAGATTGTTGGAGAAGATGGATCAAGCGAATTCTTTTTGCAAAGATCACTTCGGAAAGGCTTGGCGACTCGCTTCCAATTAAGCCATCTTTATTGGTTCGGAAAAATTCAAAGTTCCCCAAGTAATCAAAAATCAGAAAATACGTCTTATCCTGATTTTCACCAAAGAGATTGGGACAAAGCCTGGTTCCCCGGCCAATCATCTGCCAGAACTTTATTTTCGAGCGCACACGCTTAAAAAATACGAGGTTGAGGATTTCCGGCACATCGATACCGGTATCCAGCATGTCCACCGATACAGCAATATGTGGATCTCTTGCCGCGATTTTAAAATCAATGATGAGGGTTTGTGCATAGCTGTCATCACAAACGATTCGCTTCGCAAAGCTCCCATGATATTGGGGATAGAGTTTATTAAATCGCTCGATGATATATTGCGCGTGCATTTTGTTTTGAGCAAAAATAATGGTTTTCCCGAGACGATCCCCACCTGCAACCTTTAGCCCTTTGATCATCAGATCTTCAAGGACGGTATCGACGGTAGACTGGTTAAAGATAAAATCATTGATCGCCGGAGACGGTATAAAATCAGGCATCTCCCCGTCCTCATCGGTAAAATCCTCTTCAAAACGGGCCTTGTCTTCTTCGGGAAGGTCATCATAAGCGATCCCTTCCTCCAGAAACCTCGTTTTGACTTCGATATTATGATAGGGCACGAGTACATGGTCCGTCTCCACAGCCGTTTCATAGTCATAGGCGTAAGTAGGAACGCCTCTTTCCATTTCAAAAAAGTCGTAGGTGTTATGGTCAACCTCTGTTCTTGGCGTAGCCGTAAGTCCGACCAGGAAAGCATCAAAATATTCAAAGATCGCCCGGTATTTTTTAAAGATACTGCGATGGGCTTCATCAATGATAATCAAATCAAAATGAGCCGGGGTAAATAACCGCTGCCCCTCCTCGGTCTTCGCTGAATTGATAGAATTCAGCATCGTCGGATAAGTGGAAAAGACGATGCGGGAACTCTTATCTTCTTTGTTGCTCTGGAGGTTGCACAGCGACATATCCGGAAGATACGTCTTAAAGTCATCCTTCGCCTGTTTCACCAAGGCTGTACGATCCGCTAAAAATAAGATATTGGTGACATAGCCGCCACGAGATAAGACATCGGTTAAGCTGGAAGCTGTCCTGGTCTTCCCTGTTCCGGTGGCCATGACCAATAAGGATCGGCGGTGTCCAGTTTCGATATTCTCACAAACCGCGCGGATGGCCTCTTTTTGGTAATAGCGGTCGGTAATTTTATCGTCAATTACGATCTCATTTAAGGATTTGCGTTCCTGGCGGCGGTTCATGAGCTTTTCCAAATCCGCTTTGGCAAATACCCCGCTCACCTTTCGCTGGGGCGAAGTAACATCATCCCAAAGATAGGTCTCAAAGCCATTGGTGATAAACATCATCGGCCTTCTGCCGGTCATTTTCTCCAGGCAATCAGCATAAAGCTTGGCCTGCTGGGTGCCGATCTTGGGATCTTTGGAAGTCCGTTTGGCCTCAATGACAGCCAGTGGCAAACCGTCTTTACCGTAAAGCACGTAGTCGGCGTAACCTTTGCCTTCCGGGTTAGGCATACCAACAAGTTCTACTTCTTCTCGGACATCGTCGCCGAATACCCATCCCAAGAGCTTTAAATCTACATCAATATATTTTTTGCGGGTTAGGAATTCGGAGATATCTTCAGGATTAAACTGCCGTTCTTCCTTATGCTGCTGCTTATCTGCAGTAAGCTGACTGCTCAAGCCGGCAATCTGCGCCCGCAAGGCTTGGATTTCCGAATCCTTTTGCTCAATCAGGCTTTCTTTTTCCTTAATCCTGGTTTCATCGATGATGATCTTTTCGCCTGGGATCTTGGTTTCCTCAAAAGACCGTTCTTCATATTGTGCGCCATAGCAATAATCGATCCATTGCACAAATTCAAACAAGGATGCTAAAGAAAGAATCGCATCACTGCGGCTGATCGCTTTTTCCGTGTGTACGGCAAGGTTGCCGAGTTTAATAATGTAGGGCAGCTTATTCCAGGTGATATTGTCCACTGCAAAACGAAAAGTCGGTTCGTGAATGAGTGCCTGCAAATTATCCTTATACGGCATGGAGATGGTGTTATCCGCAGAATATACCCATTTGACCGCCAGCTCAAAGGCCTTGCGACTGCCTACTGCCGCCATGGCCGGAGAGGTAGTCAGTACCCGTTCCGCTTCGATACAGGCTGGGGCGAAGAGTTGATATTCTTTTTGACCTTCTAGGAATTCAAAGTTTGCAGGCATCTATATCACCTCGGATTAATCAAAATACTGGCTCATTAGGCTGTCTAAGAGGTATTGGGTTTCGTCGATGACTTTTTTGACAAGGGCTTTTTGTTCTTCGATTTTGGTGACGATGGAGGCGAATTGAGTTTGGAGAGTAAGTGGTGGAAGTATTATTGATAGATTTTTTGTCTGTTCTGCATTTAAGTGTGGTTGAGCTGCTCTTCTTGTTAAAGGCTTTACAACCAATTCCAGAAATTTAGTATTAATCAACTCGTTGAAATATATCGGATTTAACAACTTGGAATTTAGTGTCAATATCAAGTCATACCCTGCATATTGCCCAATAAATTTCCCATCAATAACACAAGTATCACCCGTATTTACTCCACTTCTAACTATAATTATATCTCCAGCTTTTAGCTTACACTTACTTATTTTTTTTGCTTCATTTTCTGATATAGACTTCATATCTTCCTCTATGATTCTGCCAAACTTAATGTTTGTTGCCCTTATAAAGCAATATCCATAATCTGAAAATATCGGAGGCGTGCTAGTTCCATACTTGATTTCATCCAGTAATTCATATAAAAATTTTTGTATCCACCCCTTCTCATTCGTCACAGGATCCCCAAACATATCATAAAAGACTGACTTGATAAGCCCATCCAACTCTGCAAGCTGCTGTTTGCGCATGCTAAGCAGCTCTGAAGCGGTTTCTAAAGTTTTGGCGATTTGCTTTTGGGTTTCGAGGGGTGGGAGAGGGAGTTCTACAGCTTTTAAAATTGCAGCAGAAATATTAGGTTGTGCACCACCAACTCCCATTTTTATAAAGTCATTTCGTTTACTATTTAGAAAATAGTATAAATAGGAACTATCAACTTTATCATTTGGAAAAAAAGCAGCGCATGCCTGATTCGTAGATGCTTTGATGGCTAGAATTGAACAAGCGCCAATTGTTGCACCATACATTGCAACTAGCACTGTATTTATTGGAAATATTTTTGCTGAACTATTTTTTAGTCCCTCTTCTGTTATGACACCTTCAACTTTTAAAATATATTTTTCTTTCAGATCGCCTGTTCGTACCCATGGAATAATTCCATTTTCATAATACTCAGGCTTACTTTTAAGTGGTGTCCCTCCAGAAGTTATTTTAAAAATATCCCCAAGCTTTACCATTTCCCACTTACTCACCAATAAGCCCCCTCAATTCCTCCATCTTAGAAGAAATATCCATGGTAAGCTCATCCAACCGCGCCATAATAACGTCCGGCGCATCATATTCTACTTTTTCATAAACAACCTCTTTATAACGGTTGATGGACAAATCATAATCATTTGCTGCTATCGCAGACTTCTCCACAAAAAAGCTCTGCTCCGTAGGTTTCCGATCTACCTCCCCTTCAAGGTTATGGTAACGTGCTAGGATATCCGGAATATCATTGGCTTCTACCGGTGTTCGCTTATCGTCTAAGGAGTAACCGTCTGCTTTCATATCATAGAACCAAACCTTTTCCGTTCCCCCTGCCCCGGTCTTCGTAAAGACCAGAACAGCGGTGCTCACTCCGGCATAGGGTTTAAATACACCGCTCGGCATAGAAATAACCGCCTGAAGCTGATGATTTTCAACCAGTTCCATTCGTAATGCTTTATGGGCCTTCGTGCTTCCGAATAATACCCCATCGGGAACAATACAGGAGCAACGACCGCCTTTGCGTAACATCCGTAAAAATAAGGCCACAAAAAGCAGCTCTGTCTTCTTGGTGCTGCAGACCGCTTTGAGGTTATCATTTATGCTCTCTTCATCGACTGTTCCGGTAAAAGGCGGATTCGCCAGGACGATATCATAGGCAGAAGCAATACTGTTCTGCTTGGAAACGCTGTCTACATAATCAATATGTGGTTGAGTAATCGAGTGCAGCATCAGGTTCATCGCAGAGAGGCGCAGCATGGTCCGATCCGTATCAAAGCCGGTAAACATATCCCCGCCGAAATGCTTCCATTGTTCACTGCTCATTTCAGCCTCAAAATTTTCCCGGATGTACTCGGCGCATGATACGAGAAAACCTGCCGTCCCACAGGCAGGGTCACAGATTTTATCGTCCGGAGTTGGGGCTAAGAGCCGGACCATCATATCCCGGATCTGTTTGGGTGTCCTGAACTGACCATTGGTACCAGCCTGAGAAAGCTTACCGAGCATATACTCATAAACATCGCCCTGCATGTCCAGATCCTTAATATCGTGTTCATAAAGTTCATCCAGGCCGGTAATAATCTTCTGCAATACCTGAGGGGTCGGAATTAAGAACATAGCATCCTGCATATAACGCGAAAAGGCAGATTGGCTTTCCCCATTCATCGTTTTTATAAACGGAAATACCTTCGTCCCGACAATGTCATAAATGATCCGTGAATCCTTGGTTTTAAATTTGCTCCAGCGCATATCCTGCCCTTCATCAGTCTGAGGGAAGATCTTCTTTAGAGATTCACCACTTAGATTTTCCGCGCTTTCTATTTCCAATTCCTTTTCGTCTAACGAACGGATAAACATTAAATACGTAAGTTGTTCAATAACGGTTAGAGGATTAGTTATTCCTCCGGCCCACATATCGGTCCAGATCTTGTCCACCTTGTTGCGAATATTTCCTGTTAACATATGTTAGCTCCTATTCAGCTTGATTTTAAATGCTACGAAATGACCTTTTAAGATATTCTTCATCGGAAATATATTTCCTTTTTATCGTTAACGGTTTTAGATTATCGGGCATATCATTTGCATAAGTAATCCACTCTTGTCCATCATCGGATTTTCAGGTATGGTATAAAACCCATTCTCCTGTCCGATCATTCCGCAAACCGCCAGACAAAGCGCATCGATCACATCATCGTTTTCTTGCGATAAGGCACATCGGCTAAAATTTTTTCGACAACGCGCCTGGCCTCGGGATAATATCGCTGTAAGACGTCAAGCCGTTTTTGTTCGCCTTCCTTCGTCCGTTTGTTTTCGATAATCGGCTGATTTTTGTTAAGTTTGGCAAAACAGAGCTCCGGATGACTTTCCACCAGTCTCTTCCTCCAAACGCGAATTTAAAACCTCAGATTATAATAGAAAGTTCCCAACACGACAGGATAAGTCGGTCATAAACATTAGATGAAGTTGAAATAACAGAAATTATTTACTCGCATTATCTATTTGACAGCTCTTGATCTTTTTCCGTGCATTTAGATGCAATCAATTCCTCAACTGCTTGAATAAATCCTTCTGTATGCAACACTGCAAAAGTTTTTTTCTTCATTTGAGAATCTTGAATCTGTTCTTTTAATAAATCCCTTAGTTTAGAAAATCCTTTCAGACTCTCTTCAATCTGAATATCTGATGATTCAATATTACATTTCCACATATCTTTAAAATAGTGAACAAACAGCTTCTTTCCAGTATTATTATCCTGAGCAAACGCTTGCGCTGTAACTATAGCCATTTCTTCATCAAATATATTAAACCTTTTATTTTGAATGATAACGAAAGATGAAGATGCAAACTCTTTCATTTTTCCAATGTATAGTTTTCTATTCTTGAAAAACATCAATCCATCACTAAGCGCAAAATCAGAAATAAGCTTATATGTACCCCATTCTTCATCAGTAAAATGTTCCTTATTGTCATCTCTAATAACATGAAATAATATTTGGCCTTCTGGCAATACCTCTTTAAGGCTCTCTATGCGCTTACCGACTCCTCCCTGAACTTTATCCCAATCTATCTCTACAGGAAAGGAGTATCCGTAGTATCTTGCCCAACTGCTATTCTCAATAAAAAGAACATAGTCATCTAAAGTCAAGCTACCCTCATATGCGCTATTAAGAAAATCTCCAAAGCCCTTATCGATTATCTCTTCGTCAACATCCATTATCCGATTAACTTTTATAATCTCACATGGCTTTTGGGCTTCTTTGCGTTTCTTTATGATTTCAATCTCGTGCGATATAGCATCCCCATTCCAAACACCATGAAGTATCCATTGTTTTACAGCACTAAACATATATTGTTCTTGAAAAACTGGGTATAGCTTACGCACTTCTCCATCAGAAAAAAGAGTACCGTAATGACCGTCTTTAGCAATATCTGCTTTATATGAAATCACATATGCTGCAAAACTATAAAACCAGTCAGCAATATCTTCAAATTCATTATCATACAATATACTATATACACGATAAAAATCACTTATTGCACATTTTAAACTTCTGATGTTATGGGTTCTTCTCCAGGGTTGCTCCATTCCTTTTTCAGTCTGCTTTCCGCCATATCCAAAAGTATTTCTATCAGGTGCAAATAATTCTAATAGACCTTCTTCACACCTTTCCACGAATGCGTTATATTCACTGTCCTTATATTTCATACCTTTAATAATGGCATGTACTATTTCAGGGTAATCCGGCAAATATTGCACAGTTCTCTGAATGATTTTTTCCTTGATTTCTGTGTATGAAATCTCTCCCTGTTCCATTTGAGGGGGCATATTGATTGTCAAAGTGGCTTTTTTCTCATTTGACTCGACTTTGCTTTTTTTAGAAGAAACAAACTGTATTTCGGCAGTTATTTGAGTTGATTCCTGTTTAGTTATAATCTTCTCTTGATTTGCAACAATGATCGTGTGATACTTTTGATTTTCGCAATAATCATTAATAATGCCCAACACGTCTACACTACTCATTCGACAACGTTCTAAATCATCAAAAACAAGTATTACTGATTTGTCTTCCATTTTCTTGCTAAATGGGAAGAAAGCAGTCACATCTGTAGAAGCGATACCCCTAACCTTTTCCGGAAGAAATGCCAATTTTTTAATGATCTCTTTAACCTCAGCAACTTTTTTAGTAACTCCATCAATACCCTTAACTTTGCAATATTCTTGTATCCATGCATTCTTAACAGCATTATGTATTTCTTCAGGTGAAGATATGCCAAACAATGTTACTCGAAGAACTACTGCCTCATCCTTAAGCGCATCTTTTAATTCATGCTCTATAAGATATGTTTTTCCACATCCCCATTCTCCAGTTAGTAGTAAAGCACCTACAGGCTCGATTTCTCTGCAATAGTATAATAATTCATCTATTGTGTTCATAGTGTTATCTCACTTCCGAAATTTAATCATCACGTTTTCCGATATTCAGCCAGTGCCATATTATCATTGGTAGTTCGCGTTTTGATTTTATACCCTGTATCTTCCGGAGCGTGGGCGACGAAGGGAAGCGTTGCCTATACCAAAGAACTACCGAAGATGATTTATAATTTGTCTATTGTACTAAATTATTTTATCAATTCCGCTTTCATATTCTTCATCAAAATTACTGATGCCCAATTCACCTTAACAATACTGACATTTCATTTGCAGCAGTTAAAAATCTTTCAACATATTCCGTTGTAAGAATTTTGTTTGTAACATGCCCACTAAAATCAATACTGTGAACTTCTAGATTGTTTACATATTTATTTTCTTCTTCTTCTTTTAATGTGGTGGTAAGTATTATCTGATTGGTCAATTCAGACAACTTTTGTAGTGCTTTCTTCTCTCGTTCTGAAGACAAGTCTTCTGCTCTAAAAGAATCTACAATAATAGGAAATCCATGTTGAAGAATCTTTTCAAAAGCATACATACGGGCTAAATGAAATTCTGTAGCTTCACTGCCTGAATAAATCTTATCTCTTGAGGTAAATATATCGCTGTATGCGTTCTCATTTGCAATATCAACAGCTTTATAAAATTCATTCATCGACTCTACAACATTAGTCAACAGGTTTTCGCACTTTCTTTCTCCATAATCAACAAGAGCCTCTTTCTTTTCCAATTGTTCACCTAATTTTTGTAATTCCAAATCTATCTCACTTACTCGCTGATCTGCATTCTTCGCACTTTCCAATTCCTGTCGTACTACCAACAATGCCTCTATAGAAATATCATCAACTTGCAGAGAAGAGTCCAACTCTCTCTGACAAATAATAATTTCCTTATTTAGTCGATCAATCTCTTCATTATATATATCAATTTTTTCCTGTACAGCATCTAATATTTGTTTTCTCATTGTAGATGTAGAAATATCAAAAGAGAATTCAGAATCTGCACTTTCATATGCTATATGTTTTGAACCGCAATCCAAACAAGCAATTTGCCCTGTTTTCATCGTTCTATTCAATGAACGGAGTTCCTTTTGTGTTAATTCATTTTTAGTTCGTCTTGAGACAGCATTAGCTCTTGCTTTCTTGAGCGCAAGTAGCTTATCTTTTACCCTCTCCATTTCTTTAAACGTATTTTCAAGTGCAATTTTGTCATTAGTTGCACTCAAATATTCAAAAGCCGTATTATGCTCTTTTAGAATCTTGTTTTCCTTTAGCAAAATCCCCTTCTCAGCCTTTAAATCCTTAATTTTAATTTTTATATTATCTACATCTTCAACAGAAGCGTTACAATTATTTATTCCAGCCATGGCATACAGAAGTGAATAAAAATCATTTTTTCTGTACCAGCCTTTATTAACAATATCTGAAGTTGTCTTCTTATCCTGACCAACGAAAAATAATTGTACTAATAATTCCGGATCAACAATTCTCAAAACACTATCCTTTTCTATTACAGGCAACGTTTGAATATTTTTATTCCAATATCGTTTAAACTCAGCCGTATTATCAAAAACTGCGTACTCTTCACCTTTTTTAATTACAAAATTTTTTGCTCTTCTACAGATTTTTACTAACTCCTCATTATGTTCAACATACAAGATGTGAAAATATTTTTCATAAGCAAATGAGGTAGGAAAAGCCGGTATATTACCCAAACAATACATAATTGACTGAATTACTATTGTCTTACCCTTGTTATTATCATCACTAAAAATGATATTTAACCCACTGTTAAAGTTTTCAAAAGCATATGCTTCATCCGTATTTCCAATAAAAATTGCTCTAACTATCATAATTCGATACCATCCTTAATCAACGATATAAAATATTTTAGTGAAAGAGTTTCAAAATCCATACATCTTTTTGAAATATTCTTATCCAATTTTCTGTATAACTCATTAATATCATCTGACGGATTATTAATAATAACGTTGTATATATTCTCAAAAAGCTTCCAGAAATCTTCCTGACAATTACTGTTAAATAGCGCTCTGGATAAATCTAGCTGACAATCCTCTAACATATTCTTTCTTTTCTCTTCTGGAAACTGGATGTAAGTATTTATAAATGAACGCGGCACATTTGAACCAATTACATTTTGATTCAATATTCTATTGAGCACCAAAAGGCGAATCTCTGTGGTAGTCAAATGTCTTCCATAATTTAATGCCTCATCCGGAGCTACTACTGTAACCCCCTCTACGACACTGATATTCTTCTTTCCAGCCTGTACATCTCTTATCTCATTAAAAATGGCTATCAGCGTCTCCTCCTTTGGAATTATCCCCGAGTTTAATTTTATTATCTTTTTGACATAGTCTGCCTTGCTCTGATCATCTATTACAAAATGTACTTTTTTCAAAAACTTGTCTATTTTTTCTTCGCTGATATCCTCATTCGCAATATAGGTTTTCCTCTTGCATTCCTCTATTAACCCATTTTTTAGGTTTGCCAACGCAGTTTCTTTTACATTAGAAATAGTGAATTTTGATAATTTATCATCAACTCTAACTGTATTTGATACCCCTCCCAAGAAAAGGATATAGTTATCAAACTCAAATTCACTAATATAATTTTTATACAACGTAACCAATTCAGCACCGATAGCATGAGGAGAAGACTGCTTATCACCCTTTGACTGCAAGTCCCAAAGCTTATCTGACATTTTTGACATGCCTGTTAGATCATTGAAAAAATCAACTACAAAATAATGAATTTCATCACTATCATCCCTGAAATTCATTAAATACAATAATGATTTCGTTTCCGTATCAGCAGCTGAAGGTCTCAGACGCTCAGATGACTTAACTACATAAGCCATAAAGAATCTCCTCCTGTTTATTTACATTTTAAGGTTATCTATTCTTCTATCTCTGTCTAGTTCTATATAGACTTCTTAAAACTTCATAGTAATATCTTATCTCTGTTTCTATAATGTTTATCTTTCTGTTTCTTAGATTGAACTAACGATCCCTTTTAATCAAGCGAAAACAATCTTTCTATAATTACAAAATAAATTATTTTGAAGCTTTTATTTCACTTAAAGGATTGTCCGTTAGTTTCTGCCCTATATCCTGATAGGATAGTCTTTCCTCAGTTAAAATTAAACAAATTTGTTCCCTGGAAAACAGAGTGGAACCATGGTCTTTTACTAGTAGACTTCTTATTTTTCTTAAAAGTTGTGTAGTTAGTGATCCTAATAGACGTATTTCTTCAACATTTTTATGAAAAAGATCTCTAGATTGTGGTATGGCATCTTCGTGTATCTTATCTTTAGGACTAATAATAATTACAGTAATTTGTGTGTCACTTTTGATATCTCTCTTTTCTTTAATCCAATTAATATGACCAGATGCCTGACGACAATTATCTATAGAAATCGGGGCATCCTTTTTTTCTTCAGTTTTTGCTTCAAATCCATAAATTATATTATCTAGTTGCCAAATCCCGTCAGGAGTCCCATCCCCTTTAGGCTTAGTTGAGTCAAATCCGAGGTATTTTCCTAACAATTCTAATCCTTTTTCAAAAATTTTAGCATCATCATTATTTAGCGATTCCAGAAATTCTGTCATTTGCTTCTCAAATTTTACGCCCAGTATTCCGAGCTCGGAAACTATATTTTCAATATTCTCTGCTTGAATAGCTAAATAACGATCTGACTTTAGTAAATCGTCTTTAGTTGGAACGTGGCTTACTAGGTTTGTCAACCATGTCATTGCACTAGAAATACTAAGCGCAGAGGTATAATATTCCCTCGCTAACCTTTCATCAATATTAATTTTACCATTAGCAAGATAAGCACAATTTCCAGCTAAATAAAACCACCATGCCCGGTATCCGGCGATTTCTTTGCCTCCACTTAATGAATCAATTATAGCTTTGGCCTTTTCAAGAGCTCTTTCTAATTCATTTTTCCAGAGTGCATATGTAAAATCGACTTCATTACTAACACTTGATGTTAATTTAATGGTTTCTTTTCTCACTACTTTATCGTATTCATCTCTTATACCATTAATTGCATCATTAATAGCCGAGAAATATTCCTTATTATTTATAAAGTTATACATAAAATCAACCATTTGTTCAGCTGAATCCATTTTTTCAGAATTAGTTAAACCAAATTCAATTTCTGCTTGAATCTCCGAATGAAAGGCTTCAATATTTTCCTTTTTTGCACAAAATTTAACAAGGTCAGGATCTATCATCAGGACATTAGCAAAATCATCGCTCGATCTTGTACATCTACCTAATGCCTGAGTAATGCGAGTCTTAACTAATTCATTTAAAATGGAATTTGCCCCCAACCTATTCCATAAAAATCCTTCTTGAAGGTTTGTCGCTTGAGGCATCCCAAATATAATAAGTAATCGGCAAATATCTCCTGATAAGTCTATACCATCGTATCTATTGGTTAATATTAAAACTACTTTTTCGTTATGTAAAAAAGTTTCTAAACTGTCTTCAATGTCCCTTGATTCCAATATCTGATATTCTGGTAAGGCTGCATTAACTAAATCTTTAAAAACTTGGGCTCTGCTATTATCAGGACATAATACTAATGCCTTTTTTTGTTTTGATATTGCATTAATAGCAATAAGAATTGCTTGATTTGAAGTAAATTTTAAATTAGGAAATAGGATGAGTCTTCTTCCATTACTGTATTTTTCCCATCCTTTTGGAATAGGTATTTTTTTAAGCTCCCTTATTCCTGTAATTCGCTCAAGTTCACCTCCATCTCCAAGTGTTGCTGACATAAATACTCTTTGGGAAGCATTTTTAAAAGCATAATGTGTTAACGTAGGAGGTATTAATGGGCGGATATTAATCTCTCCCCAGGAGAAAAACATTTGACAAGCTTCGATGTTATTACAGATCATAGACCAAGCATATTTAGCATTCCCACAATCTTCTACGTTTGCTTCTATCAAAGAGATGAGGTCAACTTTTTTAAACAAAAACTTAGGATAAGGAATTAGATCGTAGATAGGGATGTAATGGTCGTAATCATCATGCATAATCCGATTATAATGATAATCTGAAATATCATCTTCAAATAGTTTAATTATGTTCTCAAATAAGTTTTTATTGTCCTTTCGTTTAATATTTAAAGTCCATAATGAAGAAATATAATTTTCTGCTGAATGTGCATCATCGAAGATAATTGTATTAGCATCATCCAATCTTGGGTTTGTATTAAAAATTGCACTATAAGTTGTTATAGCTATTGCTCTTCCTCTTAAATAATTACCATAATCACTTTCAGAGTAATGTGCCTGTGGTCCTATCAGTAAACATGCAGATATTCCATATTCCTTAGCTTTAATAAAAACTTGATTCGCCAACTGTCTTGTTGGGCATAGGTATAGTACTCTATTTTCTTTGCACCTTCTTCTATACTCGGCGATTAATAATCCAACTAATGTCTTTCCTGTACCTGTTGGCAACTCAAGAGCTATATTTTCTTTATCGCGATTATTGGAATAATAATCTCTTAAAATATCAGCTTGTTGAGACCAAAGCCCTTTTACACTTGGTATTTGTAATTCATGAAATATAGATTCTGGATCTTTTTCAATTATTTTTATTTTTTTGGGTGTAACAAATTTAAACGATTCACTCATATAAATACCCCTCAAATTTTTTAAAGAAATTTTATTAACAGATTAATAAAATAATAAACTTTCCATTTTAGACATAATGCCCTCTTCAAGAATGAAATCTTACTAGAATCTCAAAAGCATAATCATTTCATAATCTCCTCAACCTCTCCGCCACCTCAACATCCGCCGGACAAAACTCATACAGTCCCAATTCCTCCGCCCTCACCCATCGTATATCCCAGTGAACTATTCTTTGCAGCTCCCCCTCAATAATCCGGCTCTCAAAGAAAGTAAAGCACATCTCTTTCTCCCCATACGTATACCGACTCTCCGCAAACACCTCACCAACCTGAATCGTAATACCGAGTTCCTCCTGACATTCCCGAACCAGACATTCCTCCAAGCTCTCCCCAATCTCCTGCTTCCCTCCTGGAAATTCCCAAAGCAGCGGACAGCTGCCCGTATTGTCACGCTGACAAATTAAAATCTTATCATCCTGTCTCAAGATCGCTGCGGTGACTTGCGTTATTTTTTTCTGATCCATCATTTCATCCATCATCTCAACCCACAATCAATTTATTCGTCTTATTAATGAACTTCGCCGGGATCGGCTCATGAAGCCGCCAGATAATATTCATCGGCCTGCTTCCCTCATGTTTGACATAATCAGCTAACCCGAGAAACGTATAGGGCGCTGCTCCTATGGCATCCGCTTTATATTCCCGTACAAATAGCAGTACTTTGTTGCCATTTTCTTGATGATGGATATAACGCTGACCCGTCGTCGACTCTTCCGATGTCGTGCTCTGGCTCTGCCAGTGGAACAATCGGTCATTGATCGAATAATCATGATACAGGGTGGTCGGTGAGTAGTCCTTATCCGATTTATTGAGGGTAATAAAGAAAATATCCGCTCTCTTATCCGGTAAGTACTTGACTCCCTCGCGAACGGTCGCCGGTTTCAGGAAATCGTAAGCCACCATGATTTGATCCCGGGTATAGGTACAGTGCAAATCTAATGGACAGTCAAATCCCAGGTTCACCGGCCTATCCAGAAAATCAATCTTGTCATAGTTGTAGCGCAAGATCTCCAATAACTCCTCAAACAATACCGGATTACTTTTCAAGAGCAATAGACCCTCATTGAGAGATGAAAACCCGCAATCTTCCACTGATTTCTGCCAGACTGTAAAATGGAACATCTGCAGCATCCGCTTCTCTAAATCCGAGAAGTCCGCTTCATCAAATACTTCCATCTCCGGCAGTACCTCGAGCAGAAATCGAATCCACCTTCGGGAATCCATGGCGCAGATCCGGCCGAATGCTTTGGTCAATATATTTTCCTGTTCCTCTTCAAAATCATCCCGAACCCCTGCCATCACACAGAGCCGGGAAAAAGACCCTCTCGCATAAAGCGTTTTAATACCGATATGCGCATGCTCCAAGAAATTAGCCAGGTTTAATTCTACGCCGGTATCTTCCGTAAAACTGGCCAGTCGCGTAATCATCCCTATATTCTTATTACCGTAAGAACTGCGAATATTGTCCAGGATATATTCCCTTGCCTTGCGTTCCAGCTGAATAAAACAGCCTTTGGGCAAAGAGGTAAACCCTTCCTTGACTTCACGCTGGATATTTCGGGTCGTGTTACCTAAGAGCGCGGCAAATTTCTCTTCAAAATTGTATTTCTTATTGGCAAGACCTATAAAATCGAGAACGGTCAGACAGTCCTTATTCTCAGCCAGTCGCAAACCCCTCCCAAGCTGCTGCAGGAAAATGGTGAGACTCTCCGTTGGGCGCAAGAAAAGAACCGTATTAATCTCGGGAATGTCGACCCCTTCGTTATATAAATCCACGACAAAGATAAACCGTATTTCGCCGCTAACTAATTTCTTTTTAGCGGTGTTCCGTTCTTCATCACTGGAATCCGAGATCAATGAAATCGAGGGAATATGGGAACGGTTAAAACTATCTGCCATATACGCAGCATGTTCCTTCGAGACACAAAAGCCTAACCCCTTCACGTCTTCCAAATCCGTGACATATTTGATCAGGGCTTTCAGGATCATCATGGTGCGGATATCGTTACCGGTATAAATCTTAGAAAGTTCACTTTTCTCATACCCGCCCCGAGTCCATTTCAGGCTTTCTAAATCAACCGTATCTGTCACCCCAAAATATTGAAAAGGAGATAAGAGTTTGCGTTCAATCGCTTCCGGCAGACGGATTTCAGCGGCAATTCTCCGGTCGAAATAAGCCAGAATATCCTTCCCGTCCATACGTTCCGGCGTTGCCGTCAGCCCGAGTAAGATCTGCGGCCGGTAATAGGACATCAATTGGTGATAGCTTGGCGCCGCAGCATGGTGGAACTCGTCGACAATTACATAATCATAAAAATCCGCTGACGTGTGTTCGGTCAGTTCTTTGGAATTCAGCGTTTGAATCGAAATAAATAGGTGATCGATTTTCGTTGGCTGGTAACCGCCAACAAACAGTTCGCCGAAATTCGGATCTTTTAAGACGCCCCGGAAACAAGCCATGCTCTGTTTTAAAATTTCCTCCCGGTGCGCGACGAATAACAGGCGGCAGGGTTTTCCTTTGTTCTCCTTACGAAACCGCAGGTAATCAAAGGCCGAGATGACTGTTTTTCCAGTTCCGGTCGCTGCTACGATTAGATTACGGTAATGTCCGCGAACACTTCTTTCCACCACGAGCTTATCCAGAATTTCCTGCTGAAAAGAAAAAGGTGTCAAATCAAAGTAATAAGAAACCACGTCCTCTTTTTCCTGATAACGCTCTTGCTTCAATGCCTTGGTCAGACGGGATTTCTGATCTGGGCTGTACGTTTCAAACTCCCGCGCATACCAATAGCTCTCAAAGGTCGCTTCAATCTTTGTGATCGTATCGGGCATATCTTTGGCGGTTGCTTTCACATTCCATTCCAGACCGCTGGAAAGGGCGGCATTGGAAAGATTAGATGAACCGATATAGGCTGTGGTGAAGCCCGTCTGGCGGTAAAAGACATACGTTTTCGCATGTAGCCGGGTCCGCTTGGTATCGTATGATATTTTTATCTCGGTGTTTGGTAATTCCGCAAGTTCGGCGATCGCTTTTATATCAGTCGCCCCCATATAAGAAGTCGTAATGACTCTAAGCTTGCCACCGCTTTGCGCGAATTGTTTTATTTCCTCTATAAGCAAACGAAGCCCGCTCCATTTAATAAAGGAAACGAGCATATCGATTCGGTCACAGGATAGAATTTCCCTTTTTAGTTCGGAATACATGCTAGGTTCCCGGACTGAACCAGTAAATAAGGAGCTAGCGGCGAGAGACGTAACAGGGCGCACGAACTCTGTCTTGTCATTCAAAGCAAATGCGCTGTTTTCTTTATCGAATAAAGCGAATAGCTGTTCAGCCTTTTCATCGACTGATAACGCAGCGAGACTTTCTTGGGCAGTATGATCAGATACAAGCGCAACAATATGATTGACCAGCGCCACTTGGTCTCTAATACTGCCGCCATTATCTTTGACATTGGACAGAACGGCTTCCAGGACTTCAGCCAGGTATTTGGAAAGTATTCTTGGGGCTTCTTCCTGATCGATTGGCAATGCCTGAATGACCTTTCCCATGGATGTCGAAAGTTCTTGACGAAGAAGTTTGTTGATCAGTTGTTCATAGAGACCGGGCTTTAGCATGGGTTGTCTCCTGTATGGTGATACATTGTCACTTAGCTAAGTATATAAGCACGCTCATCAAACCGTAAACTTACACTTCGGATAATTGCTGCATCCTTTAAACGTTCCATTCTTCCCTTTGCGAATGACCAGTTCCCCGCCACACCTTGGGCAGGTATTGGCAGCGATCATCTGAGCTTTTGTGATTTGAGTATTCTTAATTTCATTGACATGCTGCGATCGAATATCTTTATCCTTAAGGTTTAACGCTTGCAATCTGTTATAGATTGTTTCCACTTGTTCATTGTTGATCGTTTCCGTACTGTATTTCTTTATTGTTTTTAGCAGTTTAACAGAATAGATAAGATCTGCCTCAGTTTTGACTTTGAGATCGGCCTTAACCGAGAAAACGACAATGGGAATATAATTGATGCTGTCATACGCGTGTAAATTCTCTTTTAATGCCTGGATATGGCCATAATTTTGTCTTAGTGGATTATAAAGTTTTTCCTTCCGCTTATAAATCACCTGGGTCCAATATTCGGCATGCTCATCTCCGACAATCCAACCCTTAAAGTTTTTGGTTTCAATCACAAATACCCCAAAATTGGACACAATCACGTGATCAATCTGGGACGTCTTCCCTGAATGATTAAGCATCAGATCATTAATAATTTTGTACTTATTGGCATCTAGTCTGGATAAGATGACCGATATGGTTTTCTCTCCAAGTATCCCTTTGATCTTAGGCCTAAATAATCGGTAAACAAAGACGAGAATAATAAATAACCATAGGTACCAGAAATTGATAAAGATTGAGGCCATGCTTTTCTCCTAATTATCGACTTCATTTTCTATCTAGTTTGGTTAAATTCACCATATGAGATATAATTCTCCTTATTCCCTTCAGTTCCTGTTTATTTTTCCCATTAAAATAAAAAAGTTTATGACACCTGACGTAATTAAGGGAAAAGATATAATTTGTCTTTTCCAATTAAAAATAGCCGTACACTTAATGTATACGGCTACACCTTTTCGTCCTTTTCAATTTAATCGGCTATGTATTCTATTAAGTCTCCCGGTTGACAGTTCAAAACCGCACATAGCTTATCTATGACTTCAAGCGATACATATTTATTTGTATTAAGCCGTGCTATCGTTGCCTTTGATACCTTAGCTAATTCCATAAGTTCGCCTTTTTTCAGGTTTCTATCGATTAATAATTTTAACAAAGGCTTATAGCTTATCATAATAATAACCACCTCTCAGTGAACCTTATCAAAATTATACAGTAAATTGTTTACCCTAGTAAACAAAAGTTTAATATGTATATTGAATCGTATGGTTTAATATGTTATACTTAGGTATAACATATTAAACTTTTCTGTGAGGTGATAAATTATGTCTATCATTGACCTCATCAATAATCACGAAGAAAACGTTAATGAATTGATCAGAAATAACAACGAGTACCATAAGTATTTGGATAAGAGCAAAGAATCATGGAACAAATTAATAAAAACAGGCATAAGTGATGGGCAAAGAGTTTTAGTCGAAAACATTGAAGCAACATCAGGATGTATCGGATCAATTACGTCTGAAATCTGTTATCAGAAAGGCTTCAGGGATGCAATGAAACTCATCATTGAGTCACTTGTTTATTGAAGTTTCCGCCTTGTTATCCGGCACATATTCCAACAAATCTTCGATCCTGCATTGAAACACATCACAAATTTGATTAATCTGGTCAATCTCAATTCGCTTTGTCTCTTCATAGTACATCTTGGATATGGTCGCCGGCCTGATGCCAGTAAGCGATGCTAATGTCTTCTGATTCATTTTATGTTTTCCGAGCAGTTCGGATAGTTTGATTCTGACCATGCGGAACTCACTCCACTCTATCGACATTCTCTATTTGGCTTGATTGTATCAATAAGCGTAATAAAATCATATAATTCGAAAATAATATAACCTTTATCGTAATTTTATATACCTTAGGAGTAATTATTATGATATAATTACTCCTAAGGTTATTTTATTTCTGTATCAGTAAACATAGGGAGTGATTCTTCTGATCAAAATACCAAGAACCTGCGGCTTCACCGGCTATCGTCCATCTAAGCTCCCTTTCCCCAACAATGAAAAGCATCCCGCCTGCCTGCGCTTAAAAGCGTTAATTCGCGACGCTGTCGAAGCAGCCATTCATGACGGCTACACCCACTTCATCTGTGGCTTTGCTCTGGGTTCGGATACTTATTTCGCCGAAGCGGTTCTAGTATTACGTACGCTTTATCCACAAATCACCCTGGAGGCAGCCCTGGCTTGCGAAGCTCAGGCTGAAAACTGGACACAAAAAGACCGGGACAAGTTCTATGACCTCTTATCCCAGTGCGATATCGAGACCTATATCAGCCGTAAGTATTATCCGCGCTGTTATCTGGACCGGAATCGCTATATCGTCGACCACTCGCGGCGGCTGATCGCGGTGTTCGACGGGAAACTTGGAGGAACGATGTATACCGTGAACCGGGCCCAAGCGAAGAAGATCGAATTGGTCATCATTGATCCGAATTCCTAGGTAACACTTAAGCTGGACAAAGCATATATTGTCCGCTTTTTAATTTGCCATTTATATCACCGAATATATCGCCAGTTTTCTTGATAAATTCTTCTTGAAATTATAATTGCTGTCAAGGAAAGAACGAAATCTTGATCACTTTAAAATTCTGGGCAAAGAAGGTTAATGGATTACTTTAGTGAATTTAATATTAGAATCCATTTTTTGGAGGTAAAAAATGTTTATTGAGAAATATGATATCATTATTATCGGAGCTGGGCCGGCAGGGCTGATTTGTGGCAGGACTTTGGCATTAGCTCATAAAAAATGCTTGATTCTGGAAAAAAAGCTTAATTTGCACGGGAAGGTATGCGGAGATGGAATCTCCAGCAGATGTGTCAAGGTGTTGGAAGCATTGAATATTTCACCGGAACTGTTAATTCGAGCAGGGGGTCATCCTGTACACTACAATATAGCGATACATCCAAACACGATCCATAAGTCAAAAGATCAGGAAAACGAGGCAAGTACTGAATATGGTATTGGGTTATCCAGAGATACGCTAGCCGATATTTTACTGGAGCAAGCTGTAAAGGCAGGATGTGAAATCAGATTCGGTGCAGATGGCATGGAAATCAGTCACACAGACGACGGGTATTTTTGGGGTAATGCTTGGGGACGGGATATTGTTATTGCGGCAGGAGCTGCTGCTGGATATAAAATTCATCGCCTAATGGGTAAAGGGAGTCATAACCTTAAATATTTACCCGCTGGAATATCCAGCAGGGTTGTTGCCAATACGGATTTGTCGGACGATGCCTTTTATTTTGTATTTGATTCAGAGGAGCAATTTGCAGGGTACTCCTGGGCATTTCCGCTTGGGAACCGCTTATGGAATATTGGTTCTTGGAGCAATGAAAAGGCAGTCAATTTAAAAGCCCAATATAGCACTTTTATGAAAGGTTTTGTGGCACAAAATTTTAACATCTTGTCTTATGACAGGGTTGCAAAAGGTGGGATCATTGGTGCGGTCCCCCCCAATTTGGAGATCGAAGTCAATGATCTATGCATTGGAGATTGTGCTTTTTGTACCGATTTCATAACTGGAGAAGGAATATCTTATGCGATGATTTCAGGATATAAACGAGCCATCGACCTGCTTCAACAGGATTGATGACGGGTTAAGGGCTATTGCACAACAAACTGACTAGTTCTTATTTATATACCTGATCAACGTTCGGCAATACATATATAAAAGGAAATAGACCGCCAATCTGCAATGTATAACGGTCTATTCCGTGTACAAAAGCCGACCGCCCTTAAAGCGGCTGTTGTGGGGAATCATATCTTCAGCATGATTCCTCTTTGGTTATCCATACCAAGAAATCCAAGGGTTGTTCAGATGAATCCACTCGAAAATAAGCAGGAATCCAGCTGTTCTAGGCAGCCGGATTCCTGCTTATGATTGATACAACTACCAATGACTTCTATGACCCAATATTATTATATGATTTGTCTATCATAAAGTGTTCAAATTTTATATAGGGTGAGCTCTTTGCCTTTAAGGTTACAAACCTTTTGTCACGCTTGTCAGGCTTATCCCATATGATGTCAACAGCTCGTCTCATCCGAAGATGACGGCAGTCCAAATTCGCCGGCGATGGCGAATTTGAACTACACCCAGGCCCTCATCCTTCTCGGGCTTCCGGAGGAGGAACGGAATGAGTTTATCGATTGGCCTTCCATCCGTGTAAAATTTTGAGTCGGTCAATATCTTCGTAATGCCCAAAGACTTGGCATACTCAAGGGCCATTTCAAGCATTTGGGTTGCATAGGATTATTCTTCCTTATAGAATTTTTTTGTCCATTCGTTGCGAAGTGTAAGATTGCAAAAAGATGCTGCAAGTTATGTGCAGCATCTTTTCTGTCAATATATGGTTTATTATGGTAATTTATGTTATAATAACCCTGCAACAGATGGCGTGAAGGGCGGTCGGCATTCCCTCCGGAAAGGAGGTGATGCCATGGAAGTATATCAAACACTCACACTGATGATATCCTTCGGAACATTGGTGGTTTTGATACTTTCTTTCCACAAACGGAAATAGACCGCCCCAACTCACATGGATAACGGTCTATCCGTATTCATCTGCCGACCGCCCCTAAGGCGGCTGTTGCGGGGAATCATGTTACTGCATGATTCCTCTTTGGTTATATTATATACCATATTGAAGTTAAAATACATAGTCATATGTTAAATTTTGTTAAAACATACTTATACGGTACTTGTACTTGTGCTTTTCCTTTGCCAGAATTTCATAAGTCATGATGCTTCCTCCCCCAACGCTTCCCGCGCTTTAGCGGAATAATAATTCTTTATCTTCCACGCTGCCGCTTTTTGCAAATACGGCGCTGCCAGTTCCTGCTTGCCGGCTTTCAGATAAGCCAGACCGATAAAGTAATTGTTTTCTACTTCTAGAATAAAAGCATCATAGATCAGTGTCGTTTCTCTCAAACTGAGGACAGTCTTTTTTTTGCTTTGCGGCGGCTGATAGTTTCGGACGTATTCTAGCGCCGCTTGGAAATCTCCGCGGCAGCTTTCACGCAAAGCCAGAAGGGGCTGTAATTCATTGTTATCATAAAGTTCTCGAGCCTTATCCAGCATCTCGCCGGCGTTTTCCAATTCTTGTTCTAACAGCAGCAAATTGATTGCATAAAGGCAGTGATAACAATACAAAAGTTTGTTGTCCTTGATGTCTTCCAGTTTGATTTCATCCAATACGGCGAGGGAACGGTGCAAATCCCCAGCGCGGTTATGACAGTTGGCAATATTATATACCATGGGGTTTTTTAATTTGGGGTTGCGCTTGTAAGCCGAGGTGTTCATCGTCTTTTTCATTTTTTCAATTGCCTGTGCATAGTCCCCTTTTGCCATAAGCTGCAGAGGGTTCATAAAAGAATAGAGCCGCAGCAGGGTCAAACCTATGAATATGACCAGGAAGACACAAAGATAAATATAGACAAAATCAAGAAGATGACTCATGCTTCCTCCCTCCAATCATGTAACTCTTTCCTATATTATACCCGAAGATTATGATAAGTTGGTAAGATGCTCAAAGAAATAAGCACCTGTCATAAACAGATGCCGCTCGCAATACCCACCCCTTCAGCCCACCAACAATCACTCTAGTGACCCAACTTGCATTTCCATTATACCAAGTTGGAAATAATATACGACGATTTATCATATGGATTATTTTACCATTCTATGTTATAATAACCCTGCAACAGATGGCGTGCAGGGCGGTCGGCATTCCCTCCGGAGAGGAGGTGATGCCATGGAAGTATATCAAACATTAACACTGATGATATCCTTTGGGACATTGGTGGTTTTGATACTTTCGTTCAATAAAAAGAAATAGACCGCCCCTTCACAGTGGTTGACGGTCATTTCCGTTATCCATTAACCGACCGCCCTTAAAGCGGCTGTTGTGAGGAATCGTGTCTTCAGCATGATTCCTCTTTGCTTATATTATATACCATATTTAAGTTAAAATACATAGTTATATGTAAAATTTTGTTAACCGCAGGCTCCTCTCTACATTAATTATACCAAAAATATTTCTCTAATCATATTCTTATAATTATCCTATATTTTGTGTAAGATAGAACTTATCAAACTTAAGCCAAACTTAGGGGGGTAAACTTTTGGAACGGGACCGCCTTGATCAAGATTTTGAAATCAGACGCCTGGAGCAGGTGATGGCTCTCGCCCGGGAACAATTAGACTGTGCGCTGCAAGAGAGCGAAGAAAATAAAGAGGCCATTATTGCCGCTAAATTAGGTATGTGGGAAGATACTTCCCGCTCCGTCTCCGGTCTTTGGAATATGGAGAATTTTCATGAGCTTGTCGAGTCGAGTCAGTACGCCAATCCAGTGTTGGAACGGGTGTCGGATTCTGAACGTAATGCCGCTAAGATCCTGGCTTTAAAAAGATTGCTCTATTCCCCCTACTTTGCGCGGATCGATTTTCAGTTCGAGGGCGAGGAAGCCTTTGAGAATATTTATATCGGGCGGTCTTCGCTGCAAAACGGCCTAACCCAGGAAATGGTTGTGTATGACTGGAGATCTCCCATCGCCAGTGTTTTTTACCGCTTTGGCCCGGGGAAAGCGTTCTATGAGTCTCCCGGCGGTAAAATAACGGGAGAGGTCCATTTAAAACGCCAATACGAGATCAAGGATGGCAAACTGCAATATTTCTTCGATGCCGATATTCAAATCATTGACGAATTCCTGCGCGAACTGCTTTCCCGGAATGCTTCCCCTAAAATGAAAACCATCGTTGAAACCATCCAGAAAGATCAGGACATGGTGATCCGCGATCTGGAAATGGATTTGCTGATGGTCCAGGGAGCTGCGGGAAGCGGCAAAACTTCGGTGGCGCTGCACCGCGCGGCTTATCTGATGTACCAGGGGCTGGCGGCCAAGCTGGCTTCCAATGAGATTGTGATTATTTCTCCCAACGCCTTGTTTGAACAGTACATCGCCAATGTTTTGCCTGAGCTGGGCGAAAAGCATGTCCAATCGCTGGTCTTTGAAGAAATATTCGGCAAAGTTTTGCAGAGTGGTTCTATCCAAAGCAGGAATCAATATTGGGAAGGCCTGTTCTCCCCCGGCCAAAATGACCGAGCGCTTAGTTATAACGACATGAAGCTCGCCAAACGCAGCATGGCCTTTAAAGGCTCCGGCCTGTTTGCTGAAATTTTAAGACGTTTCATTCGAGACTTGCCTTATCGCTGGCTGCCGTTTACTGATATTTATTATGACGGAAAGGTCGTCGCCAGCCGGCAATTGCTGAAAACGAAGATCCTGAAGGGCGGTCAGGAATTCCTGCTAAGTGTGCATTTAAAGCAATTGGAAGCATCGATTCTGCAAATCGTCCGCGAACTGCGTCCCAGCCGTCTGGAAAAGTTGGAAAAGTTTATTCGGGCCAAGCCCGAGCATGAATTTGAATGGGAAGAAGTAGCCCGGCGGTTATCCATTCTGGAAAGCGCCGCCTTGCTGAAGAAGATACGAAAGTTTACCGAGCTGGATTGTCAGGAGCTTTACCGGAAGCTGTTCAGCGATAAAAGCTATTTTTATCATTTAGCCGAAGGTCTGGAGCTGCCTGATTGTATGGAAGAGATTTTGGATTATACCAGGGAAAACCTGCAAAAGGACGGTTTGCTTTATGATGACGCCCTGGCCCTTACTTTTCTCCATATCCATACCAAAGGATATACGGCTTACCGCGATATCAAGCAGGTAGTGGTCGATGAAGCCCAGGATTATGATCCCCTGCATTTCGAAATACTTCACGGTCTGTTTCCCAAAGCGCATTATACCATCCTGGGCGATATTCATCAGACCATAGGGAAACGTGTTGATTCAGCCCGCTATGAACAGATTAGCAAGATATTCGCTAAGCCTAAATCGACGCTGGTGACTTTGGACAAAAGCTTCCGCTCCACCAAGGAGATCTTGGCGTACAGCGCCAGGTTTCTTGACCAAAGCATTAAGCTTCATCCTTTCGGGAGATCGGGAGATGCGCCTGCCGTGTTTGCGGCGCCGGACCGGGCGGCTCTGACTGCTCTCCTGCTTGCGGAAATTAAAACCTGCCGGGAAATGGGTTACGAATCCATCGGGTTAATCTGTAAAACGGAACACGACGCCCTTGCCTTATTTGAGCAGCTCAAGGACCAAAGCGATCTTCAGCTGCTAAAAGGTGATGTTCAATTTAATTTAAGCGGCGTATTCCTGATCCCGGTCTATCTGGCCAAAGGCCTGGAATTTGACGCCGTACTGATCTGCGAGGCCGATCAGGCGCATTATCACAGCGCTGATGATCAAAACCTTTTATATATTGCCTGTACGCGGGCGCTGCATCGATTGAACCTGTTTTATACCGGGGAGATCAGCCGGCTTTTATAATAAGACAATTAAATTCGTTCAAAAGCACTGATAAATCCGCCCATGATCGCATCTGCTAATTGATCATTCATGCTAATCGTCCAGCTATTATTATTCTTCACTAGATTCACTTCAATTGTGGTCGTTGTTGTCTGGTCCTCGTTTGCAATGGCGTCAAATAAGAGTTGCATGATCACTTTTTCTGCTTCTTCATCACTCAATTGTTCCGCTTCAGGCAGCAACGCCTGTTCAACCCCAAATCGGACAACGGCATCGATATAAGCATCCAGGACGGCCGCGAAATCGGTATTGCTAATTTCTGCCGTAACGGTCGCCGTATCACCGTTAATTTCTGAAGATACGATGTTGTAATCAAGTTTTGCAAAAAGCAAGGCAATATCTTCATCTGTGATCGTTATATCGGCAGTCTCATCATAATCATTGAAATGATCATAGCTGAAATACCGGTCAGCTGTATCCTGATCCATCACTTTGATAGCATCCAAAGCGTTGGCAAATGCTTCCCCGGGCTGCTCCAGAATAATACAAGAATATATCTGGTTTAACGCAAGCGGTTTCACAACACTGGTACCACCGACAGAATAGATTTTATTGATTTGCCCTACTTTACCTGTTAAAAAGGTTTGTACGGAAAGGTCAATGCCGTTGCCAACAAGCAGAATAGCTTTCCCCTGCTTGGCTGCTAACGCGGAACCTGCTAAAGCATCGGGAAAGTTGGTCCCTGTAGCAACAAAGATTGTATCCGTAGCTTGGCCAAGGCCTGTGATCAAGTTGATCGCTGTTTCATATCGATTATTTCCGCCATAACGGGTTGGATTCGGAAGTCCGAATTCCACTTGCGCACTGATGACGCTGGTCCCGCCGGTAATAATCGTATCGGATATTTGCAGATCTGTTAACACATCAGCCGTCGCATCAGGCAGCGTATTGGTTTCTGTCAGTAAAATGGGCACTCCGTTTTGCGCTGCCCAGGAAGAGACCGCCAAAGCATCAGGGAAATTCTGGGCATATGCGATGACAGCCTTATTCGTCCTGAGTTTTTGATTCTCTTGCAGATACTTGGCGATATTCGCCGAAGTCTCATAACGATTATCGCCTGCGATACGATGAACCGTATATTCAGCGGACAGACCTTCTTCAATGGCTGTAGATACAGCACCGGTACCGCCAAGGATAAAGACCGTTTGCGCTTGGAGACGTTCCAGTTCAGTTGCTGTATCGGGCGTTAAGGTTTTGCTGTTCGTTAAAAGAATCGGAGCATCATAAGCTGCCGCCAGTACAGCGCCGGCTAAAGCGTCCGGAAAATTATTATCACGAACCAGGATAACGGCATTTGAACCTGAAGGCCATCCTTCCTTCGAGATCTCAATCGCAGTTAATGTCCTGTTATCCCCAGCAAGTCTTTTACTTTCTACCGCCTGAACAGCGTAAGCTTGTAAAGGTATTGCGGCAATTGTGATTGTGATAACCAGTGCAATAGACAGCAAAAATTTCAGCCAATTTTTTCGAAACTTCATTCTTCTTCCTCCAATTTAAAAATGTTTAAGGCAAAAATAAACTACAAGAAGAATTATAGATTGAATCAAGTATTATTTCCTTCTGAAATTACTGGTAAAATGTACTGCAGAGGATAATCACTTGATAGATATTCATCATAGCAATCTATTACTTCACGCGTCCAATTAAATTTCCGTATCCTTCCCGCTCCATATCTTCTTTGGGCACAAACCGCAGTGAGGCGCTGTTGATACAGTACCTCAGACCGCCGGATTGCCTTGGCCCATCAGCAAACACGTGCCCCAGATGGGCATTACCGGCACGGCTCCTGACCTCGGTCCGCAGCATGCTATGGGAAGTATCGGTCTTCTCCCTGACCACATTCGGATCGATAGGCCTGGTAAAGCTCGGCCAGCCGCAGCCTGATTCAAATTTATCCGAGGAGGCAAAAAGCGGCTCACCTGTCGTAATATCCACATAAATACCCGGCCGGAAAGTGTCCCAGAACGCGTTATGAAACGGCGGCTCGGTGGCATTATTCTGCGTCACTTCGTACTGCGTTCCGGTCAGGGTTTGGCGCAGCCTGCCAGGATCCGGCGCCTGATAATCAGCTGGGTTGATAATGGCCCCTGCCACCTTCGTGAATTGATCCTTGCCGATGTGACAATAGCCATCCGGGTTTTTGTCCAGATATTTTTGGTGGTACGCTTCCGCCGGACAGAAGTTCTCGATTGCTTTTACCTCGATCACGACAGGTTTATCGTAGTTTTTTTGCAGCTTGGCCAGGGACCGTTCTATCACCGGCAGATCATTAATATCCGCAAAATAAATCCCGGTACGGTATTGCGTCCCCTTGTCGCCGCCCTGCCGGTTAAGTGAGACCGGATCAATCGCCTGATAATATAATTCCAGCAAGAATTCCAGCGGCACAATCTCCGGATCATAGTCTACATAGACCGTCTCGGCATGTCCGCTGCCACGCTGACACACATCCTCATAGGTCGGGTTCGCGGTCTTGCCATTGGCATAGCCCACTTGCGTGGTACGGACCCCGCGAATAGACGCAATATATTTTTCCATACCCCAAAAACATCCGCCTGCAAGATAAATCTCGGACATAACAGACCTCCATGATATCAGAATGGCTTAATTCTATTATTTAGGGATGATGAACCGAGCTCACCATCCCCTATTTTTATGATGCTAAGATTGATGATATTATATTCAATATAAAATTTTTATTGCCAAATCTTTTATTTCATGGTATTATTTAGTTTTACGAGGGGAGGTGTGCGTTTGAACAAGAAACAAATTAATATCATTGAAGAAATTCTTGAATCAGTTGGGCTTGAATCTTTAAAAGCTTCTGAGCCAAAGAATGTCCTCAAAAAAATCTCCTAAAAAGGGGCGTGATGAAAAATGATGCTAATTTCATACAGTCAAACCTTAAGTGAGTAAAAACGAGTTCCTAATGAAAAATGTAGGAACTCGTTTTTTTATTGATATGCATGATCAGCGATCTCCCAGGTTAACGGGCAGGCGGGCCGATACCGATAACGGTTGCGTCGTTGGTGACTCCGGCGGGAAACCTGGCTTGGTTCGGATCATTTTTTTCCGCCAGGACAACCGGGCAATTGTCCTGAGCAGCCAGCGGTGCAACCATCAGGGCCCCGGCCAAAGCGTAGCCGTCAGCAAAGTAAACCTTGCTGGTCTTAAGCCCCATCTTCTCGTTAAAATCCCGGTTGGTTACGTAGCGATCCTGGCCGGACATACGGCGGAATCCCTCTGTATCCTGGACTCTGGATGTGCCGCCCAAGATAACCAAATTGTTGGCGTCTAGTCCGGCCTTGAGTAAACTCCAAGCTTCGGGATGATAGACGCCGGCTCCGTCTGCTATGCGGATAAGCCACCCGTTGGCCGCCGCGTAGGGCCCGGCGCTCACGGCGTCAGCCAGAGCATCAAAACCTACAAGGAATATCCCATGTGGATCAGCAATTTCGTCTCCTACCAGGTTCGCGGTTTCCGCGCGCCCTTTCCCCTGTAACACTTTTGCTTCGAGACCGGGGATGGCTGCCTTCAATTTCTCCGACACGACATCCGCTTGAAAGCCGATGCAGTAGGCTCTTTTTGCTCCCAGCCTTTTTATCTCACCAATCACTTCGGCTGTCGGGACGCCGCCTTCCACCATAAGGATCGGTGCCTGCTCCTGGCCGGCCAAGGGTGCTGCTGCCAGGGCGTCGATCAAATGGTTGTTTTCTCCGGGGACGACAACCACTGAATCAGCCTTTAGCCATCCTTCTTGGGACACTTTTACCGAGGTAGCCGGCGTACTGCCCCCGTTAATAGTTCTGTCCGCAGTGATTCCACTCGCCGGCATGGCCGGCTCGGAAACTTTCAGCCGTACAACGGCGATGATATTGGAAAGCTCCCGCCCGGCGGGCGTTATGGTCCTGCCGCCCAGCCACAGGGCGCTGGAGGCGCCGCCGTCTAAATTCATGGCGTCTGTCAGGTTATACGCTCGGGCAACCTGGGCCAGATTTTTGATCGTAAGACCCGGCGTGGTACCGAAAACCAATTGTTTGTCGGCCGTCAGCCCGATGAACGAACGATTGCCGGCAGCCGTGGTGAGTTTCGGGTCGTTCCAGCCCTCGCCGGCCGGATCGGCAGTCACCTGTCCATCCAAGACGAGGCTCGGGCCGCAGCCGGTGATGTTGGTCAAATTGATCCAGTCGGCCGTATCATCCGTATTGGTGCGGCTATTCCATACTTGCCGCACAAAATCAATCGTCGATCCAACATGGAATAGCTGGCGGTAGGCACTGCTAGTCGGCATCAGCAATAAAAATCCATCAGCCGGAATGGCCGTATTGCCCTGGCTGATAGCTGTAACCGTACCTTTCTGCAGAACTTTCGCACCGCCCGCTGTATAAACGCTACCCGTCACATCTTTAACATTGCGTACCACCACACAGACCATATCTGTGTCCCCGGTTTCCGTACCGTAATCCGGGGTGATGATCGCCTCGCGATAACCCGTGTAGCCGGCTGGCCTGATGACGTTCCAGTTACGCAAGTAAAAGAGTTGTTTATAGAGATAATTGCCGCCGGCAACGTCAACATAAACGTACTGCCTGAAAGCCACCCTGTCGAGCTGCGCTTCGCCGGCGCTGCCGAAACCGATCATGCTGCTGGTTTCATAGTGCATCGTCGCCCCGTTATGTACCAACGTTCCATTTATGGGCTTCTTGCCTTCATTGTAGGCCTCAAAGAACGCGCCGTTGACTGCCGCCAACACCTCATACTTGTTTTGGTCTATGCTGCCGATGATCTGCTCGAAGGGCTTAACATCGCCGACTTTGCCTGCCGGCACAGAAAGCACACGGATATTGGGATCATTCAGATCGGCGCGCACCGCCTTAATGGTGGCGGATTGACCGGCAATACTGACGGACTTGTCGGCGCTCACCACCGGGCTTGCGTCGGCCCAGGCCGTCGGCGCCTGCCAACACACCAGCACCAGCGCCAGCGTCAAAATAACAACCCATAGTCTCTTTGCCAATCCCTGTTCTCCTCTCAGATTTACTAGGATTCTTTGCGCTGATTTTATAAAATACTCCGGATAAGCTGTCCTGAGAGCATGCCTGGTTTCAAGGCATAATTATGATGGTTCCCGACCGTAGCTTTGACAACGGGGGTATCTATCCATTATAGAGTGTCATTTGCTCCAAGGCTGTATCCGTGATAACTTCGCTCTTCTTGGATGACAGACTTAAGAATAATCGGTTTATTTCTTCCCCGCAAGCAGCTGCCAATTTCTCAACCGCAGTGATTTCACTGATCATATAAAATTTTTTGTGCGGAGTATAATAAAGTAAAACCTTTTTATTCTGCTTCGTAAGATTGATAATGTTGTTTAAGGTCCCTTTACTTTTTCCATTCCATATCATAAATCCATAATCGGCATTTTCGGCCATTGTCTTATCTTTAGCTGCATAAAAGTCGAAACCTTTGACTTTATCTGGGACCTTAACGCCTTGAATCGGCCAATCTCCTACGTTATTTCTGGCTTTACCCTGACTGGCATAAACAAATACATCTCTGTAGCGATGTTCGAAAAAAAACTGTTGGATTGCTCGATCCATACCATTTGCATCACCAACCAAGACGGTGTCATTCTGTTTCATTATTTTTTTGAGCCCTTCATCAACATTTCTATCGATAACCTTCAGGGCTCTAGGCCCGCCTATAAAAATTTTCACGGAATTCACCCCTTGGTTTTTGTCATTGCCAGAACATAAATATGATTAATATTTTTTTTGAAGAGGGTACCGGTAAAATCGCATTTACTGACTTAATCACACTCCAAGTATCCAGGAAAGGAATAACTAATTTCATTATTTCCTTAAGTTTACCATAATTATGTTGATATTTAAATTGGTAGACCAACTCTCCCAATTCGCTCCTTGTCGTATCAAATAGTACCCATCATGATGAACTGCAGATTATCTCTGGGGTGGCCTTGACATGCGCTTAAGGTATAACGGTCTAGAATTTGATTCTCGGTATGTCCGCTTCCTTAAGATTGTCCCCCCAGGTCCAGAAATGGGCCTCCCCATTGACTACCCGGAAAAGAATAAAGGTCGGACTGTCTGGGGTATCAAAACCAAGGGCCTTGAGAAAAGGTAGATGTGCGTTATACGCTGAGTTGGTACGGGCCGCAATTTAAGGATGGAAAATATGTCTTTTTCGCGGGTTTGACACTCATGGTATGATAATTTACAAAATAACCGGGCTGGAAAAGGGTAAAACCACAGACGGTAAAGATAAATGGAAAGCTCATATCAAAGGGTATTATTTCCAAGAACTCGATAGTGATCCTGCAGAGGAAGGATATTCGGAAAACGGTAAGGCTGTTTGGGCGGAGTTGAGATGCTTGACAATCTGGTGCCTGATCCCGGTAAAATTCTTAAAGCAGACACCGAATGGATCATTGAGTTTATGGTCAACAACCCGACGGAAGACCTTTATTTTACTTACCTGTCCTGCAGCCGCGATTCCACTGACGCACAAGCGCAGCCGCAGAAGCCGCAGGCAGAATTATTGGTGTTCAACCACTATCCCAGCGGTTATGATTTTATTAAAAATATCGCCGAACGGCGGGGAAAAGTAGAAATTACCGCTGGTGCTATATGCCTGATATGGACGGGTATGAGTCATTTTTTGAGATCTTACCGCCTTTTTTCAGGATTCTTTTAACTTCTTTTAGAAAGCTTGCTTTATCTTCTATTTCATGAAGAACCGTGACCATCAGGGCAATGTCAATTACATTGTCGTGGAGGGGTAAATGGTCATCTTTGACTTTCATGAGCTCGACATTGCTGATGCTTTCAGTTTCTATTTTCCCCCGGATAATTGCCAGCATTTCCTCATTAATATCAAGCGCATAAACTTTGTTTTTGGTGATTCTGGCAGCCGGCAAAGTAAAAATTCCGGTACCGGCTCCGATATCGCACACAAAGTAGCCTTCCTCCAACCCGATTTTTTGCAAGGTTTCAAACGGTTTTAACTCGTCCAGTCTTGCGGGATTTTCAAATTTTAACTGTTTGCTGTTCATAAAATACCTGTGAAACCTATTTTTTCAATTCTCTGACTGGCCTGGCCTCGATATACCCTCTGTAGCCCATGGGCGCCAGCTGGAATCGCGGGCCGTCCTCGTCCGCCCACTGAAAACCATAGATTTCCGGATTGTAACTTTTCATGACTTCCCATAATTCTTCGATCGCCTCGCCAAATTTCGAATCATCAAAAGGCTGACCCTGAAAAACCATCATCTTGCACGGCGACAGGTTCATGCTCTCGTAACCATCCGGAATTTCCCCCGTATAATCCGCCGGAACCTCAACCCCTTGGGCATAAAGCGACGTATCCGGCCGGCGTAAATTGTCCGGCAGCCACATCCCAATGGGTTCATAGATGGCTTCTTTAATTGCGGAGAGCTGTTCCCAGACAGCGCACCCTACTTCTTCGCAGTATTCAAAATAATGGGTCGCTTTTAAGCCGCTTTTGAAGATCAGTTTCCGAGCGGAACGTTCCACCACTTGTACAAAGACCGTGTTTGACTGAGAATGATCAGACATATTACTCTCTCCTTTTTGTTTCGTCAGGTAATAATCACGGACATAGCCAGGTATGAAAAGTTTAAGAGATGTCGTTTCTTTGTTTTGGCTGTACGTTTTCGGCGTAATTCCGAATTCTTTGGAAAAGGCCCGGGTGAATCCTTCATGGGAATCAAAGACGAAGTCGAAAGCAACATCAATGATTTTCCGTTCCCTGTCCTTCAGTGTAACAGCTGCCTGGGATAACCTCAAAGCCCGGATGTATTCAAACGGTGCTTTTCCGATCAGATCCTTAAACATTCTAGCTGAATGCCAAGGTGAATACCCCGCCGCCCGGGCCAGAGAATGCAGAGTAATGGGTTCGGTCAAATGTTCATCGATATACTCCTGCATCCGCTGTACTGCCTTAATTTTTTCCCAGTTTTCCATGTTCTCACCTGCCAGTTCAAAGGATAACAAAAATGCTTATTTTTTTCTTGACTTCTTTTGCGATTGTGAAGCACCGCCCTAAAACAATTCAAACTGACAATTGCGGTACGATTTAAGATCACGGGTCTTTACCGCATCATTTTCACCGACACTGCCAAACAGCAATGGGGATTCCGGATGATGCGCAGCATCATTTTTCTGAACAGCGTTCAGGCTGAAATTCGCATAGCAGTACAGGCATCCGTTTTTACAGGTATTATAAGCCCCGATGTCAACGCTTGTAACACAACCGCATTGCGGCCGCTGGTTTTTGTCTTTTTCAACGTTCAGATGATATCCGCCTAAACGTTTAAAGCGCTCTTTATCAATACAATGGGCCTGACGGATGCCAAATTTTCCGCAGTCAATATCCTCTGCACAGGTATCCATATCCATTCCGAACTGTTTTGCGGTCTCTGCGAACCGCTGCATTAATTCTATTTTCTGATCGGATGTCGGTTGAATGATATTGCATGTCCGAAGGTTCCGCTCCGTCTTTTGGTAAAAATTCAAAAAACTGACCGTGCATTTTTCCGTATAACCGGCGAGCTTTGCTGCAAGCGACTTAAAAAACGTAAGATGATACGCCGTTGTATAATCCGCATTGAACAGAATCGGGTCGTACCGCCAAATCACCTTGTCCTTGCCAATTCTTTCAGACAGTTTTTGAAATGTTGGAATCACGATATCATTTTTTGACGGTACGTTTGGTTCAATATCTTTTCCGTAGGGATTAAGGGTGAACTGAAAATAATAGGTGTAGGCTCTCAGCTCGTCCAACCGTTCAAGCATCGGCGCCGGGTTTTTCGTCCAGAAAACGATACCGTCAACGACATCCGGCGAAAGGTTAATTTTACTGATTAGGTGAATATTCATCGGGTTACGGACAAGAACAGACTTTTCCTTTAGGCGATGGTAAAACCACTTTGCATAAAATGCCGGGATATCTGTTCGCCTGCTTACACTTATGATCATTGTCGGTTTTCCTTTGAGGAGGAAGTAACGCAAATCCCTTTTTCCGCCGGATTGAATTGATACCAGAAAACGATCCGCCCGTCGCCCAAGACTCCCAGGATATGGGGATCTGTCGCCGTGACGGAAACAATCTGCTGTTCGGGCTTCAGGGTCTCCAGCCTGATCCGGTTCAAAAAATGTATGGCGTTGACACTGTCCGTACCCGTCTGTTTACTGGTGACAAACACAGCAAAATCCTGCCCGAGATAACTTTGGTAATCCGATCGGATGTAGCCGGTATCCCCCGGTTGGGCAAGCTTTATTTCCGTTACTTTTCCGGTATGAAAGTCAAGGTACAGGGTTCGATAGCCATCCGCCTGTTGGGAATCCCCAGCACTTGCGTCATGCCCATACTCATTAACGAACAAAAGCCCGGTATCAAAATGGATGCTGCCGGTGGTCGGGGATCCTTCGGTAACAATATCAACTGTTGTGTTTGTCCCTTTATCCAGATCGCAGAACGTAAAACCCCGCGTACATTCATAACCGGTCAGCGTGGTGATGACTTTCCGGTCATCGTCGACGAATCTGGGGGAAAAGTGATAAGAAGGGGTAACGGGCGCGCCTCGGGACGGCTCGGATGGATTAGGCTTAGTAGTTTTCGCGAGGAGTCTTTCCTTTCCATCTCCGAGTGTGACAAGTTTGACGCCTATTTCATCCGTGTAGACAATCCGCTTCAAGTCGGCTGATAGATCATAACCGCCGAAATATATGTCCGGCATGCCGTCCTGATCATATTTTACTTCCCGATTGATTTTGGCTGTAATCGTGGCGGGCAAGGGGATCTCCCGAAGCAATTCCAAATCACGGCTATAAAGCATCACTTTATCGTTGAAGCGAACGAACCATTTACCGCCTGTGTATTTAACATCCGTATTTGCAATGCTGCCGCTTAGCTTTACGCTCTTCTCAATCTTCATCTCGTCAGGGTCAAGCACCATCAGTGCAGAGCTTTGATCCTTATTATACGGGGTATAGGCAAGGAGCATTTTTCCTTCGGTCTCTCCAACCATCGTCAATTCTTGCAAATCGCCGGTAAAACCTTCGATCTCCTGAAACTCTTTAACGTTGCCGGTCAATGCTACCTGATGATTATTGATATACTCTCTGCGGCCGTCAACAAAGTAGAGGCTGCCGTCGGCGCGTGTTTTTAACGTAAAGGTCTGCCTGCTGTCAACGAAGTGGTTTGTGGAACTATAATTGTGTTCCAGCGTGACGGTGAGGGTACCGTCACGGTTCCTGACTGCTTTATCCAGTTCAATACCCCAGCCATTCACTTCAGCATAACCGGGTTTGGGTTTCTGCAAATTCTCCGGGAAGGTGAAGACTTGTTTTTCCGGTTTATAATCATGATCCGGTATTTTGCTCACATCCAGGGTCGTTAGGTTAAAGTAGCGGTCGGCATACTTCAGCGCGTCAGTCAGCGGAAAGAGAAGGAGCATGCTCTCCTTGCTCTCTGTCTTGAGATTCGCCGTGCCGTTTTCTTCCTGATATTTTAGCCAGCAAAATTGAGCCACGGCATCCGGGTCAATTTCCTGGGCGGAATGAAACTCCCAGGTATTGCCGATGGTATAAATCGCATCATAAATATATTCCTGCCAGAGCTTCTCCAACTCCGCCGGATCGGTAATCTCCGTGCCTTGCGTTTGGTTGCCGGTGAACATGTTATTGGCGGTGGTCTTGCCCTGAGACTTTTGAGCGCAGGATGACATAACAGGAAGCATCACCAGAATTAATCCGAGACAAAACAATTTATTAATCTGTTTTTTCAACGTGTGCCTCCCCCAACTCATCCTAATTTTATTAATCCATACATTAATGTTTAATATTTCTATACCTAGGTTTCTATTCCTTTTTATAAAGTTGAAATTCAATCTAATCAGAAGAAAAGAAATCCCGAAAAACTGACTGTTTATTCTAATAAAATATCCAGCATTTTTTTCGTGTTATTTAAGAAAGAACGCGTGATTTGATAGTGCTCCGTCTCTTCATAGCGTACCTGCTCAAATCCGTCACGAATCTGATAGATCAAGGCACCCGGGTAGGCCATGATGATCGGGGAATGCGTGGCAATGATAAACTGAGACCCTTCGTTGATCAATTCATGCATCCTAGTCAGCATCGACATTTGCCGTGAAGGGGATAAAACCGCAAAAAACGACTCGCCATGCGACTGTTCATGCAGTGACCTTCCGCCATAAACCCCTTCCAACATTAAATCTTCAACATTGGAGGCAAAATTATAAAAGCTCTCTGCTCTGAAGAAGAAACCATCTTTGGGTCTTTTAGCCCCTTTAATAATTTTAATATATTGATTCAAGTCTGAATGCGTCGCTCTGGAAGTGAAATTAAAATTTTTTGTTCCGCCTTCCGCATTAAAACCAAATGCAACCGCGATTGATTCTAAAATCGTTGATTTCCCTGAACCATTTTCACCTACTATGAACGTTACTTTGGGGTGAAAAGACAACCTGTCTAAGTTCTTGATGGCAGGTAAATCAAAGGGGTATTCCGCAAAGGAGGGGACACGCTCCCTGTCTAATTCAATATCGCGTATATATTGGTTTAGGCCGCTGGATTCCATTATTCTGCCTCCTTACATGGATTTCATAGAGCATGATGATTCCTCCATATAATATAATTGAAGTCAACCGTAATCTTTGCTGCTGCAATCGTTACCAATAAATACCTGATTACTGCTTTCATAAACAGGCAGACTATAAGATAAACTCATTTCATAGAAAGGATATGATCTTATGGCCTTACTTGGAAACCCCTTTGTAGCGAATGTCCCTAAGCAGATGTCCAATGAGGAGTTGGCTCAGGCCCTTCGGGTTGATATTGCAGGGGAGTACGAAGCAATTATCGGCTATGAATCTCATGCTATGGCAACCAATGATGAGAGAGCAAAAAAGATTCTCCATCATATTGCTGATGAAGAAAGACAACACGTCGGAGAATTAGAACAGTTGCTAGCCATCATTAGTCCAAAGGACTCGGCGTCCATGGAAAAGGGAAGACAAGCCGTACAACAGCAGCAATCTCAAAATTTCCAGGCCCCTATGCAATAAGGGATTGATAATAAAATTGAGTGTCTTAGGATGACTTTATCGTCTATCTGACTAAAAGAAAAAGACTTTAATTATAAAGCCTTTAGTTCTGTTATGTCTTCCGTATTTTTTACTGTTACTTGAATTATCGTATCTAGCTTTCGATGAATTTCCTTGTTGTCTCTTTTTAACGCTGTTATGTCAGACTCAATGCGTTCTAATGAATTGAGTTTCTCTAGGATAATGTCAAGTTTATCCATTTGACCATCTCCCTTGTTATGTAGTATAGCACAAGCAAAGGATAAAATAAAAGATAGTTAAATATATTTAAAATTAAGCAAAACGGTAAAAGCGCCAAAGACAAGCTCACCGCTATCAATGGTTGCCATAACTCCACAAAGAAACAGACGATCTCTATGGCCAAAAAGACGGTGAAAAAACGCTTGATCTTACTGTTTTGCAAAGCGAACAGGCCTATAGACCTCGCTTCTTCTAATTATTGATGATCGTCCCACCGTTGATATGCAGGATTTGCCCTGACATATAGGCGGAATCCGTACTGGCCAGAAAAAGGTAGGCAGGAGCAAGCTCCACTGGCTGGCCGGCACGCTGCATCGGGTTGGTGCTGCCGAACGTATGAACTTCCTCAGCGCTGAAAGAAGCGGGAATAAGCGGAGTCCAGATCGGGCCGGGGGCCACGCCGTTGACCCTAATACCCTGTTTGGCTAAAGATTCGGACAGGGACCGCGTAAAAGATACGACTGCACCTTTCGAAGAGGCGTAATCTATTAAACGGACTTCCCCTTGATAGGCGGTAATCGAAGCGGTATTGATAATCGCAGCGCCTTTTTGGAGATGAGGCAGTGCGGCGCGGGCCAAATAAAACATGGCGAAGATGTTTGTCCTGAATGTCCTCTCCAGCTGTTCGGCAGTGATATCCAGAACGGAGTTCTGGGGATGCTGCTCCCCGGCATTATTGACCAGAATATCCAGATGACCAAAAGCTTGGATCGTTTCCCGGACGGCTTGATTGCAGAACATCTCGTCGCCGACATCCCCTGCGATCAACAGGCAGCGACGGCCGAGCTGTTCTATTCTTTCCTTGGTCATTTCAGCATCCTGATGTTCATTGAAATAGATAATCGCCAGGTCGGCGCCCTCTTTGGCATAGAGAATCGCAACGGCTCTGCCGATCCCGCTGTCCCCTCCGCTAATCAGGGCAACTTTCCCCCGGAGTTTGCCTCCCGGCTGATAGTTGGGATCTTCAAAGGCAGGACTCGGGTTCATCAATGCTTCCAGTCCGGGCTGGAAATCCTGATGTTGAGCAGGGAAAGTCGGCTGCGGAATGATTGCTTCTGTCATGATGGTTCTCCTTTTGTTTTTTCTTCATTTTCTCCCAAAAAAGCTGTATTCATTCCGCGGACAACCCTTCATCATCAGCGCATGTACCTAAATCGCTGTGTGTGACCTTCGCCAAATCTGCTTTGCTGCCTTTCAAAACGGCATAGCAGCGGAATTTAAGTATCATTCTTTATGAATCTATCGATTCCTTTTGGGAACGATGTTAATTGTCTATATATGGTAGAGATATGTCTTGTAGAATTATTTACCTGATGATATGATAGGTCATGAAAGGAGGATACACGAATGGATAACTCGGATATCATTCTGGAAAAGCTAAACTCCATGGAAAAGGCGATACGTACAGAAATGAAACTGCTGAATGACAAACAAGATGGACTTGCTAAGAAACAGGATGAACTTGCTGAAAAACAAGAAATGACCTGGCAAGCTATCAAAGAAATGAGAGATGAATTGACTAACAACAGTTTAAAGATAAAGATCATTGATAACAAGGTAAAGGCTTTATAGCCTTTTGTTTTTTTATATGATTTATGATTTTCTTCAGATTGTAACAATGGAATCTTTCATCCGTCCTTTATTATCTACGTAGGGACTATACGGAGAAGGTTCTAAAAGATATGATGGACAGGGGATGCATTGATGACAGCATCAATTTATTACTTTTCCGGTACCGGAAATTCAATGTATATTGCCAGAAAACTAGCCAAGCTGACCCATGCGGATTTGCTTTCAATAAAAGATGCTGTCAACGAAGATGAAATAGTTCTCGCGGCAGACTTCGTGGGCATTGTATTTCCTGTATACAATCACCGTGTGCCTTATATTGTAAAGCGGTTCGTTGATAGGCTTTCAAATCTGAATTCAAAGTACGTTTTTGCCATATGCACCTATGGTGACAGTCCCTGCATCGCGCTTGAATATCTTTCGAAGCTATTCTCCGCTAGAGGCGGAAAGCTATCCTGCGGATTCGGTGTTAAAATGCCTTACAACTATATCGCTCCGTTACCGGGTATTAACGGCCTCTTTCAACCTTTTGTCTTGCGGGAGCTGCCCGACGAACAGCAACGGAAAATGCTTTCTGAGGCCGATCAAAAACTTCAAACTATCTATGACGCCATATGTGCTCAGAAAAGTGGCTACATAGAGATTGAGTATCGAAGGCTTGAACAGTTTGTTGATTTCTTCAATTTGAGAGAACTTCTTCAGAAGCCGGTCTGGCTGAAAATCAGCGGATATAGCGGTAAGTGTGATTTGTCATACATGGAAAGTGTTCAATTGATGGATGCTGGCTTCCACTATGACGAGCAGTGTGTTCGGTGCGGTACATGCGCAAAAATATGCCCTGTTGGCAATGTAAAAATGTCAGTCAATGGGCCGGTATGGTTACATCAATGTGAACAATGCTTTGCCTGCCTTCAATGGTGTCCTAAAGCTGCTATACAATTTAGAAGCGGAACAGCAGGCAGAAAGCGGTATCATCATCCGGAGGTTTCACTGGCAGATATGTTGTCATATCCAATGAAGGAAAAATTTGAAGACGAATGAAAAATGCCTGCCTCATTCTTCATAAAATCCTATTGCATCCATTGATACTGATCATTTTCTTGGTAGGATTCCTGCCTGCTTTCGCAGAAGAGACATTCGCTAATCAAATGAAGAAATGTTTTACCCTTGCTCCGCCTTTTTAACCGGATGTCTCACGACTGTCTTAAGCTTTTCGGGTGCCGTCTTCCGCGGATCTCCCAAATAAATCTCATGATGATGCCGGATCTGACCGGAAGGTAAGTGGTCGGATATGGCATTGGTGTATCCATTCTGCGCTAAGAACCGCTCCATTTGCGCAACCGTAGCGGGTTCACTGTCATAGGAACCGATGTGCAGCATTTGCACGCACAGTCCTTCCGTGAACCGCTCCAAGCGGGCTTTTGCCGGATCAAGTCTGGGCTTTTTCTTCTTTAGCTCGGTAACCGCCCAGGCGAAAACATCTTTCGTGACAAATTCAGGCTGACGAATCATCGAGGTCCATTGGAATTTTGATTTATCCATGTTATTTATGCCGTTAAAGTCTCCGTCTTTAAACCACCACAACCCTTCCAGAGGCGGCACGACATATTCAAAATATCCTGCCGGTTGTTTTCCGCTCTTTTTGCTCATTTTAATGGTATAACTCAGCCCATAAAGTATTTCCACGGCCTCCTGGTATTCTTCCGAATAATTGGGATCTCCCGCTCCGTCCACCATGATAAAATCCATGGCCGGAACATCAATCAGGGCAGGCTTTTGTTTGGGTAGATACAAATCCTTATATTCTTTTTTGTAATCGAATTGATCAGCCATGTCTGACCCTCCTGTTTAATAGGTATCACAATTACCTTCGCGGTCTTTCATTGCGTATTTGCATCCACTGTTCAGGTATGGATATTTTTTTAAAGCCCAACTTACCATAAAACGCATGTGCATCTTTTGTCGTCAGTAACCACTGGTAGACATCTTCCAATTCTTTATGTGAAAGGATATATCCAATCATCTTCTGGCCGATTCCATTTTTTCTAAAATTCTCGTCTACATACACATCCATGATGTAAGCAAATCTAGTCTTATCGGAAACGACTCTTGCATAGCCGATCTGATTCTGTTCATGATCAAAGGCGCCAACGACCAACGCTGAATTCTGTGCGCCTTTCTTCACTTCGTCTATTCCAATCCCCGGACTCCAAAATGATTTAGCTAGCATTTCAGTAACTTTCCAGAAATTCATGTTAGCGAATCCATCTTTTATCCCGATATCTTCCACTATGTTCTCCTTTTTTTCAAAACTTTCTTACCTGATGCAAATTCTATTCTTTTCTTTTTTCTGGAAATTGGTATTGATAAATTCCATATCGCAACCTCCAAATTTTTCTTGGGTGATTATTATTCTCCATAACTCTCTCCATTCCTTTTTTGGAACTGACTGCCAAGACATTACAAAGCTCATCTATTTCGCAGCTGGTTTTCGGTTACCCGGCAAACAAAAAAACCAGCGCAGGCTGGTTAAGGTAGGTATCATTGTTTTTCTTTAACTTCTTTGTAAAATCTATTGCCGGTTTCCGGTTCATAATAGACTTTAAGTTTTTTACCGTTAACTGGGTCGATAAAAACCTCATCCGTAGGCATATATCCTTTTGGTATATCGTTTCCCTGGTTTTTTCGATATCGTTTATCCCAAATAAACCATGAACAAAAGGCAATAATAAGAAATATCCCCACTTCGAGTAATATATAGATTTCAGCCGTTATTCTCATCTTAAGCTTCTTTCTCCGCCACAACCGCGGTTCCAAAGGCTACAATCTCACTCATGGTCTGTCCAATTTCACTGGAATCAAACCTCATCATCACCACAGCGTTTGCTCCCATCGCCTGGGCATTCTTGACCATACGGTCTATCGCCTGTTTACGGGTATCTTCAAGCAGGGCGGTATATTCATGGATTTCCCCGCCGATAAGACTGCGCAGCCCAGCTATGATATTCCCGCCCAATCCCCGGCTGCGAACAACGAGGCCGAACACCTGGCCTTTAACATCGGTTACTTTGTAACCTTTAATATTTTCGGTCGTAACGATTAACATGCCTGTCACTCCCTTTTTATTTTTATTTTACAGATCTTTTAGCCAGCTTACAATTATTTTTGCAATTTTTGACTCAATCCATTCAATGAATAAACCAGACAGTAAATAAATTCATTTGCATTATAAGGCAATCCTGTAAAATTTTGATTATTTTTGAAAAATGATGGAGGAAAATGCAGTTCAATAGTAGAATTATTTGGTAGAATTTTTAATAAGCCAATTATTACTCTATAAAAATGATGTAATCTGGTCTTAGCAGTATTTTACATCAGGGAAAGGACATATGGAACCATCATACTTATTTTCAGTACTATTTTTCTTTTCTTGTGTAATGAGTAGCTTTCTTGGGGCTTATACACTTTATCTCGACCGGAAAGCCGGATTGAACAAAGCTTTTTTTGCGCTATGTATTTCCTTGAGTATATGGGCTTTCGGATTCTCTATTTGTGTTTCCGCCCAGAATCAAGAACTTAGCTTAATCTGGCGTAGGATCTCAGTTATTGGCTGGGGATCGTTTTTCAGTATCTTGCTGCATTTCAGTATCATTCTGACCGAGAAAAAAGGTTTGCTAAACAAATGGTGGCTATATCTTTTGCTTTATTTTCCCTCAGTCCTGACCATTTATATTTATGGGGTCTCCAGTTCTGCGGAATCGAAGTATAAATTAATCCATACAGTCAATGGTTGGATTAATGTTCCGAATAGCGGTTTTCATTCTTTTTTTAATTATTATTATATTCTTTTTTGCATCGTTTCCGCAGGAATGATTTGGTTATGGGGGAGAAAAGCCTCTTCCCAGAGCAGTAAGGAAAAGGCAAGGCTCATCCTATCTTGGATTATTGCGACTTTAATCTTTGCATCCTTTACGGATATTGTCGCCAGCACTTTTTGGAAAATGCCGCTTCCCCAATTGGCTCCTTTTATTATCTCGATGTCGCTCATCGTCATTTACTACGCAATTAAAAAATACGGACTGATGAAGCCGGAAAAGATCATCAGTGCTGAAGAGACCATCTTAAATGAATCAACCCGCGGGAATATTATCAGTTATTTAGCCTTTGCTTTGTTCGCGTGCAGTCTTGTTAATTTTGCTTCCTTTTTTCTTTCTAACATGCCTCACGATTTAACGCCTGTCATATTGACAAGTATCGCTATCCTTTTTTTAGGACTTGTCATTTTGTTCGTGAAGTGGATGCCTATCGCGGAAAATAAAAAAGATATTACTTATTTTGTGATTTGTGTTCTCGCCATTCCAATTTTCACTTTAAGGTTTATTCAAACCGGGAGTATCACAATTTGGGCGTTTCCTATTATTTTTATAATTATTGCCCTGGTGTTCAATAAACGCATTATCTTAATTGCATTGGGAATTTCTATCATATCTACCCAGATTCTAACCTGGATCCTAGCACCAGATGTTAAAGTTGAGATAAATGCTGATGACTATTTTGCAAGAATCTTTTTATTCATTGTCTTTCTTTGGTTGGCTTTCTATGTCAATAAATTGTATATTCGCAGACTGAAAGAAAATGCAGAGCAGATGAAGCTGCAAAAATTAATCTCAAAAATTTCTTCGGATTTTATCACAGCAAATCAAATGAATTTAGAGCACAAAATCAATCAGGCGCTTGAGGAATGCGGACGTTTTTTTGAGATGGACCGAACCTGGATTTATTTATTGGACCGGGAGCAACATCGCGTTAGCCCTGCGTTTGCCTGGCACCGGCATGATCGTGTTTACAGAGAAGCTATAGAATGCCCGGGAGGGGGAGACTCAAACCTTATAAATCAAATGTTAGAGGGCAAAATTATTCATACACAATCAGTCATTTGCGTCCCCATTGCCGAAAATGAGCAGGTCGTCGGCTTATTCGGGATTGAGTCTCTCAGAACCATGAAGAAATGGCGTGAAGACCAGATTGATTTACTAAAGGTCATTGCGAATATTTTGGGAGACGCTTTGACGAAAGTTCAGGCGGAAAGAGAAATTGAACAATTGGCCTACTATGATCATTTAACGAAGCTGCCCAACCGGGTGTTGTTCGGGGACAGGGTTACGCAAGCGATCCACCAATCCAGTCGGATTCAAAAAATGTTCGCGGTAATTTTCCTGGATCTTGATTCTTTTAAAACGGTTAATGATACTTTGGGCCATGAAGGCGGAGACGAACTGATCACTGAAGTCGGGCGAAAATTAGTGGAATGTATCCGCAAAGCCGATACGGTATCCCGTTTTGGCGGCGATGAATTTCTGATCTTGCTGAATAATATTTCCGACTATCAAGATGTTCGGATAATTGCCGATAAAATAATAGGTCTATTCAAAGAACCGGCGGTATTAAGGGGTCAGGAATTCTTTGTTACAGCAAGTGCAGGGATTGCACTATATCCAATCGATGGACAAGATACGGAAACGTTGATTCAAAACTCAGATATTGCAATGTATAAAGCCAAAGAAAAAGGGAAGAACCAGTACGCCCTCTGTTCTTCAGAGATGAAAGAGGATGTCCGAAATAATCTGATCCTGACAAACAGTCTATTCCGAGCTTTAGAACGCAAAGAATTGTCGGTGTATTACCAGCCTCAGGTCCATCTTCCGGAAGCAAACATCATCGGAATGGAAGCTTTGTTAAGATGGAAGCATCCGGAGTTAGGAATGATATCCCCGGCAGTATTCATTCCGATCGCCGAGCAAAGTGGGATCATTAACACGATCGGAGAATGGGTGCTTAAAACAGCTTGCCGGCAAAATAAAATCTGGCAGGATAAAGGATATCCTCCGGTACGAATGTCCGTTAATATTTCGGTAAATCAACTTCGTGACCCGAATATTGTTGGGCAGATCGCAAATGTCCTTCAAGAAACCGAACTCAAACCCGAGTATCTGGAATTGGAAATCACAGAAGGTTCTGCGATAAATGAAGCAAATAATATTGTTCAGGTTTTAAACAATTTTAAGAAATTAGGCATTACTATCTCTATCGACGACTTTGGCACAGAATACTCCTCTTTAAACAGGCTCAAAAATTTACCGATCGATCGATTGAAAATGGATATGCATTTTGTTCATGGTATTGAAAAAGATGAAAAAGACAGAGCAATCACCAAAGTGATTATAAATCTGGCTAAAAATCTAGACCTGGAGGTTATTGCCGAAGGGGTGGAGACCGAGAAACAAGTAAGATTTTTAAGTCAGAACATGTGCAACGAGGTTCAGGGTTATTATTTCTACCAGCCCATGCCTGCTGAGGAAATAGAAGAATTATTAAGAAAGCCATGCGCCAATATTATATAATCAGCTCCAATTACCCTTCGTTTCCGCCGTAAATTCCCCATGTACTTTCTTCAGTAAAACTGGGATATCCAGCGACTGCGGGCAATGTCCCTCACAAATTCCACAAGAGATACACTGATCAGCACCGGAACCGGAGGGAAGTAAATTTTCCTTGTACATCCCCTTGTCCACCCAATGCGTTTTCATGAGCTTATGGCTGTTATAGAGTTTGAATATTTCAGGAATGCTGACGCCCTGGGGACAGGGCATACAATAGCCGCAGCTCGTACAGCCGACACTGTTATTGGACTCAAAAGCTTTCTGAATCTTTTTGATCAGATTTTGGTCGGCCTCGGACATGACGTTGACCGCAGATTCATCAAAGATCCGTAAATTGTCCTTCAACTGCTCCAGCGTGCTGGCTCCACTGAGAATCACGGAAATCTCAGGCATATTGTAAAGCCAGCGGAAGCACCACTCGATGAAGGATCTCTTTTCCGGATATTGGCGAACCAAATCAGCGACTGCTTCGGGAATGTTCGCTAGCATGTAGCCGCCCCTTAACGGTTCCATGATGACGACCGCCAGGCCCTTGTCTGCAGCATATCTCAGACCTTCGATCCCGGCCTGCTGATTTTCATCCAGAATATTCAGCTGGATTTGCGCCATTTCCCAATCAAAGGCATCCACGACCTGTTTGAATGCTGGCAGTGTCCCATGAAAAGAAAAACTCTTGTGCAGTATCTTTCCCTTTTGAATCATTTTATCAAGAAAAGTAAGGCCATCCAATTGATTCACTTTCTCCCAATTGTCATGGCTCATGTTGTGAAGAAGATACATGTCGATATGATCGGTTCCTAAGCGTTTCAGCTCTTCATCCAAGTATTTCTCGAAGTCTTTGTGACTGCCGATTTTCCAAATGGGGCTTTTCGTGGCGATCAACACCTGATTCCGATAGCCCCTCTGAAGCGCTTTCCCGGTAATCATTTCGCTGCCTGGATACATGTAAGCAGTGTCCAGGTAATTGACGCCGTTGTCTACCGCATACCGCACCATTTCTATCGCTTCCTCTTCACTTTTCGGAAATCGCATACAGCCAAGCCCAAATCTTGAGACTTGGAGTCCCGTTTTTCCAAGCATCGTATATTGCATGATCGTACGCTCCATTTATCTTTTTTGTTACACCCTTATTGCGTTATTTATTAAACATCCCTTTAATTTTCTTCCAAAATCCGGTGCCAACCATATTATCGGCAATTCTTATGATTTCCTGGATTTTAATCAGGATATCGCCCTCACCGGCCCAGTGCCTGCGGACAACTTCCGGGTTCGTGTTATTAATAATGGAGTTCAGGACATACGCAGCTACAGATATATCGTCAACAAATCCTACCGGCCCTAAAAAGGCCTCAGGGATTAAATCAATCGGTGAGACAAAATAAGCAATCGCAATCGCCAGTTTTGCTTTATCGTCTACGTTGACTTCTTTGTCTACGGTCAATTTGCACAGGAGATAAAACAAGTCGGGTGCAATCAGGATATACTCTGCATACTTATTGGTTTTACCTTCTTCGCTTGTGAAGTAGTCCTTGATCTTTTTCCTTAGAGATTGATAAAAATCATCATGGTCGTTTCGGATTTGATCACTCATGATCTAACCTCTTTTCGTTATTTTATGTACAACAGCGTTATTTTAGTTATTCTTCAGCTTTTATTGTATCTTCTTTCTCTGACAATTGCACATAGTTTTGTGCCGCAATACTTCTTCCAGATACTTTTGGTGATATTTTACAGGTATAATTATTTCAATTTTGAGGTATCCTATTTAAGGTAAAGAGAAAAGGAGCCGTTTTAACGGCTCCCTCATAGTTAACCATTTACTCTCGAGAATCAGTTTTTTTAACGATGGCCTAAGCTTTCAAAAGTCTTCTTCACCATATATCCGCCTACGGAACCATTCTGTCTAGCAGATGTATCTGGGCCTAAGTTTACACCCATTGAACTAGCTGCTTGATTCTTATCTACGGGAAGTCTATATTTTGCCATTATTTTTTCCCTCCTTTCCTATTGGAATGTACACTTATTATTAACATATTTACCTTTTCTACACTGGCAGTTTTTGTTAAAGCCTCATTGACTTAAAAATAATGGTACATAAAAAGTAACCTTGGAATAACTTTTAGTTCCAAGGTTTGTCTTTGCAAGCAAATAAGTTTCCTTGAGCAGATCGTCTTGTCGTATTCAGTAACTTATTTATTCAGTAACTTATTCATATCGTTGGAAGAAGACCGGTACTCTTGATACTCCCCCCAGAATATATTGACATTAAACGAAGATGTTTTTGGGCGGGTGGTATCTCCTATGAATGCTGTAGATCGTATTTCTAAAGCTTTTCAATCAGCGGCAGAAATCCCTATTGACGATTCCTCGAAAATAATCTTAATGAGTGATGTCCATAGGGGCGACGGCAGCTGGGCTGATGATTTTTCCGGGAATGAGAATCTGTATTTTGCTGCGTTAGCTCACTACTATCATGAACAGTACACGTATATCGAGCTTGGTGACGGTGATGAACTTTGGAAGTATAAAAACATGTCGGACATCGTGCCTGTTCATAAGGATACATTTTCGCTTCTACAAAATTTTTTTAATGAAAACCGCGTTTATTTTATTTACGGAAACCATGACATGATGAAAAGTAATGGTCACTTTGTACAAAAATGCTTTAACCGGTATTATGATGCCGAGAAGAAAAGTCACGTTCCTTTATTTGAGAAGGTTATATTTCGTGAGGGGCTCATTTTGCGGTATAAGAATTTCGATCATAAAATTCTTTTGATCCACGGGCATCAAGGCAGCATGTTGGATTATGCGTTTTGGGGGTTAAGAAGATTTTTAGTCAGATATGTCTGGAAGAGACTTGAATTATTCGGTTTTAAAGACCCCACCAGCACAGCAAAAAATTATCGCAAGAAAGATTCTATAGAACGAAACCTTACTGAATGGGTCGTACAGGAAAAGCATATGTTGATTGCCGGTCACACCCATAGGCCCATGTTTCCTGATGCGGGTAAACCGCTTTATTTTAATGACGGCAGTTGTGTTCATCCTCGTTCCATCACAGGGATAGAGATCACAGAAGGCAACATTGCACTCGTTAAATGGAGTGTCAAAACCAAAGACGACGGTACCTTGTATATAGGCCGGGAAGTTCTTGCAGGACCTAGAGACTTAAAGGAATACCTTTAAGTCTCTGGTCTTTTTGGCAACGCAATGCCGTCTTAACAATATAGAACGATCAGTAGAATGATCAATAGAATGATCCATTGTGAAAGAACTTATGTAAAAAACTTTGTTCGCCTTATTGACTTCCATCTACTACGTGTTATTATATAGTAGTAATATGTAATACTTAGTAGATGGAAGGTGTCAGATACGGATAACTTAACAGAAATGCTCAAAGGCGTTCTTGAAGGCTGTGTGCTTGAAATCATTGGCCGCGAAGAAACTTATGGTTATGAGATTACGAAAAAACTAAACGCTCTTGGTTTTGAAGAGGTTGTCGAAGGAACAGTGTATACGATTTTAGTGCCTCTTGAAAAAAACAAGCTGGTGGACATTGAAAAAAAACCATCTGAAATCGGGCCGCCGAGGAAATTCTATAGCCTGAATCCGGCTGGGCAAAGGGAACTCTCATTATTCTGGGAAAAATGGAACTTTGTCTCATTAAAAATCAATGGGTTAAAGGAGAATCGTCATGTTCAATAAAATATTTTTAACTTTAAAACGCTGGAGGCAAGAAAAAATCGATTATAAAATTTACAGGAAGCGAATTCAGGCTCTGCCGGAAGATTATCAAATTGTTATCAAAGAAATTGAGGCGTTCATGTGGAATTTTGCATTAGGCTCCAGCATGATGGATGTCCTTACGGATATGCTGGAACTGTTTGAATCAGGAGCACAGGAAGGGAAAAATGTGCTCGATATTGTGGGCGATGATGTCGGGGATTTTTGTGACGGGCTCCTTAAAGAAGTTCAAGCCGAGACCTGGACGGGCAAACGGAAAGTAATGGTTAACCAAAGTATTCATAAGAAACTTGGAAAGCGGGGAGATTGAAAATGCTGCAAAGCAAAGCCATTTCCGTCAGCGGGCTTAAGAAATCCTACAAAGACCTCAAAGTGCTTGAAGATGTCAGCTTTTCCGTGCAAAAAGGAAGTATTTTTGCCCTGTTAGGTTCTAACGGAGCAGGCAAGACGACTGTCATAAGAATTCTGACGACCTTGCTGAAGCCGGACGCGGGATATGCTCAGGTATGTGGCTTTAATGTCCTGGAGCGTCCGGAGCAGGTACGGGAGGCAATTAGCCTGACCGGACAATATGCAGCTGTGGACGATATTCTAACAGGACGGGAGAATATGCAAATGATTGGTAAACTGCGCCACTTGAACGATGTGGCCGGTAAAATCAATGAATTGCTGCTCCGCTTTGCTCTTACGGAAGCCGCCGACCGGCATGTTGCGACGTATTCCGGTGGAATGCGCAGGCGTCTGGACCTGGCAATGAGCTTGCTTGGTTCGCCATCGGTTGTATTCCTTGATGAACCCACCACCGGTCTTGACCCGCAGGCTCGCACGGCAATGTGGAAAATCATTAAAGAGCTTGCGCAATCCGGGGTTACCGTATTTTTGACTACACAATATTTAGAAGAGGCGGACGTGCTTGCTGACTATATTGCCATCTTACATCATGGGAAAATTGTGGCCCAAGGAAGCGCGGACCAACTCAAAAAAATGCTCCCTCACGGACATATCGAACTACGCTTTCGACACGAAAACGAAGTAACCTTGGCAGGTGAATTGCTGTCAGAATACAACATAAGTTTGGACAGGGAAACCCTTACACTTAACATTGTAACTGACGGAAGTGTCAGACAGATGATGGATACTCTTGTCCGGTTGGAGCAAGCAGGCATTTCGGCCACCGAATTTATGCAAAAGTCACCAACGTTAGACGACGTGTTCCTTTCTGTAATAGGAGAAGATCATGCAAAGGAGGGTACGCTATGAATACCACGTTAACCATTAAGAACCGGATCAGCGATACGACAGTGATGTGCGGCCGTGTGCTGCGGCATACCCTGCGTAGTGTAGACACCATCATTACGGTCATCGCCATGCCGGTGATGATGATGCTTGCGTCCGTATATGTATATGGCGGTGCGATGGATTTGGGCAGGGTGAACTATATCGACTATATCGTACCCGGCATCCTATTATTTTGTATCGTCAGCGGCGTCGCGTACTCAGCTGTGCGCCTGAATAATGATGTAACCAAGGGAATCTTTGAACGTTTTCATTCCATGCCCATTGCAAAATCATCCATCTTGGGCGGTCATGTCTTAACTTCAGTCCTGTTTAACGCCGTCTCTGTCTTAGCAGTGCTGCTGGTTGCCCTTTTGATTGGGTTCAGACCGGGAGCCGGGATTGTCGGATGGCTGCTCGCCAGCGGGATCTTACTTTTGTTCACACTTGCCATGACCTGGATTGCCGTTACCTTTGGCCTGCTTGCAAAAAGCCTTGAGGGGTCAGGAGTGTTCAGCTATCTTTTGATGATATTGATATTTACAAGCTCCGCATTTGCGCCGACCGGAACCATGCCGGCCGCACTGCGCTATTTTGCGGAAGTTCAACCTATGACGCCGATCATTGATAGCGTCCGCTCCTTATTGATGACTGGGACTGTAAGTAATGCTGTTTGGCTAGCGATTCTCTGGTGCGTGGGAATTTGGATTTTCTTCCATCTCGCCGCGATGCGGATCTATAAGCGTCGGATAGAATAACCTATCATTTGGATCTATTAGCAATCAAAAAAATCCATGAGAAAAACTCATGGATTTTTTGTATCGGCTGCCGAAGCTATCAGAGCATCTTTCTGATGCTTTCCGCCGTATGCCGCTGAAAATTGAAATCCCGGAATGTTTCTTGACGCGGCTCTCTAAGCGCCGATCCAGCTGATTGATCAATGGCCGCCTTAAGATCCGCCTTCAGGCTCTGATCCGTTGTTTCCTGGTATAAGGTGTAGATGTACGGGACCGCTGCCTCAGACAGGCTGGACAAAGCCTGCACATCAAGATTCTCCAGGGTCCCGTTACTGTACCTGTCAATATTATAGGCAGCGATTCGGCCGTCGATGTTCCCGTAGCTTAGGATCATGAAAAACATTACAAATCCGACCAGCATGATCCTGGCGGCGTTAAATTTTTTAAACTGTCTGACGGCAATCACCGCAAACAGAAAGAGCAGCACAAGCATAAACCAGGTCGTATAGACACGCAGCGGGGTCAAACCAAAATAATGGATGTACATCACCATCTTGCTAATGGCCGTAATGATCAACATCAAGGTGAAAAGGCATAAAATGGCTGTTTCTATTTGCAGAATCCTCACCTTGTCCCTTTTCACAATGAGATGGGCCACCGTAATCACGACCATATTGATTCCGGCTACCGCACAAAGTTCAAAAAAACCTCTGCGGGCATACTCCGCATGCGTCATGAGTTCCGGAAGACGGTCATTGAATGCTGAGAAAAGATAGGTGATTTGAGAAAGGAAAAAGACCATAAAGACAAGATTCAATGCTGTCAAGGCGGTGTATACGGTCACTCCCGGGGAAAAACGGAAAGCAGCGGCCGTTTTGTCAACAGTCTCGACGGTGACATATCCCGTATTCCTCCCATGCCGGTCGCCGTAAATCAATCCGTACAGATAACAGGCGACGGGGATTCCCATCAATATCTGGACAATAATATTCATCGATACCGAGAACTGCAGATTCGCGATCATCCCTGCAAAAACAGCATCGGCTCGTGTCAATAGGTTGATGACTGCGGCCAGGATCGGAATCATCACAAGAATACCAACCGCGCCGGCCAGAAGGGATTTTCCTTTTTGATTTCTGCCAAACAGTCTCTTGACCGCGCCAAAACAGCAGCCAAAATTTCGGAATGGGATGACCAAAACCTGATTAAAAAGATCGCCCAGGATATAGGCGGAGATCCTTTTCTCCAGGTTTCTGCCCGTAGACAGGCTGATCCAATAGATGACAGCGGCTGTAAGAAAGATAAAATTCAGTCCTTTGATCAGGATATTGTCAAAAAGCAAGAAAACCAGGGAAGACAGGATAATGACAATAAAACACAACCAGCTCGTTCTTGTTTGACGAAACTTGCCTGATTTCAGATATAGGACGGTAGACAGACAGAATACCGCTGCAAATAAGGTAACACCTGCACCAAGACCGGCATCCAGGATCAGATTCCAATATAAGAAGCCACAGGCCAGCATGGCTAATGCGAAAACAATATCACTTCTTGTATAGGTTGCCGTATCCATACTGTTATTCTTCTCCGTGTTATTCTTCTCCGTGTTATTCATCTTCCTGTTCTCCTTTCCGATACTCTAATAAATCTCCGGGCTGGCAATTCAGAACCTTGCAGATTTCTTCCAGGGTCGAAAAGCGAATGGCCTTGGCCTTGTTGTTTTTTAGAATTGAAAGATTAGCCGGAGTGATTCCGATTTTATCCGCCAGCTCACCGGCAGAAATTTTTCTTTTTGCCATCATAACGTCGAGATTAACGACAATCAATGAGAATCCCTCCCCTAGATCGTAAAATCATTTTCCCTTTTGATAACGATTGCCTGTTCAAAAACATTTTTGATCACTCTCAGGATCAGCCCTAAAAAAGCGGCACAAACGGCTATAATCACAAAAAGAATATAATAAAATCCTGAGATGAATAAAATGACGGAGACAACAAAACTGCACCATGACAACGCCCGCAGGAGCTTGACATTTTTTTCTACAAACACTTCTTCCCGCCTGATGTTGGAAAGAAGCATGCCAAGGCAGATCAAGGATAACATCCCCGGCAGAACACAGGCATAGACCGTTAGGAGCAAGGAATGAATGATTTCAGGATCTTTTCCTGTATAGCTTACATATGTAGCGATTAAGTTCGGCATAGCAAAAGCTGCGCATATGACCAGAACAATGGCGATCTTGGTACAAATGGAAGATAGTCTTACAGACTTACTTGGATTCCACATTGTATCATACCCTTTCTATCTATTTTGGTTCTATTGTAAATGGTGCATTATCGTAAGTCAATATTAATTTATCATTTTACGATATATTTATGTTGTTTATAGATAAACTTCATCAACCATCAACCGTCAGTCCGTCATCCCATTATCTGGACGCCCCCACCCCCCCACAATTCCTGACGGTGATGGAAAAAGATAATAAACAGATCATCAAAGCAAAATAAAAATAACCTTGGAATGACTTGAGTACCAAGGTTATTCTTTTTAGTTCTTACTGTTTATAAAGTACTACTATGATCAAATTTATTTGTTCTTAGTTATAAGCGGATACAGAGCTCGAATTCATGATGGCAGCAAGGGCACTTTACTGTATGTTTGCCTTTTCGCCGCGGCAGCCGAAGTACTCTTTTACAGTGTGGACATTTGCGGAAACGGTGAGTTTTAATTTCTTTGATTCGGCGCATCGTCAAAGAACCTTCAGCCTTAATCCTATTCCATATTTTCATGAATTTATCGTTTTCCTGGCGTCTTTTATAGATGTTCCGGGATAAGCTTCTGAAGATCATTCCCGCCAGAATGGCCCCCATCAAAACACTGATGATACCGGAACGGATAAACGTATTGGCGATCAGCAATACAAACCAGACCCCAAGCAAAGCATAATACAACTGATCGATGCCGTACCGGCCAATCATCAAACGTGTCAGCTTATTTTTCAGATTACCCATGGTTCACACTCCTTACGCAATTCTCCTCAACAGAACGGACAGCAAAGGTCCGCAATACATAAGCCAAAACAGAGTTTGTCCAGCGTGTCGTTCGGCATGCCGAAGCCGCGTCTTTGTTGCTGATAAATCCTTCCGCCACGCTGCAGCATATTTAAGACGCGTTGGTATTCCGGATTGCCGGGATTCATGCGTACAGCTGTTTCGGCGTGGTTCAGCGCAGTGATAATGTTGCCGATACCGGCATTGGCAACAGCACTGCAATAGTACCATTCGGCATTTCGGTCGCTCATCCTTGCCAAAATATTCAGCGCCTCGCGAAAATAGCCCAAATTAATATAGTGTTTTACCGAAGCATATCCTGAGGAAGCATCTCCCCCGGAAGCGTTGCTCCCGTTGTAATAGGTATTTGGGTAGGGGGTTCCGCTTTTGATCTGTTCGTAAGCGGCATTGATCTCACTCATCTTCTTAGCCGCTTCCGCATTGCCGGGATTCAGGTCCGGGTGGTATTTTTTGGCCAGTTTGCGATAGGCTTTTTTTATTTCATCATCCGCAGCCGTCTGAGAAACACCCAGTACTTGATAAGGATCGGATATCATTCTTTCTTATCTCCCCTTTGCTTTCTTATTCGCTGCTTCATACCTTGTCCAAACGCCTGAATAGAGAATGTTTTCAATGAGGTTTTGATCGCGTTTGATTGGCAGTTGCCGGTATTTTTCCATACAGTCGGCCATAAGCAGATTTAATATTTGCGGAAAATGATCTGTTGATAACGCCGTCAGCGGATTATAGCATTCTTTTTGGATATCCTTTTTGAGATCAAGACAGGCATCCATAATGTAAATGAATTTGCCAAGCGATTCTCCAAAGTTACGTAAATCTTGAGCATCGTCATCTTCTTGGAAAACGAAGACTTCGCCCATGAGTCTGCCGAAACAACTTGCAGGAATATCTGGTTTTAGTTCCCCTGATTTTTCTATGTCGGAAAGGGTGTTCAAGCATTCGCTGATGACAGCACATTGCCTGGGATAGCGGATGGCAGCCTGCCTGTATTTCTTTTCGAACAGCTTGGCTTCACCCAGCGATAGGATCTTCCGTTCATCCTTCCAATCATCGAGAAATTTGAAATAAGTCAGGACAATACTCATATCGGCGGTATAATCTGAGATGTCGTTGTGCCAATAGCAGTGAGGTTTACGAGGATGCATGATGCATCGCCCGGTTTGAATGGTCGTATCTTTCTGATAAAGCGCTGAAAGGAACAGTACGAGGAAAGTCATGTCATAGTTTAGTGTGATACGGCTGAGGATGCCGTGACGGTCTCCCAGCGTCTGGCATAAACCGCAGTAGCACGACCGATAGTGTATTTTTTCTTCGGCAGTTAGCTTATCGATATTGGCGACAACATAACCGAACATATTTTTCACCTGACTTCCCTGACTTCATTCATATCTTATATAAATAAAAAAAACCTTCACCCCAAGGGCAAAGGTCTCGCTTACAAATCAGTCAATTGCAATAAAGCCGGGATCGAAATCCGTCTTGACGACTTTATTATCCAGCTACTCCCCTTTGATTTACGATAACGCAATTATACCAGAAGGAAAATTTTGATGCAACTACGAATATTTTGTTATGCAAAAATTTACTGCTAAAATAACATAAAAAAAAACGGCTGTGATACAATAGGTCTAAACCAAGGAAAGTATTATGTTCATTCAAAAATGATGTATGTATCCTTAACAGACAAGGAGGAGGTAACATCAATGACCGTCATTCAAACGAGGGATCTCACGAAAAGTTACAACAAGGCAAGGGGTATTGTCGATGTGAATCTCGATGTCACGGAAGGAGAGATCTTTGGGTTTATCGGGCCAAACGGTGCTGGCAAATCGACGACCATCCGAACGTTGCTCGGGCTTATCTACCCCACTAAGGGAAGCGCCGAAATCTTCGGTAAAAATTGCAGTGAGTTCCCGGAAATACGCAAAGAAGTGGGCTATCTGCCAAGTGAGGTATTTTATTACGATAACATGAAAGTTATCGATCTGCTTAAATATTCCGCGAGCTTTTACAAAAAGGATTGTATGAAAAGAATAAAGGAGCTTGCGGAGATCATGGATCTCGACCTCAAGAAAAAGATCGACGATCTCTCTTTTGGCAATAAAAAAAAGGTTGGCATTGTCCAGGGGCTGCTCCACGAGCCCAAGCTAATCATACTTGACGAGCCAACCAGTGGTTTAGACCCGCTGATGCAGCAAAAATTCTTTGACATTATCGCGCAGGAGAATCAAAAGGGTGCCACCGTATTCTTTTCATCGCATATTCTTGACGAAGTTCAGAGGATGTGCGACAGGGTAGCGTTCATCAAAGACGGTAAAATCATAAAACTTGAAAAAATGAGCACGCTTCAGGCAGATAGCTATAAGAGTTTTAAAATTGAAGCAAAATCTCCCATAGCCGGAGAAACCTTCAATATCAGTGGTGTAAGCCGGCTTGAAATCAAAGAGAATACGGCTGATTTTATTTTCAAAGGCAACATTAATTCTATAATGAAAAAAATTGCGGAGATTGAGCTTGTCAACATATCCATTTACGAACCTGACCTTGAAGAGATCTTTATGCATTATTATGCCAAGGAGGGTTGATCGTTATGAATATGTTTTGGCACGAGCTAAACTCGCTGCGAAAATCGACGATTCTATGGACATGCACTTTGATTGCGCTCGCTGGGATTTACTTTTCTGTCTATCCCGCAATTGCGAATGATGCGGCAGATTTTAAAAGGCTGCTGGGCGGCTACCCGGCGTCGGTGAGGGCAATACTCGGTATTTCGCTTGACAGCATCACCTCTCTTTTGGGCTTTTATTCGATGATATTCACATTTATCACACTGTGCGGTGCCATTCAGGCCATGAATCTCGGCGTCTCTATTCTTTCCAAAGAAACGAGGGAAAGGACAGCGGACTTTCTTCTCGTCAAGCCTGTTTCGCGTTGGGCTATTGTCAGCTCCAAGCTTCTAGCTGCACTAACCATGCTCATAATCACAAACGTAATCTATTATGCGGCTGCCTCCATCCTTGCAACCATGGTTAAAACAGCAGATTTCAGCATTACGCTGCTTTTTATGATCAATCTTACGCTGCTTTTCATTCAGCTCATTTTTTTCTCAGTCGGTGCTGCAGTCGCGGTGATCATTCCAAAGTTAAAATCCGTGCTTCCGGTCTCACTCGGGGTCGTTTTTGGATTTTTCTTTATTGGAGCGCTTTTAGCCACTGGTGAAAATGATGCGGCACGCTTTCTCTCACCGTTTAAATATTTTAATCCTTCTTATATTATTAGAAATTCAAACTATGAAGCCCCCTACCTTATCACAGGCGCTGTTATTGTTATTATTGCAACGGTAACCGCCTATATCATTTATGCCAGAAAAGATATCCATGCCGTGAGCTGATTAACTTTGGATTTCACTAAAAGGGAGGTCGGATCATGAATGTTTTTTTAAGAGAATTAAAGGCCAATAAAAAAGCGTTGATCATATGGAGCGTTTGTATGTTTTTGGGGGTTCTAAGCGGCATGGGCAAATATACGGCCTATTCGGCAGGCGGACAGTACAACAAAATTTTTGAAAATATCCCCTACTCCATCAAAGCGCTGTTGGGAATGGGCTCATTCGATGTAACCACGATGTCCGGGTATTTTGCAATGTTGTTCCTTTACATTGAGATTGCAGCTGCCATCCATGCTGTTTTGCTAGGAGCCGGCATAATTGCTAAAGAGGAACGAGATAAGACAACCGAATTCCTGATGATCAAGCCCGTCTCAAGAGATACCATTATCACTTCCAAGCTTCTTGCAGCCTTTGTGAATGTGGTCATTCTGAATATTGTAACGCTTGTTTCTTCCCTTGTTATGGTCGCTGCTTACAATAAGGGAAATGACATTTCAAGTGAAATAGTAATGTTCATGTTGAGCATGTTCATCGTTCAGCTTATCTTCCTTTCACTTGGAACAGCACTGTCGGCTTTCCTCAAGAATCCGAAAACTTCGGGTTCCCTTGCCGCAGGGATACTCTTCACTGCATTCGTGATATCCAAAATAACGGATATAACAGACAAGCTGAACGCTCTTAACCTACTCTCGCCTTTTAAATATTTTAGTTATGTTCATTTGGCAGAGGGCAATGGGCTCGACCTAACGGCTGTCATACTCTCGCTTGGGCTTGTTTCTATCTTTTGTATCTCCACCTATATCTTTTATCGAAAAAGGGATTTGCACGTTTAATCCTTCAGCCGGGTAATTTCATCTACAAGTTAGTAAATTCTCCTTTCATCCATAAAACGAGTGAGCTCAGGAAAAAGTCACATTCTTTCCAGAGAGTCCTAACCTTACCCTAGACGAACTTTGCACCCTCTTTCTGATATATATAAAATAAAAAATTGATGAACATGTCATTGTTCATCAATTTTTTCGTAACAGAAGGAAAATATCGATCGAAGCCTGAAATATCTTGTCTCAAAACATATGATATACAAACTGGAATTTTCAGTTACAGTCGAAACTGCATCGGTTTCCTGCAAATTATTTTGCCTGTGTTACCGGTTACTTCCGTTGACAATGTGCCTTGCCCGAAGGTTATGACAAGAAACCTGATCACTACTTATCACGACTATGTGCCGGCTTCAACAGATGTTCATACAGTATTGATATTCGACATCATAGTGGAAATACTGCCGTTATGACCCCCGAACCGGCCGCATTTGTCGCTGTTGCGCCCGGCACTGTGAAATAGTTTACGTTAATTCCTTCCACAGTATATCCTTCTTTCGGAGCCAGCGTGATAGTTGCTGTGTATTGCTGACCTTCCACAAAGGAGGCGTCGGCCGGTGTCCAGGTGACCGTCCCCGTATACTGCTCCGTTTCGGTGATTGCTGTCACGGGTGCCGCTCCCGGTGCAGGCGGTGTAACCCCGGCTATTCCCGAAATGTCGATGGTGGCTGCTGACGTTATAGGTGGTAACGCCTTGAACACTGCCGTAATGACCCCGGATCCTGCAGCATTATGCGCTGCTGCTCCCGGTACGGTAAAGAAGTTCGCACTGACACCTTTTAAGGTATACCCTGCTTTAGGAACGAGCGTAATCGTCGCTGTATATTCCTGACCTGCAACAAAGGTACTGTCGGCAGGCAACCAGGTGATTGTCCCCGAATACTGCTCCGTTTGGATCGTTATCACGGGTATCGCTCCCGGTTCAGGTGCCGTTACCCCGGGTATTTCCGGTATATCAATCGCAGCTGCCGTAGACGGGGCCGCAAGGTGGGCTTTAACTTCCGGATCCAAGGAGGTAAGGACCGTGCTGTCCCAGACTTTATCAGTGGTTTTACCTAAAAGAAGGTTCTGAGCTACTTCTTTGGCCGCGTCCCTGTTTACCTCCCAGTAGCTTAACCCGTCAAGATTAATCGCATCGCCAGGCAGTGTTTGGGTCACGATCGTTGCATCTTCAAAAGACTTGGCCGCCCCGGCGAGCTTTAGGAGATCTTTCAGAGACAAGTCTGTTTCTACGGCCTTCATTAATTCCGGGATCAGCTTGGGCAGTTTTAATATGGTGGCGGGCTGAAGCATTTTTTTGCCTACAGCGGTCAGCACTTTCTGCTGCCTGGCGGTTCTTCCGATGTCGGCCGTTGCGTCATGACGAAAACGGGCATATTGGAGTGCCTTGGTCCCGTCTAATTCCTGCACCCCTGCTTTCAGGTTGATATAGCCGTCCTCTTTATCCCCGGTCTCATACTTCATATTTTTTTCCACGTCAATGGTGATCCCGCCCAGCGTATCGATCATATCCTTGAACCCATTAAAATTCGTCAGGACATAGCCGTCCAGCTCAATACCGGTCAGTTCGGTAACTTGTTTTTCCAGCTCCGGGATCCCTTTTAACATGGGGACAGCATTGATTTTACAATAGTTTTTTGATCCGGGAAGTGTTACCCGGGTGTCTCTCGGAATGGACAGTAACGAAATGAGTTTCGTCTTCGGATCAAAGCTGGCTACGATGATCGAGTCCGAATTGTAAGAACTTGCCCCTGGCCTTTTATCGGTCCCGATCAAAAGAATACTGACCCGATTGTTCAAATTCACACTGTCGCCGGGCAGATTGCCTCCCTTAGCGAAATAGAAGGCAAATGCTGCCGTCCCGGCAACAATGCCTGCGATTATCAGTGCTATGATCATAAAAACTTTTTTCAGTTTTTTCTTCTTTCTCTTTTTTTCAACCATTACATTCACCCCATTTTGATTTTGTGCCATAAAAAACATACCACTTATTACCGCGGGGAGCAATACCAATTTTTTGTTATTCTGCCAACCAAGCGATAAATTTTATCCGCAGTATCCAACATTCTTACTTAGTGAAATGATTTGATCTGATTTTAGAGATAGTACCATTACTCTCGGCATGCAATTTGAGAGATCGTTGGCAAATAATTTTTACAAAACCAGAGAAGACTAATGAATACTTACTCTTCTAAATGAACACTTACTCTTCTATAGGAGATTTAAAATGGATGAAAAACGAACAGCAAAATTAAAAAAGATCTACGAGTTGGAGAACCTTCAGATCCATTATTATCACTCCCAATTATCTGAAAGCGATGACCCGATATTTAACAAAGCTCTATTTAAAATCGTCGAAGCTGATAAAAAGCATGCTGAATTTTTTACCGAGCTTTTTCGTGAACATAACGTAAACATCCCGCTAATCACAGCAAGTATTGCCGACATTGCCGGGAGTATTATCGGGGAGGCGATTGAATTAGCCGGGCAGGAAAATATCTGTAAGATTGGGTTTGCCTTAGAAAATCAGATATTGGAAATATACGCTGACTTAATAGAAGAAAACCTAAATTCAGATTTATTAGATAAGCTCATAGACTTTAAGATTGATAAGGAATTTCATGCCTTATGGCTGCAACACTATGCTCAGTATCTAAAACACCAAAAATCCCAAAAATCCTATAGTAATAATCTCATCCAAAATCCCATCGAAGATCATCCAACCGTGAACATGAATGTACGTTTGATCTGAATCATTTTGTTTACTTTAATTCAAAACCGTTTACGCTATCCAATGTTAATAATAACTGAATACTAGATTCAAACTAATCTTTAAAATTTTTTCATAACAGAAGGAAAATATTTGATGTCAGATGAAGATGGCAATACGCCTGTTTTTATCCCAGTTATGAATATAAGCATGAGTTCGGACATTCCGATACCCATGCTTTTTTTGTGAATCTAAACTAGGACATACTGCTAATATTAAGTAATAAAGCAATAAGAATGATTATATTTACTATGGAAACAAGAACAAGGTATAACTTATCCTGTCGACTCATCCCGGAAATCTTTTGGGGACAAGAAGCATTGTCGCAGTGATTACAATTTGCATTTTCCCTAATCTCTGTTTTCTTTCTCTTCAATTTCCGTTGAAGGCGCGCCATAAAATCCAGCATCAAACCTACTGGACAAAAACTATGGCACCAGAAACGAAACAAAGCAATCGACATCAACAGGATGATCGACATGATGATCCATTGAGCGATATTCCCACTGCCGTCAAAGCAAACAGAGAACGGTTCGTAGCTGGCAATCCCGGCATTATTAAAAATTAACGCGGTCATGGCCGCTACCCACAACATCCACCAGCGATATTTACCGACTTTTGATTGGATGTTTTGAGAAGGGGAAAACTTAAACAGGTTTAGACTGCGATATATTCCCTCCTGAACCGCACCAAAAGGACAAAGCCAACTGCAATAAAAATTCTCCCCCCGGAACAGCGTAATAATCAGGATACCGGGCACCATCAGGTACCAAATCGGGCGTTCTACAAATGACGGCAGGTTACCCGAGAAAAGACTGACAAAGTTACTGAAAGTTAAAGAATTATTTAAAATAAATCCAATGAAAATTACGGATAAAAATAACAGCCATGGGCGTAACTTTTTAATCTTTCTGGCAGAGCAAATGATTGCCGTCAAAACTAAGGCTAGGGCCGCCATATCCTTCCAGGTTGGATTAACGCCATCATCGTTGGGAATTTTCATACCCAGTTGCTCATTCGCTATTTGGACCGAACCCTTTTGCACCGCAGCAATAATCGCTTCCGAAGTTATGGTTGCTCCGGACACCGCATTGATATCCCCAAATCCTTGCTCAGGATTTCTTCCAAGAATCTTTTGCAAAAATCCGGTGGCTAGGACTTTATTCAAGTACAAAGGCGTTTCACTATTTTCGGTTAGAGAAACCTTGGTGATTTGTCCTGCTGGATTCAAGACACTGAGTACTGAGAGTTTGCCGCCATAACCAGAAGCACCGGCGATTACACCGTATCCCAAAAAGTTTTCTTGGGCATCCCATAATTTATAGCTGGGATAGTTTCCACCTGCATTTTCAAAACGTGCTGCCGCCGGTTCTCCCTGTCTTAGAACCGACAAGGTGTCTTTTTCGTTAGCAAAATGTTGATAAATGACAGCAAAAATGAGTAGCAATACCATAATACCTATGAGCTTTTTGTCTCTTTGCTTCTCCTTATTCACTTAACTCCCACCATCTAAAGTAATAGTTTTCTGTATTTTTCTTTAATCTCATCATCAATAGCGGTTTCTTCCCGGCACCAATAACATAAATGCCTGGTATTATCAAAGGTAATACTCGTGCATCGCCGGCATTTTATAGCAGCCGCACTGAAGAGTGTAGTTGCTTCAAAGGGTTTCTCAACTTTTTCCCTGTCTCTGCTTATAGCCTCTCTCGGACAAAACAATTGGCAAATCCGGCAGTCCAAACACAACCCACTGGTAAAATAGCGCGTACAGATACCGCCTTCTACAGTATTTTTCAAGGTCTTTGAGGGACAAAAATTAGTACACATTCCACAATTTACGCATTTGTCATTTATTTTAATTGTTGGCCAATAAGCTGGAGAAGCGCCTTTAATCCTGTTATTAGGATACACTTCAGCCAGACGTTTCTGCCAATCAGGCAAATAACTATTTCGTCGTTCTTGATCACGTTCCTTAGAGAAAGATTTTGTATTGTTACGTATGTTTTCGCTTATCTGCCTGCCTTTGCCTATCACAGACAAAAACAAATCCCGTCGTGAAGTAACTTTGAGTCCGGTTTCGATTGCTTTAAGATTTTTTTTGGTTTTGCCCTTACTACTCTGGTGTATATAGTTGATTTCCGGTGTACACCCTGAAGCCTCCAACCATTCAGCCGCTGTCCCTACATTGAAGTCCAACCGGGATAAAGTGCGAGACATAGAACACCCCTCACACTGGTCCAAATGGAGTTCAATTGCTGTTTTTAAGCCGAATTCATACCAAGCTCCCTTAGAAATCATACTTAGACAAGCCGGTAATTGTACTGCTCCCATTTCCCACGTCTTGTCTTTATTAAAAGGAGACGAATGTTTACCACAAAAAAACTCTGTAGCTTTCCATTTCTGTTCCTCTACTTCTTCCACTATTGAGGTCTCATCCCATAGACTGGAGCTAAAGACCTGGGTTGGACAATCATTAAAACATAACCCACAACCACAACATAAGTCTTTATTCAGATAGACGCTATGTTCATGTAATAAAATAGCCTTTGAGGGACAATTCTCTATGCAATGATTGCATTCTACTGCATGATGAGTCTGGTTTAAACATCTATTCTCGGCTATCTTAATCGAAAAACCTTTTTCGAATCTCATGCAAACACCCCTATTTCTTAGGAGAAAATTTTAATAGTTTTTAACCAGCATTTCTCGCATAAAAGCGCTTCCTATTTCTCCGAGAGTACGGTAAACCTCGCTGTTACTTAAGGTAATGCAATGATTAAAGAACTGTTTTGCCCATTTCTTCAAATGTACTTCTGAAAATTCTTGGATTTCCGCCTCTCTCCTATCAAGTTTTTCTTGATTGTTTTCCTGTAAGGCTCTGGCCTTTTCCAGATAAAGATACATCATGAATTCCATCTCAGTCGACATATGGTCACCAGGTTCGTTGACCTCCTTAGTCATCATCAGTCCAGCCTTCTTATAACAACGCTCTGCATCAAGAGCCGCCGGGCTAATGAAAAGACTGGGGCTTCCTTCATTCTTTTCGGGATTAAAGCAAAACAATGTTTCATAGATATCCATTGCCGGTTTTTTCGGATTGGTAAACAATCGTGTATACTCTTGGCGTATCTCTGTAAGAAGCTCTTCCTTTGTCTTTTCATCATTCTGGAACGTTGTAAATTTGGTTTTAATGTGTTGAATCTCTTCTATTGAGAAATTCAGCTCGCAGTAAATAGCTATAACATCTTCCGCTAGACTTCCGTTTAACAAGGCAGTAGCCATTTCCACTGTGGGTAGGCGAAAAAACATAGACAACAATTGATACATATCGGATGCTGCCAAAGATCTTCGAATTTCTTGTTCTTGCGTGTTTACTTCTTGCGTGTTTACCATTTTTTCTCTCCTATCCATTTTCTATATTGAAGATTTTACCGCTTAATTATTAATTGCTTTACCGGCAGGCTGAAACCAATCAGCCTGCCGGTTTGCCGAAAAGAGATATTCTCTGACTAAGCCTGCTCAGATCTCGCGCCAAGCCTATGGTTATCCAAACTTTGATTAGACTTTGACCCGAGATTGAGTCTATCGAGACCGATCATGACCAGTAGACAACCCAAGGCTATAATACCTACTGCTAGTCCGATTTCAATTATTGAAGGTAGGTAGATTCCCTGACCGCTAACGTAACCTTCAGGACCGGGATAAGAAAGCAGTGGATTAAGTAATTGGGCCTGTAAAAGTGTGTATTTAATCATGAAGATCGCAAGAATCCCGACCCCCGCTCCTGCGACGAGCGTTCCCTTGTTGATCAGGAGAACCACACCTGTTGCAATAGCAATTAGTTCTATCCAGAAGAGTGGTGCCCCTTTACCGAGTACCAACCAGTTAAGGATCTTATATTCATCTCCAGCACCGGCATACAAACCGATCGCTGCTTCACCGAAGACTACCATCAATTCGACCGCGAGAAATGCTCCGGCCAGCTTGCCCAGTTTAGATAGTTTTTCGTTGCTTATCTCTATATAACCGCTCTTATTAAGTATCGCAAAGAGGATAATCAGTAATGCCAACGCTGCCACTAGGGCTGCCGCCAAAAATGACAGCGGTTCTACCGGGTTATTCCACAAGGGTCTGGCTACCTGCATCGAGAAGGCGAAGGAGGTAACCGTTACTAATAAACCGGCAATAAAGGCTACCAGAGAAATGCCGTACAAGGCCTTCTCCTCTTTTTCGCCCTGTTCCGCCATAATTAACTGGCGTGTAAATACAATGCCGATAACAACATAGGCTGCTAAAATCACAGTATCCCAAAACATTGGGGATTCAATATTAGCGCTAAGAATAATATTCCAGACTCTTTCCGGATTGCCGATATCCACAATGATGAAGAGTCCAGCGGCAACTACACTGCCGATAGCCCCGACGAAGGCCGCTATCCTTGTAAAAGGCTTATATTCCGCCATCCCTTGGAAAAGGTAGGCCGAGGAGGAAAAGATCAGAGAACCTGCTGCTATACCTGTGAAAAGCATGAACCCGATAATATAAAGTCCCCAGCAATTATTGTTATCCAAATTGGTTAGCTGCAAACCCTTGGTCAGCTGCAAAACCCAGCAAGCCAGGCCAATCACTGACAGAAGGGCGAAAATAATCAACCAAAGTTTTGAACCACCTTGCTTCGCCACTTTTGCATTCATTTTATTAGCCCCTTTCTTAAGTTAAATAGTACACGGACGGGCCGGTACCTTTTTCTTCAAGCATCTTGACATAGTTGCGGCCTTGGATCGCTTTGCTGACTTCACTGTTCGGATCATCCAAATCTCCCCAGTAGCGGGCACGACCGATACAAAGCTCCATACACGCCGGCTCTGCACCTCTGGCAATCCGGTTCACGCAAAAAGTACACTTTTCCACCACATTATACTGATGCACCGGGGCATCGATATCACCCAGCGTATGCTCTAAATAATACTCCGGCTTGCTCCAATTAAAGCTGCGGGCACTGTAAGGGCAGGCCACCATGCACATCCGGCAGCCAATACATTTATCATAATTCTGAATGACAATGCCATCCTCTTCCCGTTTGTAGGTAGCTCCTACAGGACAAGCTTTGACACAAGCAGGATTTTCACAGTGCTGACAGTTCATCGGTACATACTGTATTTTTGCATTTGGGTATGTGCCCGATGCCGTATCCATTCCTTCTCCGCCAACGGTCAATACCTTGTTCCACCAAATATGATTAGGCAAGTTGTTATTGGACTTACATGCCACCGCACAGGCATGACAACCAATACAACGTTTTAAATCTATCGCCATTCCATAACGCATTGTTTATTCCTCCTTTACATTTTTTTAACTTCGCACAATGTGTCGAAATAGGCATTATTGGGAACCGCAGGATTAATCGCTCTGGAGGTTAAATCAGCTTCGTCTCCATCAATAAACTGATCATGCTCAAACCCATGGTTTGCAACTACCACTCCTGGACGAACAGCCGGAGTCACAAATGCCTTCAAAACCATATAACCCCGGTCATTGACTATCTTTACTGTATCTCCTTGAACAATCCCACGCACAGCCGCATCCTGAGGATTAATCTTTATAAAAGGTTCTGGCATTATTTCTAATAACCACTGAACATGTGTATAACCAGTATTTGCTTTTAATCTACTCCGTTCTGTGGCGAAGATTAAAGGATATTTGGAAAACAACGGTTTATCAGGCCAAGCTTCTATTGGCGGTTCCCAATAAGGAAGGCTTTCCTTTTTCTGATCAATTTTCTGACCATAATCGATATAGGGTTTAAAGGCTTCCTGATAGAATTGGGCACGTCCGGTAGGCGTCGGGAAAGTACCACTTCCGGCGTGAACTTCTGCACCTGTCATAAATGCGGCTCCTCCACTGGATGTAACACCTGCTGCTCCATGAACATAATCATCCGACATATAGCGCATTGTCTTTTCTTGTTTCAATTTCTCCCAGCTAATACCGACCGCCTTACAGGCATCGCTATCCATAAGTTTTGTGTAAAACTCATCTCTGGTAACAACGAACTCATCACCAAAACCCATACCTTTTCCTAGTAAATTGATGATTTCCAAATCGGGTTTGCTCTCATAAAGAGGGTCTATTGCCTTTTCAGTCATTTTAGCAAATGGGTTAAACATAGTGAGTACGCTCTCATATTCAAAGTATCCGCATACAGGTAAAACGATATCTGCGTGTTTGGCGGTATCGCTCATATATTGATCGGCGACAACAACCAAGTCCAGCTTATTGAATACTTCAATCCAAGATTTTCTCTCGGCCTGAGCTCGAAGTATATTTGCAGTGGATACAAATAAACTTTTTATAGCCATGGGTTTACCAGCATACATGCCTTCATTCAAAATATCAAGTAACTTAAGTGAAGGAATAGTTGGCCCTGGAACTTTCCCAGGTGGGTAGATAATACTTGAACAATCGAACATCGATCCTAAACACAGGCCCTGAACACCACTAACACCAGCTCCATGCTTCGCCAATTGACCTGTTACCATAGCCAAAGCATACATCGCCGCATAAGCTGGTGCCGCATTGCCCATATGGTCAATTCCTTCAGAAGCATATAAACAAGTGGGACCGGCAGCATACATACGAGCAAGTTCATAGATGGTCTCTACAGGAATGTCGCAAAGCTCAGAGGCTTTTTCGGGAGTCCATTCGGCTGTTCTTTCCAACAGCAAATCATATGCCGTGGTTACTTTAATGCCATTAATCTCAAACGTGCCATTAATAACGGGGTTGGGAATTTCCGAAGGCAAACCAACTTTCCCGTCGGCTCCTCGGACAACAATCGCGTTATTTTCAGCATTAGCTGCTCCTCCAAGATCACTCTGGCGCAAATATAAACCATCGCTTTCTTTTACCAAGAAGGGGCCAACGGTATTTTGAGCAATAAATTCCTTATCTGCCAAACCTTCCTTGACAACAATATTAATCATCGCCATAGCTAACGCAGCATCGGTAGACATCCGAATCGGTACAAACTTGTCTGCTTTAGATGCTGTAATTGTATAATTTGGGTCAATAACAATCACCTTTGCCCCGTTTTCAGCAGCTTCCTGCACAAAATGCCAATTCTGCTTGTATGACGAGGTAGGATTGGTCCCCCATATAAAGATGTATTTGGAGTTCATTATATCGGTAAGACTATTCCCGAAAAACCAAGGCCCGTAGCCAACTGCTCTGCCTGGAGCGTCCACCGCCGCCATATCAAGCATATGAAAAACAAAGGTTCCCCCCATCCAATTAAACAGCCTCTTTAAATAATTGTTTACGCAAACTGTTGAATTTCCTCCAGCAAATGAATAGCTAATACTGGAACCACCATACTCACTCAGATAGCCTTTCCATTTTTCACAAATATATTGAATGGCTTCATCCCACGAAAGCTGCTCCCATTTACCTTCACCACGCTCCCCGACTCTTCGCATCGGATATTTCAGGCGTCTTTCTTCATAGGTACGTAGCGCATGTGAGAGACCTTTTCCACAAATACGATTCCATTTCTTATCTGGAAAATCCCGTTTAGATGTTTTAACGATTTTCCCATTCCTGACATGTACATTGAGGCTGCAGCCGCCCTCACAACAGGATGGGCAAGCACCCGCGAAAATTTGCTCCTCTGGGCTAGTAGTTTGCGCGTCATCACCTGCAGCCAAAGCCTGCAGTACCGTACTTCCCGGAGACGCCGCAACCGCGCCAGCCATCGCTGCCGCAGCCGCCGTGCCTTTAAGGAAGGTTCTTCTGCCAAAATTTCTCCTCAGAATGTTTCCATCTTCTTTTCCCATCAAATTTACCTCCTTTTCGTTTAAAAGCATTTGTTGTTTTTGCAAGGCTTGGTGAAGGGCAGGCAAAAGCATTTTATCCGCTTTTTCCTTTTCAACAATGAAACAAGCGTCAATGCTTTCTAAATAATGAGCATAGACTAACTCGTCCCTGGAAAGGAGAGGAACAATTGTAAGCGTGGGGTTTTCCGTTTTGAGGCGGGCTATGGTATCTGGACAGCTTTCCTTATAGGCGAAAATATCAATAATTAAGATACCGCCGGATTTTTTTTCCACCCTTTCATATAATTCCATTAGGCTTTTGACGTGAATATACCCTTTCCTCATCAAGAAAAGCAAATCGACAATCGGCAGCCGCAGCCAGACATTGGGAACAGCTACGATTATTTCAGCTTCCTTTGCTCCTTTGTTTTCCTTCATCCATCTCACCAAAAACAACTCCTTTAAATCGTACGCGCATACAATTTGACTTTAGTTTATAAAAAAGAGATTTATCTGTCTGTCATGAAGAACCATCGATCTTCTTTCCCTATTTGGTCACGTATTCCATGACAACTGCTACATATCTTCAAATATTTTATGACGGATGGTGTATTCCACTAAATCCGCTTTCTTGAACAATTTCAGCTTTTCACTGATACGCCGTTTGTAAGTTTCAACGGTACTGGCGGATAAAAAAAGTATCTCACCAATTTCCCGACCGCTATACCCATGGGAAAGCAAACCAAGTACCTGTCTTTCTCTGGAAGATAGAACCTCAGGGGATATTTCCTTCTGAGGTACTGCCGATGGAATTGAACTCTGAACCCTGTATTTGCCGGCTATTACCTGCACACCATCTGTGCTTAAGAAAACCTCACCCCGCTGGACTTGCTCAATCGCCTTAAGCAGATCCCGGTCAGCCGCTGATTTATGAAGATACCCCATCCCGCCGGCTTCGAGGAACTTTAGCAAATAAAGCTGTTCCGGATGCATGGTAACAGCAATCACTTTAATATTCGGCAGACCTTTGATAATTCGGGCCGTGGCTTCTACTCCGTCAAAATCAGGCAGGGTAATATCCATTAGTACCAAATCCGGCTGCAAATAGAGTACTTCCTCAACCGCATCGGCTCCATTGCCTGCCTCACCAATCACCCGAATATTCGCTTTACTTTCCAGGAACATCCGCAGAGTGTCCCGCAACAGTTTATGGTCGTCTACCAAATAAATTGTTGTCTGCTTTTCCATGCTAACCTCCTACTTGCTTAAACCAAGGGCAGTAAAATATTGAGAGTTAATCCCTGATCCTTTTGATTAAGCAACCAGAATTTACCCTTAGCCAGCTTCACCCGCTCCTCCATCCCCAAAAGACCAAGGCCACTGCTTTTTCTTTCTTCCATGCCTTTACCATTATCTTCAATTTGCAGCAGAAGTTTGTTGCCTTTTACCGTCAAATTAATCATAACGGAACTGGCTCCGGCATGACGGGCGACATTGGTCAGTCCTTCCTGCACCGCCCGGTAAACGATGATCTCCACATCATCGGGTAAGCGTTCCTCCAGATTATGGTGCCTGAACTCTACCGCAATTCCCGTAGAATCTGTGTATTCCTTGATATGAGATTCCAACGCCGCCTGTAAACCTAAATTTTCTAATAGAGCAGGCCGCAAATTATGAGAAATACGCCGGACTTCCTCAAGCGTTTGCTGCGTAATATGAGAAAGACCACCGAGACGCCCTTTCACATAGTCTAAATCCTCTGATTGTTGCAGAATATTCAATTGAAGCAATATGGAGGTCAGCACTTGTCCGACCTCATCATGAAGGGCCAGAGATACCTGTCTGCGGCCATTTTCCAGCTCTTGTTCAGCTTTTTGATAAAGGATGGACAGGGATTTTTCTCTCTCTTTCAAGGCTGTGATCAAATGCGTGGTGCAATAAATATCTGATAAAAGCTGGGATATAGGCTGCAATAGCCGTAGCTCTTCCTGTAATAAGCCGTCTAAAGGAGAGGCCCCCGCCCAGCCTGCCAGCAAAACTCCCTCAATCTTATCTTCTCTTAGCAAAGGCAACAACAGGCATCTCTGCCAGATTCCGCCCTGAAAATAGCGACCGGCTGTTTCTGGAGCGTCAATATATACGGCAGCAGTCGATAAATTCCATCCGATCTGCCGCCAGGAAGAAGCAAAGTGAGAAGAGGCCGAAGAAGAATATTGTTTATGTAAAATATAGTTATTAATCTTTTGCACATAAACCGCACAACCATCTGCCTTGATAACTTCGCAAAATAACTTCGGCAGTTCTTCTTGGATCCGCAGTTGCCCATAATTCGACAGGGCTTCACTTAGCTCCAGTAAAAATGACAATAATAGTTTATTCTCCGACACGATATCCCTCCTTTTTTATATCTTTATCTTATTATAAAATATAATTCAGATGATTTCTGTCGTGAAAAACGTTACAAACCTTGACAAACTGAGCTTTTGTGAACATAACATAGATATCCCGGTAATCACAGCGAGTATTGCCGACATTACCGGGAGCATTATCGGGGAGGCGATTGAATTTAAAATTGATTTTGAAATAAGCTCATATCAAAGGGTCCGAGCCGTTTTCATTACACTAGAAACACTGTAAAATGTACTTATCTCTTTGTCCAAAGGCAAAAACAAAATATTTTGCACAAACATATGTTCCCATATATATTCCATTATATGGTATAATAAGGATGTTAGGAAATAAATTACTGAAAGGAGGTAAAACAGATGGATAACGATCAATTTCAGGAACTGGTACTAAATCAATTGAGTTCTCTTGGGAACAGAATGGAACAACTTGATAACCGGCAGGATCGGTTTGAAGAAGGGCTGCAGCAACTTTACTTTGATCAGCAACAACTCAAGGCAGGCCAGCAGCAGCTTCTCTCTGATCAGCAACAGCTCAAGGCAGGCCAGCAGCAAATCTGGACGAGTATAGATGCAATTGCTGTTAGCCAGGAGCAGATGCAGCAGGACATCCAAACAATTAAGGGGGACATCATCCATATTCGCCAAAGCCAAGCGCGTGTGGAGCATGATCTTTCTGGAAAAGTCAATGCTTTATTCGATTTCCGCGAGAGCCAGATCGAAACGAATCAACGTGTTTCTGAAAGACTAGAACGGCTTGAAGCTAAACGATAAATATTTTTGGATTGTTAGACGAGGACTTTTACATAACGGTTTTATTTACGTCGATGAAGATAAAATTTCCCCGTTAAAATAAATCAGATCACCTTCCGGATAATGCCAGACTGCCTTTAAAATGGTCGGTTTGAAGATGCCGTTCTCATTCCTCTCATAACCTTCATATACCGCAGACCAGGGGATGCTTTGCTTACTGCCGTCAAAACCTACAGCCATTCGGTCATTGGTGGTGCATTCAAGCATTTCTCCCGCTTCATTGAAGGTAAAGATGCCACTCGCGCTTATGCCGAAGGAAGTAATCGACGCTTTAGCATGCGTATCGTCAATCGCTTCCCAAGTGATGTAGTCTTGTAAGGCAATGTTCGGTACATACAAACTCTCTGCGAGCACCGTTGCCAGACAGGCCTTATCCATTTCGACACCCTTTTGGTCAAACAGCGTAAAGGCCTTGGCGATCACGCCTTTCATGGAGCCCACGCCCTGATTGTAGCTGTCGAAGCCCTGAAAAGGAATTCCGTACATCGCACTGTCAATGAAAGCCAAACGGTTTGGCGTTTCAACAAAGTTGTACTGCGTATAGTCAATGGTAAGCGTTGCCTTATCCACGCCGGTGGAAAAAGGTACGCTTTTAAATTCGGTTTTCATCCAGGACATTTTGGAAGTACCAATATAGCCGCAGTGGTTAAAATATTTTTGTACAGGCTCAGGCAGATGGGCAATATCCTGTTCGGTAAAGATTTCTGTTTCCGGTTGGGTCTTGGAAATAAGTTGGATAGCCGCCTTATTAAAGTCTGATTTTAAAGACGAATAAGGTTGGATAAAGTAAACGACGGCCAGCAAAATAATCGCTGCAAGAATACCTGCAATAACACCTAACGTTATCATTTTTTTACTCCTTGATCTCTTCATTTTCATTCTCCATCATTTCAATATTGCGACTGATCTTGACTAATCCTTGATAAAATCTATCCGTTAGTTCAGGGTCGAATCCACTAAAAATCTGCTGCATGAATTCTACTTCCCGCTGTCTGCGCGCCGCAAAATAGGTGTGAAATTTCGGAGTCAGCATAATTCGCAAAGCTCTGGCATCACTTTTATCCTTGGATATGGTGACAAATCCGTGTTCTGCGAGTGTCGCTGCCAGACGCTTGGCATTCTGCCTGGAATAGCCGATATCATCAGCCGCTTCGCTTACAGTCGGCGGCTCTTCAAAACGGGCCACACTAACCAGGAACAGCCACTGTTTAATGGTAATATTCTGATCAAAAGCATCCCCGAGCACTTGTAGCCTGTTAGCTAAAACAAAGATCATTCCGAAAATATTGGCCTGCTTTTTCATTTCGTCCATCTGATACACCTCCAGATCGTTCTTGACTGCCTCCATATAAATAGGTAACATATTACGTTTTTATTATACGTAATATGTTACCTATTTGTCAATCCTTTTGCTCAATTTGTAGAATTTGCAAGCGCTTGCAAATTCTACGGTTATTAAAATAAGTGGTTTGCCGCATTTCTTCTTTCTTCCTTTGTGATAAGCGGCGGGCATATTGTCCAAGGCGATGGTTGCCACATCTTTTCCGGCGTATTCCGAAGATCCACAGAAAGGAACAAGGAAAAATACTAAATTGCAGCATTTCTATATCCTTATAGCCTTTTTGATAAATAAAAAAACTTGGTCCCAGACCAAGTTATAAGACAGGGCAGCCAGCCCAAAATTCGTTTAATTGAAAGATGTTACCCGAAAATATAGCGGAAGTCAACCTATAAGCCGAGTTCTGTACCTCTTGTGAGGTGATGATCATCTATCTAGGACTGCCGTTACCGGCAGCCTCAAGCGACCTTACCCGGGAACAGAGCGGGCAGCTCCATCGTTCCTCTATTTGGTCTTGCTCCAGGTGGGGTTTGCAGGGCCAGCCAGTTACCTGACTGCCGGTGAGCTCTTACCTCACCTTTCCACCCTTACCGCTTGGCAGCGGCGGTATATCTCTGTTGCACTTTCCTCAAAGGGAATCTCCCTCCGCCGGGCGTTACCCGGCACCCTGCCCTGTGGAGCTCGGACTTTCCTCAGAGACGGCCTTTCGGCACTTGTCCCCGCGACCATCCGGTTGACTTCGCTATCCAATCTTACTAGATTATTTGTGTTTGGTCAAATAATTCTTAAGCGTATCTAAAGTAAATCGCCGTAATCAATTTGTTGCCTATTTCATATAGCGTATATCAGGAATGCAATGATTTGTTTCACATTAGTTGCTTCGACAAATTACGGCGTAATCACAGTATATCATTCCAAAAACAAAATTCAAGCTACAATTTATAACACTATAATCAAATTTTCCCTATAATTTTGTAATTATTTTAATTCCTAGTTATGCACAAGTTGTGAACAAATTGTGCATAACTCTTGAGGTCTTATGCTCATCCGTCCAAGAACAACCAGAGCACTATTGGAGTCAACTATAAATTTATCTTTCAGACAATTCTGTCATGTTAATAACTTTATCCACGTTTCAACCACGGCACTTTGCTCGCCGCGCTGATAACCAGTTCTACGTCATCCATTGTTCGATCGGCTCTAATATAATCGTAAAGCGCATGGATCATTGGGATTTCGCTAAGAAAATGCCCGAGCTCACCAACGGCCATACCTGATTCGAGACAATCCAGCACGTTATGGTAGCCGATTTCCCCTGTGATATATAAATCAGCGCCTTTAAAGGCAGCCTTCGCCACAAAACTGCTTCCGCTGCCATTTAATATGGCAATTTTTTTGATCTTTCTGTCAGGATCTCCTGCCAATCGCACTGAAGAACAGTCATGGCCATACTTCTCCGTAAGCTGTTTCAGAAATCCTTCCCACAAATCAGCTAGTCTGACAGGTTTCGGTAATGTTCCGATCACCCCGTATCCTCTGGGTTTTCCGGTATTCCGGAGTGGTATCAGGTCGTAAGCGGGCTCTTCATACGGATGTGCCTTATGCAAAGCCTTCACCGCCCTGCCAAGGCTGCGCTCTTCGACAATGCTCTCGAGTCGGATCTCGGGCACTCTGATCAGCTCTCCAACTTTTCCTATAGTCGGCTCGGCTCCGTCCAGCGCCCGGAACATGCCTTCACCGTTCGTCTGAAAGAAACATTCGCTGTAGGCATCACTGTGCTCGCCATCGGTAATTCCACTGCCGACGCCTTCGGTGGTCAGAGCCTTCCGGATAGTCTCGACGTGTTCTTCCGGAACAAAGGTGACGATCTTGATCAGTTTCTCAGCAGAGGTGGTTTCCAGGAACTCTGTTTTCTGCAGTCCGAGCATTTTCGCAAACATCAGGCTCGATGACAGATACGACTGATCCAGATTCGTGTGGGCAGCATAAAATGAGATCCCATTGCGGAAAAGCAAAAGGGGAACCAATGCCGCCTGGTTGTCCATTCGGAGATTCTTCAGCGGTTTAAACAGCAGCGGGTGGTGGGAAATAATCAGTTCAGCTTTTTCCGAAACAGCTTCTTCGACGGCTTCCATGGTTCCGTCCAGCGTCAGTAGCATCTTATTGACGCGCTGGGCGCTGCTGCCGACCAGGAGTCCAGGATTGTCCCAGTCTTCTGCCCAGGAACGCGGCGCTATCTTTTCGATAAGTTGTTCAACCTGGCCTACTGATACAGCCATTTTTTTATTACCTCCATCATGGCGATTTCCTGCCTGATCTGTTCTGCTTTCTGGGAAACTGCAGCCCTGTTTGTGCGCATCATTTCCAGAACGACTCTTTTGAGATTGCTCGTAGTGTCGGCAATGATGTCGTTTAACCGGGGTTCTTTGCGTTCAATGATCAGCGGTCCGAGTTGCCAGATAAAATTACGCAGCATCTGTTCCAGATCCTTTGCTGCTTCCAACGCAGGCACTCCGGTACAGTCCGCAGCAATATCCTGAATGATCTGCTTCATCCGCTGCTCGACTTCCTCTCTATCCAGGCCTTCTGAGCGGGACAGGCAAATGACGGTATACAGCCTGCCGTCTTCTTCTGTCAGACATTCTTCGCTCAGCCTCCAACCCTCGGAAAGCAGTTCGAATCTAACCCTGTTTTCTGCGCCTTGCGGCTGAAGGATCAATGTCTGGACGCTCTGCAGTACGTCCGGCTTCGTGGCTAGTATTTCAAGGATCGTCACACCTCCCATACCGGCAATGACCAATGTATCGACTTCTCCGGACTCCAGCGGAATCAGGCCGTCTCCCTGCCGGACCTGAATGTTGTCCTGCAGTCCATAGGCTTTGACATTCTCAACGGCAGATTTATAAGGCCCTCTGTGGACATCTACCCCGATCGCCTGGCAAATCACTCCGGCCTGTACCAGATAGACAGGCAGATAGGCGTGATCCGTACCGATATCCCCAACTCTGGCGCCGGCGGGCACCAGTGACGCAATTGTCTCCAGGCGGGAGCCAAGCTTTATAGCCGTTTTATTTTCCAGCTTATTATCTTGTTGTCCTGAAATCATTGTATTCCTCAATGTTATCATCCCTATAACAATAAACTCCGGCTTGCACCAGAGTTTTGTTTTTGATTTCAAATTCATTATTTTTGGTGGTGGGCCCACCTGGGATCGAACCAGGGACCAACCGGTTATGAGCCGGCCGCTCTACCGCTGAGCTATAGGCCCAAAAAATATGGCTCCCCGAGCTGGATTCGAACCAGCAACCTATCGGTTAACAGCCGATTGCTCTACCGTTGAGCTATCGAGGAAAGCCTGCGACGTTTATTATACGGAATTATTGCGCGATGGTCAAGCATGTTTTATCAATTTTATCTTGCGTTATGTGGATTTATTTCAACTTTTCTTAATCCTTTTTAGTCTTATTTATTGTCTTTAGCATAAGAAAATTTTTTAAGAAAGTCCTGATTTTAGTCTAAATAATCCTTCAGTTTTTTGCTGCGGCTTGGATGGCGGAGCTTGCGCAGCGCCTTGGCCTCAATCTGCCTGATTCTTTCTCTGGTTACGCCGAATTCCTGGCCGACTTCCTCCAAGGTCCTGGTACGTCCGTCATCGAGTCCGAAACGCAGTCTGAGGACCTTTTCTTCTCTCGGGGTGAGCGTCTCAAGGACCTCTTCGAGCTGTTCCTTGAGCAGGATGAATGACGCAGCTTCAGAGGGAGCCGGTGCATCCTCATCGGGAATAAAATCTCCGAGGTGGGAATCTTCCTCTTCCCCAATTGGTGTTTCCAAGGAAACAGGTTCCTGGGCGATCTTTAAAATCTCCCGAACACGTTCTTCCGGTATCTCCATGACCTTAGCAGTTTCATCCGGGGTCGGATCGCGGCCCAGTTCCTGCAGGAGCTGTCTGTTAACCCGGATCAGTTTGTTAATCGTTTCAACCATATGAACCGGGATACGAATCGTTCTGGCCTGGTCGGCAATCGCACGTGTAATGGCCTGTCTGATCCACCAGGTCGCATACGTGCTGAATTTAAAGCCTTTGCGGTAATCAAATTTTTCCACAGCTTTAATCAGGCCAAGATTACCCTCTTGAATCAGGTCCAGAAAAAGCATGCCGCGGCCCACATAGCGTTTGGCAATACTGACCACCAGACGCAGGTTTGCTTCGGCCAGACGGCGCTTGGCCATTTCATCCCCGGCCTCCATCTTGAGAGCCAGTTCAATCTCATCTTCCGCTGTCAGCAAAGGAACCCGGCCGATCTCTTTCAGGTACATCCTGACAGGATCGTCAATCCCTACACCTTCAGGAATGGAAAGGTCAATGTCTGTTTCACTGGCGATCTCGTCGGCAAGATCTTTTGTTTCTTTGTCGATAACCACTTCGACGCTGTCGTCAACAACATCAATACCGAGCCCGCTCAGCTGGTCATAGATCTCCTCAATCTGGTCCTCAGAAAGGTCGACCTTCTGCAAAGCATTGGCAATCTCATCATAGGTAAGATTACCCTTGGTTTTGCCCAGCTCAATTAAAGTCGAGACATTTTCCTTTTTCATTTCATCTACGGTCACGGAATTCTCCCCTTCCAGCGGGTAATTCGCAACAAATTGTTTCTTATTATTTTTCGCCACGTTTCAACCGCTCTCCTATCTCCTGGAGCAGGGCAAGCGCCCCAGCCATATCTCCAGATTTTTCCAATAAAATCATTTTGGCCTGCAAATCTTCGATCGTCTCTTTCTTCTTTGTCTCCTTAATCAAAGCAATGCAGTCCTTAAGGAGCATATCGGCTTTATCGAAATCAATGGACAATTCATATATTTCGGCAAGACGCCTTTGAACCTTCTCGTACCAGCTATCATTATCGATAAGATTCAAACTGTTTTCCGGGAAATTCTCGAAGATATATCTATGTTCCTGCAGCCTCCAAAATTCCTGATCCAGGTTGTCAGCTACTTGATTTTTATAATTGGGATTCTCCAGGATGATTCTGAGAATGGTCTGTTCGGCCCGGAAAACTCCTAAATGGACATAAGATTCCTGAAAACTGTCAATGTCCGTCCCTTCTATAGTATTTCTTTTTTTTACAGAAATATCCTGTTGTTGCGAAAAAATTTCTGGATTGCCCCTATTTCCTCTGGTTTTCTTCGTCAGGCTATCGATCTCGTGCTGAACTGCTTCGAGCGTGAGACCGAGCTCCAGACTTAAATATCTTTCATATCCTTCTTTCTCAACTATGCTTGGTACTTTAAGAATATCGGGAGCAAGCTTTCTAATCAGTTCTGCTTTATCCGGTATGGTCCGCAGGGGGGTATCCCGGATCAGCATTTTATATTTAAACTCGATAAAAGTGATGGTATTTTCGAGTTTCTTGCGAAATTCAGCGACGGTGTGCTTTTTCAGAAATTCGTCGGGGTCCTTGGCATCCTCGAACAGCAGTACCTGAATGTTCAGGCCTTCATCAAGAAGGATCTCACCCGCCCGCAGAGCTGCCTGAATCCCTGCTTTATCCGAGTCATAGCCGATTACAATCTTGCCTGCGTATTTTTTAAGCAGCCTGGCCTGATCCTTAGTCAGGGCTGTGCCGAGCGAGGCAACCGCATTTGTGAAGCCTGCTCTTTGCGCTGCAATTGTATCCATATACCCTTCAAGGAGTAAAGAATACCCTGCCTCCCTGATTCCCCGAGAAGCCAGATGAATGCCGTAAAGATTACGTCCTTTATGAAAAAATTTTGTTTCCGGTGAATTCAGATATTTAGGTGTGGAATCATCGAGCACCCGTCCGCCAAAAGCAATTGGAGCGCCTTTGACATCGAGGATGGTATAAATCACTCTGTTACGAAACCTGTCGTAATAACTGATTTCCTGCTCACTGGTTTCCCTGCGGACAGCGAGTCCGAATTGAGCCAGTTCTTCCGGTGCGACTCCTTTGTCCGCAAGTTCCCTGATCAAGCCATCCCACCTGTCCGGTGCAAAACCAAGACGGAAATCCCGGATGACTTCAGATCCAATCCCTCTGTGTTCAAAGTAAGTCAGTCCGGCCTGTCCTTCGGGACGATGCAGAAGCACGTCGTGATAGTAGCGGGCAGCCCACTCATGAATCTCCCGCCAGCGGCTGCGCTGTGCTTCGTTCTTCGTCTCCTCCGGAGAAAGCTCTCTTTCCGGCAGCTCCATCCCATACTTCCCGGCTACCTTCTTCAAAGCTTCGATGAAGGCTAAACCTTCTTTTTTCATCAGGAAAGAAAAAACATTTCCGCCGGTGTGGCAGCCAAAACAGTAGAACATCTGACGATCGGGATTTACATTGAAACTTGGAGTCTTTTCAGAATGAAACGGACAAAGCCCTTGATAGTTTTTGCCCGTACGTTTCAGCACCACATGCTCAGAGATAATTTCAACAATGTCAGCTTGGCGGCGTACTTCTTCGATAAAATCCTCAGATATTTTATGATCCATCCCAGCACGCCCTTCATGGATTTACGTTTTTCTGACAAGCCTTTATCTTTTTCGATAAACTTTTTATTTTTCCTTCTTATTCTAAGACAATTTTTTTACAATTTTTGCTTAGCATCTTATCTCCCTGCTATTCTTTAGGAATAAAAAGATGTTTGAAGATGCTGATGGCGTAGTTGTCTGTCAGACCCGCAACATAGTCGGTGATGGCTTGTTTCAGATCTCCCTCTGTCCGTTTAAGATAATCTTCCGGCAGAATTTCCGAGTGATGCAGGTAATAATCGAAAAGAATTCCCAAAACCAATCGGCTTTTGCTGCGTTCCTCCTGCAGTAAACTGCTGTAGTAGACTCTCTCAAACATAAAGTCACGGAATTCTTTCATGATTGCGGAGATTTCTGCAGACTGACAAATCGTGTCCTTGCCTTCCGAAGCCTGAATCATATCGAGAACCATGGTCGTGATCATTTCGCTGGTACTGGAGCCAATCCCTTTTCTAATCGTGGACGGAAGGTCGTCAACGGACAGAATCTCAGCCCGCAAAGCATCGTCAAAATCGTGGCAGAGATAGGCAATCCTGTCTCCGATCCTTACAATCTGTCCTTCCAGGGTTTTTGGCATTCCAGAACCGGTATGGTGCAGAATTCCGTCCAGGACCTGCTCCGTGAGGTTCAGGCCCTCGCCGTTTCCGGTAAGGACAGTGTAGATCCTGACCGACTGTTCGTTGTGTTCAAAATGGCCGATCAGGGAAGCCAGCGTTTCTTCACCGACGTGTCCAAAAGGTGTATGACCGACATCATGACCCAAGGCAATTGCCTCAATCAGATCTTCATTTAAGCTTAGCCCCCGGCCGATGGTTCGGCAGATCTGTGCGACTTCCAGGCTGTGGGTCATCCTGGTCCGATAGTGATCTCCGATAGGAGCAATATAGACCTGCGTCTTGTGTTTCAGGCGACGAAAAGGCTTGCTATGCAAAATTCTGTCTCTGTCTCGTTGGAACCTGGTTCGAACGCTGCATTCAACTTCCTCTCTCGCTCTCCTTGCTTCGGCGCTTTTCGCTGCCAGGGGCGAGAGCCGCTGGAATTCATGTTCCTCCGTTCTTAACCTGATTGACTGGGACATCTACAACCACCTTCTTCACAAGAATCAAAAGGGATTAGACGCAAAAACAAAAGAAATAGCACCCGAGGCCACAATTCCGCCACTTTCTGGCGGAATAAGCTAAGATTTTGTACTTCGTCTTTTATTTTTCGCAAAAATCCTTCAGACGTTCTTTCAATTCTTTAACTGTTTAATTCAACATTAAGTTTAAAAATCCTGCTTAAATCGTTAAATTGTATCATAGAATAAAACATTTACAAAATACTGTAAAAGTCATCTTTCACGTTTTTAGGAGCACAGACCAGTTAAAAGTACCTAGAAATAACTCACCCTTGTATTCTTCCAGTTGCCAGTTCAATAGTAAGTAAATTTACAAGATAAAAATGAGGTATTGTCTCTTAAATCACTAAAAGACAATACCCATAATCTTTTTGTTGAGTCAACTCTTTACCTTATACTATTTATTGCTTTATTTAATAAACCCTTTTTGTTTCAATGCAGCCTGCGCAGCGCCTAAGCGGGCAATCGGTACGCGGAAGGGTGAACAGGAGACATAGTCCAGGTTAATTTCCTGGCAGAATTCGATCGAGGAAGGATCTCCGCCGTGTTCGCCGCAGATTCCAATTTTGATGCCCGGATTTGCTTTACGTCCAAGATCGACGCAGATCTTCATGATCTTACCGACGCCGTCCCGATCTAAGACTGCAAATGGGTTATTGGCCAAGATATTTTGGTTCAAATAGTCGGGCAGGAATTTACCTTCAGCGTCGTCACGGGAAAAGCCTAAAACGGTCTGGGTAAGGTCGTTAGTTCCAAACGAGAAGAACTCGGCAAACGGTGCAATTTCGTCTGCGGTAAGCGCCGCTCTCGGCACTTCAATCATCGTTCCAATTTGGTAGTTGATCTTGACGCCTTCGGCTTTGATGATTTCCTGGGCAATTTCCTCGGTCTGCTTGCGCAGAATCTCGAGCTCTTTATGATGAATGACGAGCGGGATCTTGACATGCGGACGCACGTCAACTCCTTCTTTCACGAGTCTAGCTGCAGCTTTAAAAATAGCTCTGGACTGCATCGCGTAGATTTCCGGATACGATATTCCAAGACGGCAGCCGCGATGGCCGAGCATCGGATTCATCTCCTGGAGACCGCGGACTTTCTTCAGCAGAACCTCTTTAGCCTTGATTTCCTTTTGGACCTTTTCATCCTGCAGGTTGGCCGTGAGTTTTAATTCCTGAATTTCGAGAGCAAGTTCTTCACCGTTTGGCAGGAATTCATGGAGAGGCGGATCCAGCAGACGAATCGTCACCGGCAGTCCGTGCATGGCCTTCAAGATGCCGTAGAAATCGCCTTCCTGCATCGGCAGAAGTTCAGCCAGGGCGGCTTCTCTTTCGGGAAGCGTCTGGGCCAGAATCATCTTCTGGACAATCGGGATACGGGCAGGATCCATAAACATGTGTTCCGTCCGGCAAAGTCCGATGCCCTGGGCACCAAATTCTCTCGCTTTGGCGGCATCAGGCGGATTATCGGCGTTAGCCATAACCTGAAGCTTTCTGATTCCATCTGCCCACTCCAGAATTTTTTGGAATTCACCGCTTAAGTCAGGATCCTTCATCGGGACAGTTCCTCTGATGACCCGTCCTGTTGCGCCGTCGATCGTAATCTCGGTACCTTCGGGATAAGCATCATCGCCAATCACGAAGATCTTGTCGGCAAGGTTGATTTTCAAAGCATCACAGCCGCAGACTGCAGGTTTGCCCATATGTCTGGCTACAACAGCAGCGTGGCTGGTCATGCCTCCCCTGCTGGTCAGAATCCCTTGGGCTGCGAGCATGCCATGAATATCATCCGGGGTGGTTTCCGTACCAACGAGAATGACTTTTTCTCCGGCCTGGCCGAGCTTTTCAGCTTCGTCCGCACTGAAGATAATCTTGCCGGAAGCTGCTCCCGGTGAGGCAGGCAGTCCTGTCGCTACGACGTCGAGCTTGGCGGCATCGTCGATTCTGCGGTGCAGCAGTTTTTCTAATTGATGCGGATCAATTCTCTCGACTGCTTCTTCCTTGGTGATGAGACCTTCCTGACAAAGTTCGACAGCAATGCGGATCGCAGCAGAAATCGTACATTTTCCGTTACGGGTCTGGAGTATGTAGAGTCTGCCTTTTTCAATCGTGAATTCGATATCCTGCATGTTTTTATAATGGTTCTCCAGATTCTTGGCGATTTCGCTGAACTGGCGGTAAATTTCCGGATTGTCATTTTGCAGGCTGTCAATCGAAAGCGGTGTACGGATACCTGCAACGACGTCCTCACCCTGGGCATTCATCAAATATTCCCCATACAAGTGTTTTTCCCCAGTTGACGGGTTCCGGGTAAAGGCCACGCCCGTACCAGAGTCATTACCCATGTTGCCGAATACCATTGACTGGACGTTGACGGCGGTGCCGTAGCTGTCCGGAATACCGTTGGCTTTCCTGTACACGATCGCCCGGTGGTTATTCCAGGATTTGAAAACGGCGGTGATCGCTTCCTTAAGTTGTTCATACGGATCATCAGGAAATGGTACGCCGGTCTCCTGCTTAACAAGCGCTTTAAACTTAACCACAAGTCCTTTCAGGCTTTCCGGAGAAAGCTCGGAATCGAACGTTACACCCTGTTTTTCTTTGACTTCTTCCAGGATATTCTCAAATTTGTGACTGGCGATTCCAAGTACGACATCGCCAAACATTTGGATAAAACGTCGGTAGCAGTCAAAAGCAAATCTCTCATTGCCTGTTGCCTTGCTGACGCCGCTGGCTGTTCCTTCGTTCAAACCGAGGTTCAGGATTGTATCCATCATCCCGGGCATGGAAACCCTCGCGCCGGAACGGACCGAAACCAGAAGTGGGTTTTCGGGATCGCCAAATTTCTTGCCGCTTGCTTTCTCGACATCCTGGATCGCGGGAAGGATCTGTTCCCATAATCCTCCGGGCAGCTGCTCACCGCAGTCATAGTATTCGAGGCAGGCTTCTGTGGTAATCGTAAAGCCTTGCGGGACATTCAGTCCGATGTTGGTCATTTCAGCCAGGTTTGCTCCCTTGCCTCCAAGAAGGTTTTTCATGTCGGCACTGCCTTCACGAAACAAGTACACATATTTTTTGTCAACCATCTTTTCTCAACTCCCCGTTTATTGTTACTTTCTGCAGGATCACACTTGCGGTTTCTTCGACCGCTTTATTGGTGGTATCTATGATTACACAGCCAATCTTTTTCATGATCTGTTTGGCATAGTCGAGCTCCTCCATAATCCTGTTTAGATTGGCATAATCGGCGGATGCTCCCAGTCCCAGCGTTTTCAGCCGTTCACTGCGTATTTGGTTCAGTTTTTCCGGGCTTAAGATCAGCCCGAAGACTTTATTCCGGGGAACTTCAGACAGTTCCCGGGGCGGTGTCACTTCCGGCACCAGCGGTATATTCGCAGCCTTAATCCCTTTATGGGCAAGGTACATACTTAGCGGTGTTTTCGAGGTCCGGGACACACCTATTAGGACAACATCAGCATATAGCAGTCCTCGCGGGTCCTTGCCATCGTCATATTTAACTGCAAACTCCACAGCCTCTACCTTCCGAAAGTACTGTTCATCCAGCCGATGCGTAACATTCGGTATATTTTTGGGATCAAGTCCGGTTTTATCAGCCAATGCCGAAATCAGCGGACTCAAAATATCGATGGTTATTAAATTTTTTTCTCTGGCCCTTCGTTCTATGTAGAGCCTTAGGTTTGTCAGAACCAGCGTGTAAACGAGAATTGCCTGTTCCTCAACCGCTTCTTCCAGGATCTCGTCAATATGGATTTCATCCTGGACATAAGGCACCCGGCGAATTTTTGTCTTTATTCCGTTAAACTGTGCTGCTGCCGCCCTGCTGACAAACTCTGCCGTCTCTCCCAGCGCATCGGAAATCACATAAATTACCGGGATTTGATCGGTCACCGAAACACCCCCTCACTTTCTCCATTAAAATAGGTTTGCGGTATTTGGAAATTTTTCTTGGCCCAGTTCTACGAACAAGTTGGTAACATTGGTCTTCGTAAATCTGCCAACTACCTCGAAACTTTCGCGACCTTCCTCATTGATGTAGCTTTCGACGACTGGAAGCGTGTCAATTTGGTGCAGCACCAGCTTTCTGGCAGCCTCAAGTACGGATTCATCGGACGCGGCCATGATAATATTCGGCATCCTTGTCATGATGACACTGATTGGCACCCCATGCAGGTCCATATTGCCAAGTGAAGCCTTAAGAATATCCTTGCGGGAAACCATTCCTTTAAGCTCACGTTCATTATTGATCACGATCAGACTACCGACGTTGTTCGTGAACATGGATACGACAGCATCGTAAATCGAGATGCTCTCTTTGACAGCAGCCGCAATTGATTTGAAATCACCGACTCTGAGCTGACGCACCCTTTGGGCGATAGGTGAAGGTCCCGTATTTCCATTATAAAAATAGCCAACTCGGGGACGTGCCTCCAATACACCCGCCATGGTCAGGATGGTCAGATCAGGTCTTAAGGTCGCCCTGTTCAAATTCAGTTGACTGGCTATTTGTTCTCCCGTCATCGGGCTGGATTTTTTCACAAGTTCTAGGATCTTCTCCTGGCGCTCGGAAAGCTGCATTTTTCTCACCCTCCGGAAAATAGAAACTAAAGTTCAAATATAGTAGCACATTGACCATAATTCAATGATATAGTATGTCATATTTCTATATTATATAACATATTCGAGAAAAGAAAAGCCTTATCTTTAAAAAGAAAGCAAAAATAAGGCTGGACCTATGCCAGAAGTGTCAGGTCTCCGAGACAGCCCAGCGCTTCCGCACAGCTCTTCAACAATCCCAGACGAGCATTTCTGAGCTTTTCATCTTCGACCATGATCATGACATCTTCGAACAGTTTTTCGATCAATGGCACGATTTCAGCAGCAAACGCATAGGCTTTCCTAAAATCTGCATTGTTCACAGCCGTCCGGATTAACGGAGCTTTTTCGTGCAGGCATTGAGCCAGCGTCAGCTCCGAGCTTCCTTGTAGATTGGAAACCTGCCATGCTTCGGCAGCTGCTTTCTTGCAGAGGTTCACGCAACGGACATAGGCGTTGCTGTAGGAAACAAAGTCGTCAGCTTCATCCCTGACTTGGGCGAGTACTACGGCCTTTTTCATTAGATGAGCAGGCTTTTCTATTCCGTGGGCCATGACAGCGTCAATCGTATCGTAGCGCAGTCCGGATTCCTGGAGCAGGTAGCGGACCCTTTGAATGAAGAAGTCCAGAAGGGCCGGTCTGATCTTCTCCAGCGGTTCCAGCGTGATTCCCTGCACGGTAAAGATGCTGTAGGACTCTTCGATTAGCCGCAGAAGAGACAGGTTCAGTTCGTCTTGAACCATCAAGCCGACGATTCCAAGCGCCTGACGCCTTAGCGCATACGGGTCCTGCGAACCGGTGGGTTGGATGCCGATCCCGAAAGAACCGACGATTGCATCAAGCTTATCTGCGAGACTGACCACTTTCCCGGTTACAGAGGAAGGGAACACGTCTCCAGCATGACGCGGACGGTAATGTTCGAGAATTCCAGCACAAACGGCCGGGGCTTCGCCATTGCTTCCGGCATAATATGCACCCATGATTCCCTGAAGTTCAGGGAAATCGTAAACCATGTGCGATACAAGATCTGCTTTGGCCAGATAGGCCGTCCGGTCGACCAGTTCTATTTCTTTTGTATTGAGACCCATTTCGTTCGCAATCGCAACAGCCAGTTTCTGAAGACGGGCGACCCTTTGTCCGACGGTACCAAGCTTCTCGTGATACACAACCCTGTCGAGTTTTGGAATCAGGGTATGCAGCGGACTTTTCAGATCTTCCCGGTAATAGAAAGCAGCATCTTCCAGACGGGCTTTGAGCACTTTCTTATTGCCCTCTTTCACGATATCGAGCGAGGTTCTATCGCCATTCCGTACCGTAATGAAGTATGGCAGTAATTTACCGTCTTCTGCCCTGACCGGAAAATAACGCTGATGTTCCTTCATCGGCGTGGTGATGACTTCTCCCGGCAGGACCATATATTTGACATCGACTTCGCCCAGAAGAGCGGTCGGATATTCCACCAGATGACATATCTCTGTCAGCAGGTCCTCGTCCTGGTCGACTTTGCCGCCAACCTTAGCGGCCAATAGCTGGATCTGGCTCCAGATATTCTGTTTTCTTTTCTCTTGGTCGGCCAGCACAAAGACCGATTCCAATGCATTCAGATATTCAGCCGGCTGAACGATCCGGATATAGCTGCCAAGTGTACGGTGTCCACGAGAGGTTCTTCCGGCCTGAATTCCGGCATAGCTGAAAGGGATTACCTCGTCGCCAAACAAGGAGATCAGCCAGCGGATCGGGCGCGCAAAACGGATGTCATAATCTCCCCAGCGCATCGGTTTCGGAAAATTAAGGCTTGTAACCAGATTCAGCGAGACCTGTGGCAGCAGCTTTTCGGTTTCTTCGCCTTTTTGGGATTTTACAGCATACACATAGGGCACGCCATTGATTTCTTTCAGAAAAAAGTCTTCGGTCTTAACACCCTGTCCGCGTGCAAATCCTTCAGCCGCTTTTGTCGGTTTGCCTTCGGCATCGAATGCAGCCTTCTGAGCAGGCCCTTTGACTTCTTCACTGATATCCTGCTGCTTTTCAGCCAGGGCTTCTACATAGAGTGTCAGACGCCTCGGTGTCACAAAACACTGCAGATTCTTATACGCTAAACGCAGTTCCGCCAGCATTTTTCGGGCATTGTTCTCCAGCTGGGCCACTGCACCTGGTGCAAACTTAGCGGGCATTTCTTCCATGCCTATTTCCAGTAAAAAGTCCTTGCTCATTTTTATTCCCCCCTTTTTTTCAGCAAAGGAAACCCAAGTGTTTCCCTCTGGGTGACATAGGCCTGGGCACACAGACGGGCTAGGTTTCTTACTCTGGCAATGTACCCGGTTCTTTCCGTCACACTGATTGCACCCCGGGCTTCCAGAAGGTTAAACGCATGGGAGCATTTCAGTACATAGTCGTAAGCCGGCACGACCAGGCCTGCCTGGACGGTCCGCTCTGCTTCCTTCTCGTACATATCAAACCACTGCCGCAGCGCATCAATATCGGCCACTTCAAAGTTGTAGCGTGAAAAATCAATTTCATTCTGCAGATAAATATCACCGTAGCTGATATCTCCGACCCACTCAATATCAAAGACGCTGTCCTTGCCCTGAATGAAGGTCGCGAGCCGTTCTATTCCATACGTGATTTCTGCGCAGACGGGTTTGCAGTCAATGCCACCGCACTGCTGAAAATAGGTAAACTGGGTGATTTCCATGCCGTCCAGCCAAACTTCCCAGCCAAGTCCCCAGGCCCCCAGTGTAGGGGATTCCCAGTTGTCTTCCACAAACCGGATATCATGGTCAGCCGGATTAATCCCGAGCCGTTCCAGGCTTTCGAGATAAAGCTCCTGGACATTATCCGGCGAAGGCTTCAGAATGACCTGATACTGAAAATAGTGCTGCAGACGGTTCGGATTTTCACCGTATCTGCCGTCAGTCGGACGCCTGGACGGCTCCACATAAGCCACATTCCAGGGTTCCGGGCCAAGTGCCCGCAAAAAGGTAGCCGGATTCATGGTTCCTGCGCCTTTTTCAATATCGTAGGGCTGGGCAATAATGCATCCCTGTTCACCCCAAAACTGGTTAAGGTCCAGAATAAGATCTTGAAATTTCATCAATTTTCCTCCTTTTTAGATCAGACCAAATAAACGCAATCCATGCAAGAATCGTAATAGCAACGAAAAAAATAAACCCCCATCCATACAGCAAATGATTGCTGCAGGGACGAGAGTATTTCCCGCGGTTCCACCCTGCTTGATTCACAATGTACTTACGTAACTTTGTCACGTAACTTGGAATCCTCTTTGAACCTGGTCCGCTCCAGACTGCCCAACCTGTTTTCACCTGTCCGGCTCCCACCCTCCCGGACTCTCTTAGCGGCTATCGCAGGTATCTTTTCCATCTATGCGGACAAAATATTTTCATAAAAAGGAAGCTACTTATATGCAGCATACCTTTATCTGAAATATTATATGCTAATAAACCTCCACTGTCAATTCTTCCAGAACTCACTGCCTTGTCTCCAGGCCAGGAGTCTGCGTTCAAATTTCTGTTCACAGTAGTAGCACAGGCTTTCGAGGATTTCCTGCCGCATTTTTTTGTTCCAGCGCATTCGGTCAAGCTTCGTGAGATCAGCCTGGTACAGCTGGCGCATCAAGGCCAGGCTTCCCGGATTCAGCGCTCTGACAATCCGGTTGTTTTTACAAGCAGCACAGAGAAAACCTCCGGCCTCCGCACTCAAATAGACCTGTTCTCCGTAAAGGTCTCCGCCACATTCGGTACAACCCTCCATCGATGGCAAATAGCCCTGCAGGTGCATTAGCCTGAGCGCATAAGCGGCCTGAGCCATATATGCATTAAGATGTTTGAGCAAAAAAAGAAAACTTAAGGTAAGGGTGAACAATTCTGGATCAGGCTGTTCTCTGACAGTAGAAATATCCAGCAGCTCGACCATTGCCGACGCGGTGATCGTCCGGTCAAAATCGTCCCAGAGATGGATGAAATTCTCCCGGGGCTGAGCCTGATTCACCGTATCCAGTGTTTTCCCCCTGTACAGCAAAAAATCGGCATACGTAAAAAGCTGCGTCCCACCTCTTTGGGTACTTTTGGGTTTTCGAACTCCCTTGGCCACAGCCTCAAGCTTTCCTTTTTCCCTTGAAAAAAGCGTGACGAGCCTGTCCGACTCACCATACTCCCTGCTGCGGATTACAATTGCATCCGCCTGATAGACCGCCATCTCCCAACATCATCCCCGGTCGTGTCTTTATTCCCTATTATACCCTCAATAGATGCTATCTTTTTGGAATACATCTAAGAACTAAATACTACTGGATTATTGCGATTCCGGAACTGGTTCCGAGTCTGTCGGCGCCTGCTTCAATCAGTTCCAAGGCAAACTCTTTCGTCTTAATCCCGCCGGATGCTTTGACTTTAACAGCAGGACCTGCCCAATTTTTCAGGTTCTTGACGTCTTCAACTGTTGCGCCACCAAAATAACCGGTCGATGTTTTGATATAGTCTGCTCCGGCTTCCCGAATAATCTCAGCCGCTTTTTGTTTTTCGTCCTCGTTTAAAAGTCCGGTTTCAATAATTATTTTTATTTTTAGACCGCAGCCCTGGGCCGTCTGGACCATCAAATTCACATCACGCTGTACGGCCTTCCAATCGCCTGATTTGGCTTTGCTGATGCACATCACGGCATCAACCTCCCTCGCACCATGGGCCTTCGCTGCCAAAATCTCCTGCATCTTTATTTCGGTAAACGCAGCACCAAGCGGAAAACCTATGACCGTGCACGGTATGACACTCGTTCCGTGGAGCAAGCGTGCGGCGGTACAAATATACACAGGGTTTACACAAATGGAAGTAAAGCCGTGTTTAACAGCCTCATGGCAAAGATCAACAATATCCTTCTCCGTCGCTTCAGGTTTCAGAAGCGTATGATCAATTCTTCCGGCGATATTCATAAGTCTACCTTCCCTTCAGCGTTCTTTTATACTTTCCCGTATCGCTAATATGCTAAGACACTCTATTTTTTAGTAAGCCTAATTTACCCCACAGCATTTATTCTTTCAGGTCCTTCAAATTATACCCCAGATCCCTGAGCTGGTTATTCTGGTTGCGCCAGTCCTTCTTGACTTTGACCCAAAGCTCAAGGAATACCTTGCTGCCCAGCAGCGTTTCAATTTCTTCCCGGGCAAGCCTTCCGACTTCTTTTAAGACGCTTCCTTCCTTACCAATGACAATTCCTTTCTGGGAATCACGTTCAACAAGGATCACAGCCCCTATCTTAATCAAGGATTTTTTCTCTTCCATTTTATCAACCACGACCGCGACCGAGTGCGGAACTTCTTCTCTGGTCAGGTTCATCAGCTTTTCTCTAATCAGCTCTGCAACGACAAACTTCTCCGGCTGGTCAATGACGACATCATCCGGAAAATACATTGGGCCAGGTGAAAGCGCTTCAAAAATCAGATCCATTAACTTCGCAGTATTCTCGGACTGTAAAGCTGAAATCGGAACAATTTCTCTAAAATCTGCTATTTTGGAAAAGCCGGCTATTTTCTCCAGCAGCTGATCCTTGGAAATGAGGTCAATTTTATTTAAGGCCAAAATGCAGGGAATTCCGCTGTCCTTAATGACCTGAAGCACGTATTCATCCCCCGATCCAAACGGCACGGAGGCATCGACGACGCATATCGCAAAATCAACCCCCTGCAAAGTGCTTTTGGCGGCCGCGACCATGTATTCGCCCAGGCGGTGCTTCGGTTTATGAATACCGGGCGTGTCAAAAAAAATGACCTGCCCGCGTTCTTCGGTAAGGATACACCGGATTCTGTTTCTGGTTGCCTGCGGCTTATCGGATATAATCAGCACTTTCTGACCCAAAAGCGTATTTAGTAAGGTCGATTTTCCAGCATTGGGCCGTCCGATCACTGCAACAAAACCCGATCGAAAAACTTTATTATCCTGCTTGTTCAACTGTTTTACCATCCTTGTATCATAAGTCTCGTATCATAAAATTGTGTATCCTATCGTTGTATATCCTATAGCTGTATATCATGTGGTCTCTTATCCTAAGTGCTTTTTAAAAACTCCGGGCCAAACGAATCAGGGAGAATATCCTTCAAACTGGTTTTCCTGATTTCTCCGCTGCCATTGCTGAGTAAAACAAGGCAGTCCGAGGCGAACTCCCGGATCACCTGCCGGCAGGCACCACATGGGGACGGCATCTCCTCGAGCGGAACTGCGACAGCAACCGCTTTGATCCGCCTTTCCCCCAATCCGATCCCATGGAATACGGCATTGCGTTCCGCACAGACACTCAGACCATAGGAAGCATTTTCGACATTGACACCGGAAGTGATCCTTCCTGATTCCCAGAGAACGGCGGCGCCAACCTTGTAGCAGGAGTAAGGGGCATAAGCATCTTCACAAGCTTGATGCGCCTGGCGAATCAGCTCCGCAGCCTGGTTGATATCTATAGACTGATCAATAACTATAGCCTGATCATTCCTCATCCACATCCGCCCGCCCCCTTAGATTAGAGAAATCTAACGACATGCAAACTATTTTTTTCAAAGGTATCTTATAATCAGTCTGTGGGCCACAGTTCCGCCGTGAGCGGAGCACGATGCGGAGCGCGGCTTTTTGTGCCATGGAGGGCACAATAGCCGAAAGGCGGTATTGTTGCCCACAGACCTACCCTAAAATAAATAAGGTCCAAAAATAATGATCCCAATAACGACGGCCTGAATAGTGGAAACCAGTACGGCACCGGAAGCAACATCCTTGCCGAGGCCGGCAAGGGGATGGTACCTGGGTTCAGCCAGATCAATTGCCCTTTCCAACGCGGTATTAAACAATTCCGCCACCAGAACGCTGCCAATAGCATAAATAATGAACAGCCAGTGAACGCCTGAAAGATGAAAGTAAGCGCCTGCCAGAACAACAACCACGGCGGCAAAAAAATGAAATCTGAGGTGTTTTTCTGTTCTCAGCGAGTAAGCAATCCCTTGCAAAGCCCCTCTGCAGCTGCCGGCAAAACCAGCAGGCTTACGGATATCCGGCATTATTCTTCCCCCTTGTCAGCGCAGCAAGCCGAGCTGATCCATAACCTGTTCCTCCAGACGCCTCATAACACTGGAATCATCCTCATTGCCATGATCGTACCCCAGAAGGTGCAGTGTTCCGTGCACTGCCAGGTAAACAATCTCTCTGGCAAAGGAATGCCCATACTCAATAGCCTGCGAACGGGCTCTTTCGACAGAAATCACGATATCACCGAGAGCCGTATCGCAGTAGCTAAAATTATCGTCATCTTCTTCGTATTCGTCAAGATCTTCTTCATCTTCTTCGTCAATCATTTCTTCGAGAGAATATTCAAGCCGTTCTTTCTTATCCTTATCCGACTGAGGATTATAATAAATCTCCGGCTCCCCTTCCCCCTTTTCCCGAAGGGCAAAAGATAGGACGTCTGTAGGGCTGTTAATTCCACGGTACGTCTTATTCAGGAGATAAATAGATTCATCATCGGTCAGGACAAGTCCGATCTCAGCGTCTTCCGGGCCACCTCCCTCAAGAAGTGCTTTCTGAATGCCCGTGCGAAGCAGTTCTGCTATTTTATTTTGTTCATCTTCTGTAATAGAATCATCTTCCCAACTGATATCTAGTTCCATTTCTCAGAAAAGACCTGCCATTAAAGAGCAAGTCTTTTTCTCCCCCCTATCCGTGAGAATTATTTTTTACGAAAGCGAATCAGGTTCGCTTTCCTGCTTAGCCGAAGACTCATCCTCTTTTTGCGGTTTCGATTCCTCCTGTTTCTGACCAGTGTCTGCTTCCTCTGCCAATTTGGTCTTGGCCGACGGCAATTCAGGGTATTCGATTCTGGAATGGAATATTCCGCTTAGAACCTTAACAAAAGCTATAGATATCTTATCCAAATCCTTAAAGGTTAAGTCACATTGGTCAAGCAGGCCCTCATCAAATTTCTCCTTGATAATCTTACGCACCAATCCTTCAATTTTTCCCGGCGAACTGTCCTTCTGGGAACGGACGGCTGCTTCAACATTATCCGCCAGAAGAACCAGCGCCGCCTCTTTAGACTGGGGACGCTGCCCGTCATATCTGAAAGCTTCTTCCGGAGCATCCGGATTCTCTTCGAGTGCTTTATGGTAAAAGAACGATGCCGTACTGTCCCCGTGGTGCTGCGCAATAATATCCTGAATATTGGATGGAAGCTTATGCTCTTTGGCCATTTCTAGTCCGTCTTTGATATGGGAAATAATAATTAGGGAACTAAGCGTCGGGGCAATCTTTTCGTGGGGATTATCCTTGGAAAACTGGTTTTCTATAAAGAAGTACGGTCTTTTCAGCTTGCCGATATCATGATAGAGCGCACCGACTCTGACCAGCACAGGGTCAGCTTTAATTTCCTCAGCGGCAGTTTCAGCCAGATTCCCAACTAGGACGCTGTGATGGTAGGTCCCTGGCGCTTCGATCAATAAGCTTTTCAACAGCGGCGCATTCGGGTTAGATAATTCCAGCAGCCTTACAGCTGATGTAATGTTAAAGCCCTGTTCCAGCCAAGGCAAAACACCCATGGTAAGAACAGACGACAGAAACCCATTGGCAACGCTCAGCATGCATCCAATCAGCCAATCGGTTGGACTAATCTGAAGGATTAAGGCAACACCGCTTACAAGGGCAATATTTACCAAAGCCACAAACAATCCTGCCCTGGCCAGTTCAGAACGGCGGTCCAGTTTAGCAACACCCTGTATGCCGACAATGCCGCTAAGCAAAGAAAATAAGGCTGCCAGCGAACCTGCTGCTCCCATGTTCCCTGGATCTGCCATCATCCCGGTGAAAATAGCCAGAATGACGCCTACCAGAACTGCGATCTTAACGCCAAGCAGGAGTGTAACCGTCATCGTAACCCAGGCTGCAGGTATCAGGATAGCCGTCAAAGTGTTTAAATCATTGTCCCCAAGACTGATCGCCATAAAGGCTTTACCCATAGCCAGCGCAACAATCATCAGAAGTCCGATCAGCACCATCCTTTGCCAGTGGGTAAACGTGTCGGGGCTGAACTGGTAGGCAAATAAGATCAAAATGATCATCGAAACCAGGACAATTATTGCAATTCCGGAAGCCGGCTTCCACGGAGATTCTACTTTGATCAATCCGTACGCCTGCAGGGCTTGATAAATCTGATCATCAACAATTTCCCCCGGTCCTATAATTTTTTCATTTTCTCGATAGGTCCGGATGGATGGTTTAACCTTAGAAATGGCAATATCCTGCATTTTTTTTGTCGCTTCTTCATCGATGGTCAGTGTCGGTTTGATCACACACTGTTCAATAAATTCATTTATAAGTTCTTTTACAGGTTCAGTTACATTGGATTGATTGATCTGTTCACTCATTCGGTCCTGTGAAAGTGATACTTCTGCCTGAGATCTCGCTCCGGTCTCGGCATCGCTTGCTATCCCAAGGATGACAACTGAACTAGTTCCGGAGGCAGATACAATCTCCTGATCAGACAAATTCAGCAGCGCTTCAAGCGTGCTGTTCGATAATCTGCTATAAGGGACTTTCTTGCGGAGCTCGTCCATTTTTTCTGTAAGACTGTCCTTAGAATCTTTTTGATCCGCTAGAATCTCAAATGTCCGATCCAAATCTTTTGACAAGTTGGAAATTTGATCGTCATCAGCCATATAAACAGGTCCGACTGCATTTGCCGCTGCTTCCTGTTCTTCCTGGAACTTGGCGAGATCTGTCACTTTCTTTTCATAAGGTGCCGTGATCAATTCCGGACTGGGCTCACCGGATTCAATATTTAATTTGGACTGAAAAAGATCCGAGGCCAATATCGCGGTTAAGAGAATAAAGAACAGCACAAATAATGCTATCTGGTATTTTGTCATAGCATTCTTGGTCTTTTTAGGCAAAAGCATTGTTTTCAATTTTTTATTCAAGTCCCATCAATCCTTACCGGACTGCTTGTCCTCTTTTTTATCTTGCGCATCGTAAGCGTGAATAATGCTTTGTACAAGCGGGTTGCGTACAATATCGTCCAAAGTAAAGTAATGGAAGGAAATGTCTCCGATACCTTTCAGGATATGTTGTACTTCAATCAGCCCTGAATAATTGCCGCGGGGAAGGTCAACCTGGGTGATGTCGCCGGTAACCACTGCTTTGGAGGCAAATCCGAGCCTGGTCAGAAACATTTTCATTTGCTCCGGGGATGTATTTTGGGCCTCATCGAGAATAATAAATGAATCGTCTAGCGTACGCCCCCGCATATAGGCCAATGGAGCAATCTCAATCGTGCCTTTCTCAATATACCGTGCGGTCGTTTCCGGTCCTAGAAGATCATAGAGCGCATCATAGAGCGGTCTGAGGTACGGATTGACCTTCTCCTGCAAATCCCCGGGCAAAAAACCAAGTTTTTCTCCGGCTTCCACCGCAGGCCGGGTGAGAACAATCCTGTTCACTTCTTTGGCCCTCAGCGCCTTGACCGCCATGACCACCGCCAGATAGGTCTTTCCTGTCCCGGCGGGTCCGATGCCAAAGACAAGTGAATCCTTAGCAATGGCCTTAACATACTTGGCCTGTCCAAGCGTCTTGGGTTTGATCGGACGGCCCCTTTGTGTCGTCGCTATGATATGGGTGAGGTTTTGAGCCATATCCTTCACGCTGCCCTCTTCCACCTGGGAAACAACGTAGGTTACGTCTGCCAGGGTCAGTGTATTGCCTTTCCTAATTAAGTCCAGAAGCTGTTTGAGAACTGCTTCGGCAAGCTTGACCTGTTGTTCTTCACCTGAAATCGTCATCTCTTCACTGCGAAAAACAATCTGACAGCCGAGACGCTCTTCCAGAAATCTTAAGTTGACGTCCTCAAGGCCAAACAGGTTTAATGCTTCTTCTTTATCTTTCAGATTTAGTTTCGATTCATTACGCAAATGTGAGTTCCTCCAAATACAAGGATATTTGCTTATTTTTTATATACCGCGATATCTTCAAAGGTCTCAACTTCAACCCTGACATGTTCTGTTCCTTTTTTAGAAGAAAGAATCCGAACCTTATTCTGCAGTACTTTGACCCCTGAAGGCAGTTTTTGTTTCAATTCCTCCCTGGCTAGAGTCTCTGCAAGCTTCCTTCCTTCTGCTGCTGTACGGCTTACATGTACTTTTTGGGTTTCTTCATAATGTACCTTTAACAATTCGACAGGAAAACGCCAATTCCTCCAACTGGGCAATGCATATGTGCAGGTTTCTTGGATCGAATCGGAATAGGGGCTATCCTGATTTGTTATCATTATTACACGGTTATTTATTTTTATTCCCCACCCATTGGTCATATTTTCTGTCTTTTCAATCCTATCTTCTTCCAGGGAAACAATCTTGTCTGCGCTGTACCAGACCCTTGCCCTGATAAAGCCTTTGGCCGCCGGAGCATCCGTCGCGTTTTGTTTGGCTCTGTTCTGTCCAGATACATCAAAACTGTATTCCGTCATTCCTCCCGAAGCCTTGATCAGAACCTGTCCGGCGGTAACCAGCTGTCCTTCAGCAATCAGCGCCTGCCCCTGAATGACGATCACATCTTCCACATAGCCTGTTTTGGCTGCCAAGAGATCTCCCTGGAATAAAACGTTTTGCGGCAGGGTTTTTTCGACAACTCTGATTTTGATATTTGTTCCGCGCTCTTCCATCGTCACCCAGACCAGGTCAGGCATGCTCTCCTGAACTTGTTTACTCATCCGATCAAGGTCAAGGGAATTTTTCAGCACCCATTTATTTAAGCCGGCTTTTCCTGCTTCAGCAATAATCTGATCCGCTGACACCCTACTGTTTCCTTCTACACTAATGGAAAACACATACTGAGAAAGAACCGTGAGTGCTGCAATGATGATAAAAACACCAAAAATCAGACCCTTGCGTTTTTGCCAGCGCAGCGCTACAAACGGGAACCCATATCTGTTTCGGATCTTGATTTTGATTCCTGCTTTTTTGGCTGCCTTGCGCAAACGCTTGAAATCTGCAGCATTGATTTCGGCTAAAAAGCTGTCCGGCAGTTTTTTCCCATTATAGAATTCAATCCTGTCTTTAAGCGCCTCATTGATAAATCCAGCTAAGTTCTTGCCCTGCGCTTGAATGGTTACCCTTCCGTGCAGGTATCTGCCAAATTTTCCGAACACCTTCAGCCCTCCCCAAAGCTTAGTCCGGTTAACCGGCCGCGGATACTAATCTCATGATCCTGTACAGCGGTAAGGATGAATTTATCTCCGTTAAGGCAGAGTTTGCCCTCGGAAGTCCGCAAAGTAATTTCCTGATCCGAAAATCCGACCACTTCATCAAAATATTCTATGATGATCTCACTGCGTCCAATAATGGTTATTTTAGGTCCGTTATCCAGGACATCCGTCGGAAATTCCAGGATCTCACCGGCATGTTTTTGAAGCCTTTTCAGCACGCTTACCACTCCCTTCATAGCATGTCTATGCATCAGGAGCAGAGAATAGTCCAAGCAGTTAGCTGGAGACCAGGAGATCAGCGGAGAACAGAGGGAAACGAAAGAACAGATTGAATGCGCAACAGCCGAAGAGCCATTCAGGTACATGGCGTAAACCGTAAGTTTACCATTAAAAAAACTGCCGCTTATTAGCGGCAGTTTTTCATTACTCATTTTTAGGAACCCAAGAGTTCTCTCACGACTTGATTCACAAGCTTCCCTTCGGCTCTTCCTTTTGTCTTCGGCGTAATAATTCCCATGACTTTTCCCAAATCTTTGGGACCTTGGGCACCGGTTTCAGCGATGATTTCCTTAGCTATTTCGCGGATTTCCCCTTCAGTGAGCTGCTGAGGTAAGTATTCCATCAGGACGTCGACTTCCTCTTCAAGTTCCTGAACTTTGTCGGGCCTGTTCGCATTAGCAAACTGTTCCATCGCATCCCGCCGCATTTTTAACTCGCGGGCAAGAACCTCGATAACCTGATTATCATCGTTAAACTCCATTTTCTTGTCTATCTCAGCGTTTTTGATGGCAGCCCGTACCATTCGGATAACAGAAAGTCTGACCTTCCCCTCCTCTTTGGCCTTCATAGCTGTCTTCATATCCTCAACCAGACGATCCTTCAGGGACAATTGGAGCCAACTCCCTTATTTGAATTTACGTTTCCGCGCAGCCTCAGATTTCTTTTTTCTCTTAACGCTTGGCTTCTCGTAATGCTCGTGTTTGCGAGCTTCCGATAATACCCCAGAACGTTGACAGTTTCGCTTGAACCGGCGGAGTGCGGAATCCAGGGATTCATTTTTACCGACTCTGACTTCACTCATTTTTTTATCCCTCCCTCCACTGGTCAACTGATACGAAATAATTATAAAGGATGAATATGGACACGTCAAGCTGGAAGGAGCCTGCTTATTTGGCACATCAAGACACAACTCAGTCCTAATCTGACGGTTTTCCCGAAAGATGTTTAGCCGATTTTCTTGCCCAGCGGCTTGCCGCCGATCAGATGATAGTGCAGATGTCCAACCTCCTGACCTCCATCAGGTCCGCAGTTCACAACGACTCTGTAGCCTGATTCGGCAACCCCGAATTCTGCTGCGAGCTGCCTGATCAGGACAAAAATCCTGCCGGTCACAGCCATGTCATCTTCTGTCAGATCATTCAGACTGGTTAGGTGCTTTTTCGGAATAACCAGAATGTGAACAGGCGCCACGGGATTAATATCCTTAAAGCACAGGATATCTTCATTTTCAAAGACAATCGCTGAAGGAATTTCCTTGTTCACGATTTTGCAAAAAATGCAATTGTCCATGGGCCGAACCTCCAATTTTTTATCTTAGCGGCCTTTGCTGCCGGGTTATTCGCTTTTCGCAATCACTGTCTTGCTGAGAATATTCTGGTCACATTGCTCGAGCGTATCTGCAAAAGGAGTAAAGATATACAAAAAGACTGTACTGTCAAACTCCTCGAAATATCTTGCATAAATTCTTGTTCGGGATGCAATCAGCGGGAAATCCTCCAGGCTGGTTTTTTTGAGCGGATTACCGTACTGAATGTAAGCCCGCCGGCTGCCTTTATATTTGTGCGCCGGACTGTTAACTAGGATGATTGCATCCATTTGTTCCCAGCCCTCATAACCCGCATACGTGACTCCGCTCTTGACCTCGGAAGAAAGAACATTCATTTTCTGCTGCTCGGCAGGGCATCCCAGGCCGTCCAGGACCAGCTTCTGATAATCATATTTCGCTACAGCCATTATTTCGTTGCTATTCAGCTTCCCATCCGCCGAAAAACCATACTTGCTTTGCCCGGAGTTGTTCTTGATCAGATATCCTCCATAAAAACTCGCATAATAAGGTGAGTCATCCTTGTAAAGCGTGGATGAACCGTAATTCCAGCTGAACGCGCCGAAATTATAGAGTATCGACAGGGAAAGATCTCTTCCGGTGTATTGCGAAAAACCTTCATGATCATTAAATACCATGACAAACGGATACCAGTCTTTTTCTTCCGTACTGGAACCACCCGGGATCTGAACGGAGACATGCTGTTTATCCATCAGGCTCTTGGAATTTTCATATTTGGTGTAAGCCCACATCACCGCATAGCTTCGTACTTGTGCGTACAATGGTGCTTTTAATAATAATACACCCAGCGCAATAACTACGATTAAAACAATAATAAGGGGCTTCTTCCAATTCCTGATCTTATTCATTGTGGCTCCTTGTACTTTGAGGATTATTTGTTAATTATTATATTATAAAATGTTAGAAGATTAAACACCATTTGACAAATTCTGCTTTATTCAGCTTCATTAATTTCTTGGCAAGCAGCATTTTCTGGGGCTGAAACCAAATGCTCCTCGCGGACAGTGCATGTAATCAGATCGTTCTCGGCCAGGCTGGACGGAACTCTAAGTTCCAGATAATTTCGGGTATGTCCGCGGGCTCTTCCGTCTTGATCTACATTCTCCAAGAGTACTTCAAGTGATTTTCCGATAAACTTTTCCTCATATTTTCTGCGGCTCTTTTGACCAGACTGAATCAATTCCCTAACCCTGGTTGTTTTAATTGGGTTGGGTATCTGCTCCGGCATATCCGCCGCGGGCGTACCGGGTCTCCGGGAATAAGGGAAAACATGAATACCGGAAAATTCGCAGCTCTCAATAAAACGCAGGCTGTCCTGATAATCCTGATCTGTTTCTCCAGGAAAGCCGACCATAATATCGGAAGCGATTGCCGCATCTGGAACTCTGGCCCTTATCTGCTTCAGCAAAGCAGCATAATCCTCTGTCGTATAGGGCCTGTTCATTTTTTTCAGGATCTTGTCAGAACCGCTCTGAAGCGGAATATGGAAATGGGGACATACTTCCACATTGACAGCAATGATTTCCAACAATTCCAGCGAAAACTCCATCGGTTCAATCGAACCAAGCCGGAGTCTCTTCATCCCCGGAAGCTTCACCAGTTCACTGACCAGAACTCCCAGATTCATATTTTTATCGGCAAAGTCCCTGCCATAGGCGCCGATATGAATACCGGTCAGTACAATTTCCTTGTATCCTGCTCTCAGAAGTTCCCGGGCCTCCAGGTAGACGTTTTCAGGATCACGGCTGCGTGACGGCCCCCTGGTATAAGGTACGATGCAGTATGTACAAAACTGGCTGCAGCCATCCTGAACCTTCAGCATGGCCCGTGTCCGGCTCTCATTTTTGATCAGCGGAAGCTCCTCATATTTTATGCTTTCCTCAAAGCTTTTGACCTTTCGGAGAGGTTTTAAAGATTCAACCGGCCGCTTTGTCGAAGCACCGGCAGCACGTTCGCCCTGGATATCGCGTAAAAACTGAAGCAGGGAACTCCGGTCCTGAGTTCCCATGATCAGACCAACTCCATCGATCCCTGCAACCTCATCAGGACTTAGCTGGGCATAGCAGCCCATGACAGCGATGATTGCCCTCGGATGATCCTTGACCATCTTGCGGATGAGCTTGCGGGATTTCATGCTCCCTGTACCAGTTACGGTACAGGTATTAATAATGATCACGTCGGCAGAATCAGCCTCCTGGACGGTCTTATAGCCTTCATCGGACAGCAGCTGAGAAAGCGCTTCGCTTTCGGTCTGGTTGACCTTGCAGCCAAGCGTTAGAAAGCTCACCTTCAAGCCTTTCAGACTTTCCTTACTCCCGGTTATTTTTCGATTATCTTCGTTATTCATACCTTGGCTTCTTTTCCTTTTTTGAAAGATATTGAATTCTGAAGCAACGGTTTTACTTACCTTCAACCATAACGACACGTCTATCCAAGATCACCGAAGTAAGCGAGAGTCATCACAAGAGCTGCCAGAGCAGCTGTCTCTGTCCGTAGAATACGCGGTCCCAAAGAGACACTCTTAGCCTGAAGTTTTTCCTCGGCCCAGGCCACCTCTTCCAGCGCAAAGCCTCCTTCAGCCCCGATAAGCACAGCGATCGGGTATTTGGGTTCATATCCCTGAAGCACTTCCTTTAAGGAGTGCGTCTTTTCATCTTCATAAGGAATCAGCCATTGCGTCTCTGCCGGCAGCAGTCCCTTTAGCTTCACCCAATCGGTTACTTCCATAATTTTCGGTTCGATGACCCGATGAGATTGTTTCACAGCCTCAGCCGCGATTCTTTGCCAGCGAACCACTCTGTCCCGAGCTTTAACTCCTTCCAGTTGCAGGACAGACCGTTTCGTCCTTAAAGGGATAAGTCCGGCCATTCCGAGCTCAGTCCCTTTTTGGATGACCCATTCCATCTTTTCTCCCTTGGCCAGTCCCATGACAAGGTATACCCTTGCCTTTGCTTCCACGTCAGGGAATCCCTCTTCAACAATTCTGCAGTAGGCTGAGTCCCTGTCTAGTTCTTCAATAACTCCGAGCCACTGACCACCGGAATTATCAAAGCCCATGACTTTAGCGCCGCATTCAAGCCGCACCACATGAGTCAGGTGATGAAATTCTTCTCCGGCTATGTTAAAAGTGTCCTTTTCACGGGACGAGATTTTAAAACGGTGCATAGGATTCCTTCTCTCGAGAAAATAAAGAAGCCACTTGATACACTCAAGCAAACACAGCTTTCAGCAGTACCCAGCCTGCATCTTCAAGCCTGCCGACACAGCGAAGGCCAGCCGCATTCATTTCTCCCAGAACATCGTCTTCCCGGGTATCAATGATGCCGGAAGCAAGAAGGATACCCTCCGGTTTCATCAGCTGAGGCAAGGACGGCAGGAGTTCAATGATCACATCCGCGATGATATTGGCGATGACGACATCAGCTTTCCCCGTAAAGACCTCACCGAGGTTTCCCGTTTCAATCTTAATTTTATCTTCCATGTGATTCAGCGCTGCATTTTGCCGCGCAATCCTCACAGCCAGGCCGTCAATGTCGCCAGCCTGGACGTTTGCGCCGAGCTTGGCGGCCGCCACAGCCAGGATCCCGGAGCCGGTGCCAATATCAAAGACGTCCAGACCTTCCTGAATATGGTCTTCCAGCGCCTCCAGGCAGAGAGCGGTTGTCGGATGGGTACCCGTCCCAAAAGCCATCCCAGGATCAATCTCAATGATGACCACCTGGTCCTGCATATCTGTCTGTTCCCAAGTCGGTTTGATCAAGAAGCGTTTGCCGATTCGGACCGGTTTAAAGTATTGCTTCCATTCGTTCTCCCAGTCTTCTTCCTTCACCATCACGGAATTCGTTTCTATCATCCAGGCCGGAAATAATTCCTTGAAGAGCAGAAGTTCTTCCCGCAAGGAGGTAATCCTGGGACTTAAGCTTTCATCCTCCGGAAAATAACCCTTGACCACACACTTTCCTGTCACTTCCAAATCCGCATAAATATGATAATCCCAGATCCCTGATTCAACATACCCTTTAATCAGTTCAGGCGATTCGACAACTACCCCCTTGCTGCCAATCCGATAAAAAAGATCAGTAACAGCCTCCTCTCCCTCAGATGATACTGTTACCGCTATCTCAGTCCAATTCATGGCTAACTCCCTTTTCTTCGGTCGTTTTGACCGATCAAACATCTTCTAAGTCAAATATGATCAACTGATAGCATCCCGGACATTATCCTTCACCTTGTCCCAAAGCGATTTTTTACCAAGTTGCTGGCCTTCGGTTGTTATTTTCCCAAATTCGCTGAGCAGCTCTTTCTGCCGTTCCGTAAGTTTGGTAGGCGTTGCTACGATCACCCTGACATGCTGGTCACCGCACCCGCTGCCTCTCCGATAAGGAACACCCATTCCTTTGACTCTGAAGACTTTCGATGTTTGGGTTCCTTCGGGTATCTTTATTTTGACATCTCCATGAAGGGTAGGCACGTCAACTTCATCACCCAGGGCGGCCTGAACAAAAGTGATCGGGATTTCAACGTAGATATCATTGCCGTTTCTCTGGAAGAATTCATCCTTCTTAACGAGCAAAACAACATACAGGTCTCCGGACGGTCCCCCTCTTTCTCCGGCTTCGCCATAACCGCTGTAACGCAGACTTAATCCATCCTCCGTGCCTGCCGGGATATTGACTTCAATCTTTTTAACTTCTTTCACTTTACCTTTGCCATTGCATTTGCTGCACGGAGAGCTGATCATTGTCCCTTTTCCGCCACAAGCAGCACAAGTCTTGGTCGTAGCGATCTGCCCGAACGGTGTACGCTGAGTTGCCCTGATCTGCCCGGTACCGCCGCATTGTGAACACGTGGTCGGATTCGTGCCGGGAGCCGCGCCGCTTCCTCCGCACTCGGTACAGTATACTGAGACCGGAACTTCAATCTGCTTCTTCATGCCAAAGGCAGCCTCATGCAGCGTAATGGACAGATCATATCTCAAATCGGCGCCTTTCGCCGGGCCTTTTCTTCTGGAGCCTCCGCCCATGCCACCGCCGAAAAACATTTCAAAGACATCTCCAAGGCCGAAATCAGCAAAATCAGAGAAATCGCCAAATCCTCCAAAACCCTGTCCATTAAAGTCCACCCCGGCGTGGCCATATTGGTCATATTTTGCTTTCTTATCCGGATCGCTCAATACCGCATAAGCCTCGGTAGCTTCCTTAAAGCGTTCTTCCGCTTGCTTATCTCCCGGTTTGACATCGGGATGGTTTTCCTTGGCTATCTTCCTGTAAGCTTTTTTAATTTCATCCACGCTGGAAGATTTGCTAACACCCAGAACTTCATAGTAATCGCGTTTCATAATTTAAGCTGAAACTCCTCCCTAAATATCAATACAATACCGCATAAGACATAAATAAGACCCGCATTCCTCCGAATGCCGAAGCAGGTCCAAAGATACCGCTGCACCCTTAGACCCTCTTACCTACCTATAGACTCTTTCTAATGTATCATTATACTACCATTATTATTAATATGTTAAGATTCAAGGCGCGTTGTACCGGTATTTAGCTTTGAGGCTAAATACCGGTACTTTTTGTGTTTCAATATCGTTATTATCTGCGGACTCTTCATAATCAATCGATCAAACAATTATCTGATTCATACTGATTCTGTTTATTTATCCTTGTCCACTTCGGTATATTCAGCATCGACAACATTGTCATCTGCCTTGCCGGCTCCGGTATCCTGCTGACCTGGGTTTGGTCCAGCGCCCGGTCCCTGTGGACCTGCACCGGGTGCTCCCTGCTGCTGATACATTTTTTCCACAAACGGATACAGGATTTTGGTCAGTGCTTCGGATCTTGCATTAATTTCCTGAACATTATCGCTGCCTGTCGTAGCTCTAAGTTCTTCAGCAGCCTTCTTGATCGCATCCCGTTCGGCGGTGTCGCCTTTGCCTTCGAAGTCCTTCAGGGTCTTTTCAGCCTGGTACGCGAGTGAATCTGCTTGGTTTCTGGCATCAATCAGTTCCCTTGCCTGTTTGTCTTTCTCAGCATTGGCCTCGGCATCCTGACGCATCTTTTCGATTTCGTCTTTGCTTAAGCCGGTTGAAGCGGTAATGGTTACCTTCTGTTCGTTACCGGTTGCCATATCTTTCGCCGAAACGTGTACAATACCGTTTACATCAATGTCAAATTTGACTTCGATCTGCGGTACACCTCTTGGGGCAGGCGGAATTCCGGAAAGTTGGAAGCGGCCGAGTGTCTTATTGTAAGCAGCCATTTCGCGCTCACCCTGAAGCACATGGATATCTACCGAAGTCTGGCTGTCGGCTGCAGTGGAGAAAACCTGGGATTTGGTAGTCGGAATGGTCGTATTCCGGTCAATGATCCTGGTGAATACGCCGCCCAGGGTCTCAATTCCGAGGGAAAGCGGAGCAACGTCGACTAGAACAATATCTTTCATTTCACCAGCCAAGACCCCGCCCTGGATAGCCGCGCCGAGCGCAACGACTTCATCCGGATTAACACCTTTATGCGGTTCCTTGCCGCTGATTCTCTTAATGGCCTCCTGGACTGCCGGGATTCTGCTGGATCCCCCGACAAGAATGACCTGATCAATTTCATTGAAGGAAAGCTTGGCGTCTTCCATAGCCTGACGGGTAGGTCCCATTGTTTTTTCGATCAAGTCTGCTACAAGCTCTTCAAATTTGGCGCGCGTGATATTCATATCCAGATGAAGCGGTCCTTCAGCGGACATCGTGATAAACGGCAGATTAATATTCGTCTGGGCGACACCGGAAAGCTCAATTTTGGCTTTTTCAGCGGCTTCCTTCAGACGCTGCAGGGCCATCCGGTCTTTGGCAAGATCAACACCATTGCTCTTTTTAAATTCGGCAATAATGTAATCCATTAAACGCTGGTCAAAGTCATCACCGCCAAGAAGGTTATTCCCGTTAGTCGCTTTCACTTCGACCATTCCCTGACTCAGTTCGAGAATTGAGACGTCAAATGTTCCGCCGCCAAGGTCGTAAACAAGTACGGTCTGATCATGCTCTTTGTCAAGTCCATAAGCCAGTGCTGCTGCAGTAGGCTCGTTGATAATACGCAGAACTTCGAGACCGGCGATCGTGCCGGCATCTTTGGTAGCCTGACGCTGGGCATCAGTAAAATACGCCGGAACGGTGATGACAGCCTGGGTGACTGAAGACCCCAGATAAGCTTCCGCATCAGCTTTGAGTTTCTGCAGAATCATCGCAGATACTTCCTGCGGTGTATAGGATTTATCCATCAAAGTCACTTTATAGTTCGTGCCCATATGACGCTTAATCGAACTAACCGTATTGTCCGGATTGGAAACAGCCTGGCGTTTGGCCACCTGCCCTACCAGTTTCTCGCCATTCTTGGAGAAGCCGACGACTGAAGGGGTAATGCGCGCTCCTTCAGGATTCGGGATTACAACAGGTTCGCCGCCTTCAAGCACTGCAACACAAGAGTTAGTGGTTCCTAAGTCAATACCGATTACTTTACCCATTTGATTTCCTCCTTGCAAATTCTCATATCGTATTTTTTGTTTCTTTCAACTTATATGCTCTTTGATCAGACTGAGATTTAGCTTAACACGATCAGCCTGAAACTTTGACCCGGCTGGGCCTGATCACTTTATCCTTCAGATAATATCCCTTTTGGAATTCTTCCAGAATCATATTCTCCGGCTGGTCAGATTCTTCTTTCAGCAGGGCTTCATGGAGATTTGGATCAAATTCCTGGCCGACTGTTTCAATAATTTTGAGCCCCTCATCTTCCAGGACTTTCAGAAACATTCTTTCGATCATTTCGACACCCTGGGATAACGCCTCAAAATCGTTGTTTTTTTGACTGGAAACAATCGCTCTTTCAAAATTATCCAGGACCGGCAGCAGGGAATGAATAACTTTTTCCGAAGCATACCGGGCAGTGTCTTCTTTTTCCTTCTGGGTTCTTTTGCGGAAATTGTCAAATTCAGCTTTCAGTCTTTGCATTTGGGTATAATAGTCTTCCGCTTTGGACTTATGCTCTTCAATTTCCTCACGCAGGCGCTGCAAATGATCGATAGAATCAATGTCCTCAGTCAGGCATTCTTCACTCTCCTGCCCGATGTTCTGGTTTTCTTTATCTTCCTGAGCGTTTGCAGACGCTTGATTTGTTTTTTCTTTGTTCACGCAGTTGCCTCCCTTCTTGATCTAAGTCCGGGTCCTCCGGTGCCTCTCCGTCAGCAATTCGGTCAAACTGTTTGTCATATAGTCTACAATCGCGATCGCTTTGCCGTAATCCATTCTGGTTGGACCCAAAACGCCTACTGAACCAATCTGTTTCCCGTTAATCTGGTAGGTTGCAGATATAATACTGCAGTTTTTAAATACCTGGTCAGCATTTTCCGCTCCGATCATGATACTTAATCCCTTTTGATCATGACTTAGAAGCTCCTTCAGCTTATTGTTCTCCTCAAATACGGAAAAGAGACTTCGAACTTTATTGATATCCCTGAATTCAGGCTGATCAAGCATATTTAATGTCCCGCCAAGGTAGACCCGTTCTTCAGACTCTCCATCCTTATCATCAAACATTCTTTCCAGAATACCCATCATTCCATCAATAATGCGGCGTTTTCTGGAGAGCTCACTGTATATTTCGTTGATCAGGCCTTTTTTCAGATCCTGTACCCTAGTTCCGCTCATTTTCTGGTTAAAGAGATTCGCCAGAACCTGAAGTTCCTCCGGGCTTGTATCCGGACCGATATCGACAATATTATTCTCTACTGAACCATTCTCTTTTACGGTTACCATGATAGCCTTCCCTTGCTCGTAGGGAAGAAAATGCAAATTCTTCAGAATACCGTTTCGGCTTTTTGGTCCAAGTACAATACTAGTCAGGTTCGTCACCTGGGAAATAAGCTTTCCGGTGTATTCGATGACTTCCTGCACTTCGCTGAGTCTGCTGGTGATCTCCTGGTTGATATTTTTCTTTTCATCGTGGTTCAGACTTAAAGGGTCCATCAAATAATCGACATAATAGCGATAGCCCGAGTCGGAAGGAATTCTTCCTGCAGATGTATGGGGCTGTTCAATAAGTCCCAACTCTTCGAGATCTGCCATCTCATTGCGGATCGTCGCCGGAGACACCCCCAGCTCAAACTTTTTGGAAATGGTTCTGGAACCGACGGGCTCCGCGGTGGCAATATAGTCCTGCACAATCGCTTTTAAAATCTTGTGTTTTCTTTCATCCATTTCCATCAAAGTGCCACCTCCGATTGATTTGTTAGCACTCTATCAAGGTGAGTGCTAATCATCTGAACATAATTTAGCATGAAGGTAAAATAATGTCAAGAGGAATCATCATCGAATAGTATACAATTCAACTACAGCATAAAATCCACCAGAACCGCGTTGAGAACGAAAAAACAGGCAGGATTAATTTTCAATCTACCTTCGGCAAGCAAGAAAATATCCTTATCGATATAGTTTTGCAAAATTCGTCCATAAATATCCTGAATTTCGGTTTGAAATTTGGCGGCAAATTCTGCGATGTCAATTCCGTCCGCCATCCGCAGCCCCAGCATCATAAATTCGGAGATCTTCTGTTCTCTGGTCAGCACTTCGTTTGCCGAGGGGTCCAGAGGCCTTAGTCCTGATTCCAGTATCCGCGCATACCCCGCGATATCCTCCCTATTCCTGGTTCTAGCGTTGTGCAGACACGAAACTGCCCCCGGTCCAAGACCGATATAATCCTGCCCTCGCCAATAAGACTGGTTATGTTTGCATTCAAAACCAGGCCTCGCAAAGTTGGAAACTTCATAGCGGCCATAACCGAAGCTTTGAAGATAAGAAACCGCCCATTCGTACATATCAGCTTGTAAGTCGTCATCCGGCAGACGATTCAGGCGTCTCCGGCTGTTCGAGTCATCCAAGGTTTCTTTGCAGTCCGAACTGCCTGCCTGACTGCATGCATATTCTTTATGCAGTGGGGTATCTTCCTCAAGCGTAAGTGCATAGAGTGAAAGGTGTTCCGGCGACAACGTAATGGCCTGGCGGAGTGTATCCTGCCAATGTCCCATTTTCTGTCCTGGAAGTCCAAAAATCAGGTCAAGATTCAGGTTGTCTATCCCCGATTGTCTGACAAGGGCGACGCTCCTGTGAATATCTTCCGCGGTATGGATTCTGTCGATACTTTTCAGCAGGCGGTCATTAAAGCTCTGAGCGCCGAGCGATATCCGGTTGATTCCGTACGTTCGGCAGAGCATCAATTTTTCTCGGTCGAGTGTGCCGGGATTACACTCAATTGTTTTTTCTATGACTTGACCGGTCCAGGAAGTATGGATAAGGGGATTCCTTAACGGATCGGATATGTCTGTCGAGTCTGTCCGGTTCGGGGCCTTAAAATAATACCGACAAATCAAACTGAGCAGTCGTTCAAGCTGAGTGACATCCAGAACTGTGGGCGTTCCGCCTCCAATAAAAAGAGAAGAAACCCCTTGGGAGGCTTCCTTAGCTCGCAACTCAAGCTCCCGCTCCAGTCCGCACAAATAGACGGAGACCAAATCTGAGGCCGGGTCTGATAATAACCTATGGTCAGCCCTATCTGCACCACCGGATATTCTACTGTCCGCGATAATGGGCACAGTATAAGGAACCGAATAGAATGCGCAGTAGGAACATTTTTTTACGCAAAACGGAACATGAACATATAAAGAAGTCATACCTAATCACCTAATACAGCGATCTTTAACATTTTACATTCTCCGGCTGCAGACTGAGTCACCGTAATGGGATGGTGAGCGCCAAGCAAAGCACGGTGGCGGCGCAGGAGAGATGCCTAGGGTCAAATGCGATTCAAATCAAAAATCAATCGTCCATTTTGAGCACTGCCATGAAAGCGTCCTGGGGTATTTCCACGTTGCCGACTTGTTTCATGCGTTTCTTGCCTTCTTTTTGTTTTTCCAGTAGTTTGCGTTTCCGGGAAATGTCACCGCCGTAACATTTAGCTAGAACATCCTTACGCATGGCCCGGATATTCTCTCTAGCAATGACCTTGGTCCCGATGACAGCCTGGACAGGGATTTCAAACATCTGCCGCGGAATCAGGCCACGCAGTTTTTCGACAAGCCTGCGCCCACGGGAATATGCTTTATCTTTGTGGACAATAAAGGAAAGTGCATCTACAATTTCAGCGTTCAGCATGATATCAAGTTTCACAAGATTCGCTTCCTTATATCCGATCAGTTCATAGTCCAAAGACGCATACCCTTTGGTTCGGGATTTAAGCTGATCGAAGTAATCGTAAACGATTTCGCTTAACGGAAGCTCATAATATAGGCTTACCCGGGAGGCGGTGATATAGTCCATGTTCAGGAACGTACCCCTTTTCTCCTGGTTCAGTTCCATGATGGTACCTACATACTCGGATGGTACCATAATCGTAGCCTTAACCACAGGTTCTTCAATCGATTCGATCTTTCCTTCAGACGGCAGAAGCGCAGGGTTATCAATGAAGATCTGTTCCTTGGCTGTGGTATTCACTTTATAAACAACGCTCGGTGCAGTTGTAATGATGCTGAGGCCAAATTCCCGCTCAAGTCTCTCCTGAATGATTTCCATATGCAGGAGACCCAGGAACCCACAGCGGAAACCAAAACCCAGCGCCGCGGACGTTTCATTTTCATACATTAAACTCGCATCATTCAGCTGAAGTTTTTCCAGCGCATCCTTCAGCCTGTCAAAGTCGGAAGTTTCAACCGGATAAAGGCCGCAAAAAACCATCGACACCGCTTTGCGATAACCCGGCAACGGTTCTGCAGCCGGATGGTCGTTATCCGTCACGGTATCCCCAACGCGAGTATCTCCGACATTCTTAATACTACCTGCGATATAGCCAACCTGGCCTGCCCTTAGTTCTTCAACAATCGTCATCCCGGGTGTAAAAACACCAACTTCGGTAATTTCAAACATTTTTCCGGTGGACATCATCTTGATGCTCGTACCTTTGGAGACTTTGCCGTCAAATAATCGGATATAAGGGATCGCACCTTTATAGGAATCAAACTTCGAGTCAAAAATCAGCGACTTCAAGGGTTCTTCATCATCGCCCTTCGGCGGAGAAATTCTCTTAACAATCGCTTCCAGGATCTCTTCGACCCCAATCCCCATTTTGGCCGATGCGAGGATCGCCTCACTCGCATCAATCCCAATCACATCTTCAATCTCCTGTTTGACTCTGTCAGGTTCTGCGCTTGGCAGATCAATTTTATTAATAACAGGAATGATCTCCAGGTCATTTTCCAAAGCAAGATAGACATTAGCGAGGGTCTGTGCCTCAATACCCTGTGCTGCATCGACGACTAACAAGGCCCCTTCGCAGGCAGCCAAACTCCGGGAAACTTCGTAAGAAAAGTCAACATGCCCGGGAGTATCAATCAGATTCAGCTCATAGACCTCTCCATCTTTCGCCTTGTAGCGTAAACGGACTGCCTGCAGTTTGATAGTGATCCCACGCTCCCGTTCCAAATCCATGGAGTCGAGAACCTGCTCCTTAAGTTCCCGGGTGGACATGGTTCCAGTATACTCAATCAGTCGATCAGCAAGGGTAGATTTGCCGTGATCGATATGGGCAATGATTGAAAAATTCCTAATTTTGGATGAAGCGTTTGCCATGGATATTCTTCTCTCCCTGAATATAATACCAGCACATCATTATAACAAATTACCGCCTTGAAAAGCAAGGCGGCTCCGGGATACTGGAGGACAGAAGCGTTTCTTTTGTCCTCTGCTCCTCTATTTACGACGTTTTATCAGCATGTCAATGGCCATTTTGTACTCCTCCATCTTCAGCAGACGGGCAACGATAAAAAACGCGAGCATGCCGACGAGTGCTCCGCTGATTAAAACGATTGTCGAGCCAATTTTGCCAATTCCGACCCAAAGGGTGAGCAGATTCGCCCAAATCATGACGACAGCTGCCATGGCCAAAGCAGCTGCTAGTGTTTTACTAAACACGGCTGCAATTCTGCGCCCATCAATTTTGCCAAGCTTACGGCGTAGTACAATAAACAGCAAAAGCATCTGCATCATGGCTCCGAGGGTTACAGCAAGGGCCAAACCTCCGCAAGCCAGAGGCCCGACCAAAATATACATCCAGATGATGCTGGCAGCCATGGCGACGAGGCCAAGAATAACCGGAATCCAGGTGTTCTGCATTGCATAAAAAGCACGCGGCAGAATTTGAATAATAGCCTGAGCTGTGATCCCAAGCGAAAAATACAGCAGTGGTACAGCCATGATATCCGTATCCCCGGCGCTGAATTCACCATGCTGGAACAGAACTCGGATCAAAGGGAAGCGCAGGACGACCATCCCAATGGATATCGGAACTGTAATAAAGATAATCAGTCGGATTGCACTCGAAATCGTCTCGAGAAAATCTTTGGCCTTTTTCAGAGCCGCCTGTTCTGTTAAGGTCGGGAAAACAGCGACACCGATGGCCAACGCGAAGATTCCGACCGGGACCTGGAAAAGACGGTAAGAGTACCAGACCGCAGTCAAGCTTCCCGGATCAAGTGCGGAACCGAGGTTGGAATTCACGATAACCTGGAATTGATTCAAGGTATACATGATTATCATCGGGACAGCCAACAGCATAATCTTCCGGACCCCGGGATGTTTCAGATCGATCATTGGATAGTAGCGGAAGCCAACCTTTCGCAGGGAAGGTACCTGAACAAGAAAATTAGCTGCAGCTCCGATGACGACCCCAAACGCAAAACCGGAGATACTCCGGGCTTCACCGGAATTAGCCCAAATCGCTCCAAATAGGATGATACTGGCATTGTAAAGGACCGTCCCCAACGCGGACGGCCAAAATATTTTGTACGAGTTCAGGATGCCCATCGTAATCCCGCTCAAAGCCAGAATGACCGGCTGCAGTAGCAGGATACGGGTAAGATAGATTGTAAGTTCCTTATTCGCCGGACTGAATCCGGGCACCTGAAGCTCAATAAACTTCGGAGTCAGCAGCATGCCCGCGATAACCAGGATACAGAGCAGAAGAAATGTCGCATTGGTTACCGAGCTCACGACTTTCCATCCTTCTTTTTCCCTGCCTTTGGCAATATATTCGGATAGGACAGGGATAAAGGCAGCACTTAACACGCCTCCAACCAATAACCAGTACAGCAGGTCCGGAAGGATAAAGGCCGTATTATACGCGTCAGTAGCTGCCGTTTTTCCGAACAATCCGGCCATCAGAGACTCCCTGATGAAACCGAGAAGCCTGGAAACAAGGTTGGCAGCCATCATGAAGCCGGCTGCTTTCATCATCTTTTGATTGTTTGTCATCATGAAGCTGAAGGACCTTTCTATCTACCCATCAATGCATTCTCTGCAAATTATATCATTTACCGAGATATTCCTTCAATACTTCGGCTATGGGACCGGCCGCAGCCTGTGCTTCCTCCAGCGTATTTAACTGACTGCCTATTTCCACCAGGATGGCTCCATCCGTAAGGTACTGATTGTAGCGTGCCTCTGAAGCATAGCGGATTTTCGGGAAAAACAGTCCCGGATATTTTTCCTCCGCAATCTTAATAATCTCATGCGCAATTGCGTCATTCTTTTCCCAATTTTGATTTTTCTGACCGATCACAATCATGACCTTGGCGCACTCTTGCCCATTAATCTTTATCGTGTCCTTTCCTACCTGAGGAGGCAGCCCGTCCCGGTGGAGATCGATCAGCAGGCGAGTCGTCGGATTTTCTTCAATTATTTTTTTTGCTGTAAGGTAGGAATGATTGTAGGACTGGATATAAACCGCATCATTTACCTCTTCAGAATGTACGGTCTTGATCCCGGCCTGGATCAATTTTTCTGACAATAACCGTCCAATCTTCACAATATCTCCGTTTTCACCTCCGGCTACCCGGTCTGCACCGCCATCCCCCGAATAAGACTCTGCACTGTGGGTGTGATAGATGCCTACCAAGACATCCTGCGCACTTTTAACCGGTTCAGGGTCATGATAGAACGGATTATCAAGGGGTTCGAGCAGCGGCCCCTCCATTTCAGGATCATTGGGATGATAGGCCCAGCCCAGCCAAGTCGGCCCTTCGGAAGGAGGCGCATAGAAACTTAAAAAATACGTCCGGGCATCAGATATGTTGACTCCGGTCAGCAAATACATTCCGATCCCTGCAGCAGAGTTCCGTGTATCACTGATATAGGTTCGTTCCGGATAAGACATCCCCGGGGCGCCTTCCAGAAGTACAAGCTCAAACGGGAAACTTTTTTCGGACAGTATTTTTATGGTATACTGAAAACTATCATTGGAAATACAAAAGTAAACAGAAAATGTAAGCAGCGCCAATAGTAAAATGACCCCAACAGCTTTCAGACGGTTTTTCCAAGAAAACAGGACAACCCCCTCCTTTCCATAATTAGGAATATGAAGGACAACCTTGTCTTAGAACATTGAAATAGCCTAATATTTTACGCCTGCATTTGCGCTGAATTTATGCATCGTAGAATTTTTAAGATGTACTTGGCATTTTTGCATGAGATGTCATATAATAGATATAATTTGAAAACAATTCAAGCATCAAACAGCGAGGAATGGGACAGTAGCTTAAAAGAAAGTCCACAGAAAGCAATCGAATGCTGAGAAATTGCGGCTGACTTTCAAGTGAAGATCACCCGGGAGCTGAACTTCAGAAATATGATACCTTGTCTTGTAAAATGATCAGTAACAGGGTTCCAGTAAGAAGTTCCGCCTGCCCTGCGTTAACGGGCAAGAGTGATGTGTTTGACGTATTTTCATGTACCCAGACATATAATCAGGGTGGTACCGCGGTTTAGTCGTCCCTAAGTTATTTATACTTAGGGATTTTTAATTTTTTATATTACAACTTAAGGGTTGACAATTAAACTAGCAATCATTAATGAATTGATAAAGGAGAATCTCTATGGAAAAGTTCAAATCTTTAGCTGAAAACCCTGTTGCTGAACGGGAAAAACAAATATCGGATTACTGGGATTCAATTGATATTCTGCAAAAGACAATTGAAAACCGTGAAGGCGCAGAACCGTTTGTATTTTATGAGGGTCCGCCGACGGCCAACGGCAAGCCAGGTATTCACCATGTCATGGCCAGAACCCTGAAGGATTCCGTCTGCCGGTATCAAAACATGAAAGGTTTCCAGGTCAAACGGAAGGCTGGATGGGATACGCACGGACTTCCGGTAGAAATTGAAGTTGAAAAACAGCTGAATCTTTCCGACAAACAAGGTATTGAAGCGTACGGGATTGCTCAGTTCAATGAAAAATGCCGTGACTCAGTGTTTACGTATGAAAAGCAATGGCGCGAAATGACGATCCGGATGGGTTATTCGATTGATCTAGATCATCCGTATATTACCCTGGATAACAATTATATCGAAAGTGTCTGGTGGATTCTGGACAAATTCTTCAAAGAAGGCTACATGTACGAAGGTCACAAGATTCTTCCGTACTGTTCTAGATGCGGAACCGGACTTGCTTCCCATGAAGTCGCGCTGGGCTATAAAGAAATCAAAACAAATACCGTCATCGCCAAATTTAAGCGCAAAGGAGTTGACGAGTATTTCCTGGCCTGGACGACCACACCATGGACCTTGCCCTCCAATGCGGCACTCACAGTCAGCCCGGCTGAGACCTACGTCAGAGTCCGCAGCAATGATGAGATTTATTATTTATCAAAGACGCTTGCGCCGAAAGTACTTGGCGACGATTATGAAGTCCTGCAGGAATTAAAAGGCACTGAGCTTGAATATATGGAATATGAACAGCTGATGCCGTTTTTAAGCACCGACAAAAAAGCTTTCTTCGTGACGACAGCCGATTATGTCACGACAGAGGACGGTACCGGGATCGTCCATACCGCACCTGCTTTTGGTGAGGACGACTATAACACCGGAAAACGGTATAACCTGCCGGTTTTTCAGCCAGTGAATGAATCGGGCAAATTCATCGCAACGCCTTGGAAAGACAGCTTTGTGATGGATGCCGATCTGGATATTATCAAGTGGCTGTATGCCGAAGGCAAACTGTTCAAGAAAGAAAAAATGGAGCATAACTACCCGCACTGCTGGCGCTGTCAGACGCCCCTGCTGTACTACGCCAAGCCGAGCTGGTACATTGCGATGACCAAACTGAAAGATCAGCTTGTCGCTAATAACAAAACTGTCGAATGGTATCCCGACTTTGTCGGTGAAAAACGTTTCGGCAACTGGCTCGAAAATGTCAATGACTGGGCATTGTCCCGTAACCGCTACTGGGGGACTCCTTTAAATATCTGGCGTTGCGGATGCGGCCATACCGCTTCGGTCGGCTCCCGCAAAGAACTTGTGGAAAAAGCAATCGAAAAGATTGATGAAACCATCGAACTGCACCGACCTTACGTCGATGACGTTCATATCCGCTGTGAGAAGTGCGGCAAACCGATGACCCGGGTCAGTGAAGTGATCGACTGCTGGTTTGACAGCGGTGCGATGCCTTATGCTCAGCATCATTATCCATTTGAAAACAAAGAGAACTTTCATGAACTGTTCCCGGCAGATTTTATCTGCGAAGGGATTGACCAAACCCGCGGCTGGTTCTACTCACTGCTCGCGATTTCGACCTTCGTGATGGGCCGTTCGCCGTATAAGCGGGTTCTGGTCAACGATCTCGTTTTAGACAAACAGGGACAGAAAATGTCTAAATCCAAAGGCAACACAGTAGATCCGTTTGAACTGTTTGACCGGTACGGTGCCGATACGCTCAGATGGTATTTGCTTTATGTATCTCCGGCCTGGACACCTAAACGCTTTGACATCGAAGGCCTCAAGGAAGTTCAGAGCAAGTTCTTCGGAACACTCCGCAACGTCTATACCTTTTTTGTGCTCTATGCGAATACCGATGAAGTTGACCCAAGAGATTTCTTTATCGAATACAAAAAGCGGCCGGAGCTAGACAGGTGGATCCTCTCTAAATATCACGCCCTGCTGAACGACGTTGAAACCAATCTGGCTGTCTATGATCTGACCAAAGCGGTCCGAAAAATACAGGAATTTGTCAGCGAGGATCTCTCCAACTGGTATATTCGGCGCTCCCGCCGCAGATTCTGGGATTCCGGACTGTCGGACGACAAGAAGGCCGTCTATAACACCACGTATGAGATCCTGGTCGGCATCGCTAAAATCTCAGCACCGTTCGCTCCTTATCTGGCGGAAGAAATCTACCGTAACCTGACCGGCGGGACTTCGGTCCACCTGACAGATTATCCGGAATATGTCTCGACTATGATCAATGAGAACGTCGAAAACAGAATGGATTTGGTTAGGAATTTAGTCACCCTCGGCAGATCAGCCCGGGAACAGGTCAGGATCAAAGTCCGTCAGCCGATCCAGCAAATCCTGGTCGACGGAAAATATGAAGTCCTGATCGCGGATTTGATTCCACTGATCCAAGAAGAGCTCAATGTAAAAGAAGTTATTTTTGCGAACAACTTAAGCGATTTTATGAATTTCAGTCTAAAGCCTAACTTTAAAGTCGCCGGACCCGTCTTTGGCTCGAAAATTAAACTCCTCGGCAAAGCACTGGAAAGTCTGGAGGCCTCGAAAGCTGCAGCTGCTCTGGAGGCCGGAGAATTACTTTCAGTTGATGTCGACGCAGAACAGCTAAATATCGTCAAGGACTATGTCATCGTGTCGATTTCAGCCAAAGAAGGATTCACGGTCACAATGGAAAACAACCTGTTTGTTATTCTTGATACCACGCTGACCAGAGAGCTTCTCGACGAAGGTCTGGCCAGAGAGCTTGTTTCCAAAGTCCAGCAAATGCGCAAGAGCAATGATTTCGAAATGATGGACCGGATCCGGATCTATTTTGACGGGGATGACGAAGTTACAAGCGCAATTCAAAGCTATCAGGAATACATCAGAGTTGAAACGCTTGCTGAAAGCATCGAAAAAACATCAGGTACCGCAGATCTGACCAAGGTAAACCTGAACGACCACGATGCCGGCGTCCGGGTCGAACGGATCTGAGCTCTTTGGCTCATCATATCATAGTGGAGTAACCACAAAAAACGAGTAATCCTAAACTGATATAATGCTGTTAATGGTTCTCATGACTATTAGCAGCATTATTATTTTTACTATTATCTTTGGTCTTATCTTTTATTATATTTGTTATTTTTTATTATTTTTGGTTGATTATGGTTGATTATGTTTATATAATTTTATTGAGGTGATCATGATATGCCAATAGACAAGAATCTTATGACTGCCCAAGCGTTGGCTGAAGCACTCGATCTTTCAACAGAAACTATTTGGAAATATACGCGAGAGAAAAAAATACCATTCATTGAATTGAATGGCAAGCAGTATCGTTATATATTGACGGATGTCATCCATGCACTTACAAATACTGCCTCAGCAGTGCAGGAAAAATCAAACGAATACACTGCAGAATCTTCTAGGAAGCTGACTTACGAAGACTATCTGAAGATACCGGATGAACCCGGCTACCGCATCGAAATTCTCGAAGGTATTATGATGAAAGAACCTTCTCCAAATGTTAGCCACCAACATGTTTTGCTTCGGTTGACATGGATTCTTGAAGATTATTTTCGGGGAAATGATCCCGAAGGCGAAGTATTTGTGGCACCTCTTGATGTAACATTATTAGATATCAACGTGGTCCAGCCCGACATTTTTTACGTTTCCGGGCAGCAAAAACAGATCATCAAAGAAGCCCGTATCAATGGCCAGCCAACAATCGTGGTTGAAATCATTTCCCCATCCAGCAGGCGCAAAGATCGTCTGCAGAAGCTGCAGATTTACCAAAAGACCAAGATCCCACATTACTGGCTGGTCGATCCGGCTGAGAAAACCCTCGAATGTTTTGTACTGAGGGATGGTTCCTACGTCTTAGCTGCAGCAGGTATGGATGAAGATGTTGTAGATCTTCCATATTTCACTGGTTTATCTATTCCATTGAAATCATTATGGTAGAAATTATACTATAATAGGATCCACTAACTCTTAAAACTCTTAAGGTTTTGATACGATACATACGCTGGGTAAAGCCGCAATATACTCACATCCGGGTCCGGCCCAAATAAGCCTCCTGAAGCAGAGCATCCGATATTGCTTCTTTAGAGTTTCCGTAGTGAACAATCCTACCTCGCTCCATGACAATTACACTGTCCGCTACTTTTAAGGCGGCTTTTGTATTTTGTTCAACCAGTACGACCGTAACGCCGGATTCTTTCATCCTGACCAGGATCGCCATAATCTCGCGCACAACAAGTGGAGCTAGCCCGACGGAAGGTTCATCAAGCAGCAGTAGCGAGGGCCTGGCCATAAGTGCCCTGCCTATCGCCAGCATTTGCTGCAGTCCGCCGCTTAAAGAACCTGCCAAGTCCTTTTCTCTTCCCTGCAGCAGAGGAAATAATTCTAAGATTTCCTTCGCATCGTTAGGAATATCAGTCCTGTCCTGACGATAACGGTGAAAAGCCCCCATCATTAAATTATCCATTACGCTTAATGCGCTGAATATTTCTCTCTTTTCCGGTATAAGGGCGATACCAGATCTGACGATTTTATCCGGTGACTGGCCGGTTATTTTTATGTTCTGAAAAACGATATCTCCTGCGGCCGGCTTGTATAACCCAGCAAGCGTCCCCAGCAGGGTACTCTTGCCTGCTCCATTGGCTCCGAGAATTGCCAGCATTTCTCCCTGCTTGACATTCATCGATAGATTTTTCAGCGCATGCACATAGCCATGATAAACATCGAGACCATTTACACTAAGCACTTTGCTCATCCTCTCCGAGATAGGCTTTGATCACTTCTGGGTGAGCCTGAATTTCTGCCGGGGTTCCCTGGGCGATCACCTCGCCAAAATTCAGTACAACAATCTTATCAGCAGCTTCCATGACCGTTTCCATATCATGTTCAATCATAATCATGGTCGTACCCTGACTGCGAAGTTTTTTCAAATATTCTGTCAGGATTTCAGATTCAGCGGCATTTAGCCCCGCAGCTGGTTCATCAAGCAGGATCAGTTTGGGCTGAGAAGCAAGGGCTCTGGCAATTTCCAAGAGTCTTTGCTGTCCAAACGGCAGAACTGCCGCCGGTAGACCGGCCGACTCCACTAAACCAACCTCTTCAAGCAGTCTAAGGGATTCAGCCCTGATTTTCTTTTCTTCCTTAGACCGATCTGGGGAAGAAAGGAACGACTTGATAAAGCCCTTTTTCCCCTGCAGGTAAGCCCCAGTCATGACATTTTCCATCACGGTCATGCTGCCGAAAAGCTGAAGGTTCTGAAAAGTTCTGCTTACTCCAGCCCGGGCTGTCTTATACGTCTTCATTCCGGTGATCGTTTTCCCTTCCAATAATATTTCACCTTCATCCGGTTGATATGTACCGGCAATCAGGTTAAAAATCGTCGTTTTTCCTGCACCGTTGGGTCCAATGAGCGCTGTTATTTTTGCTTCTTCAACCCCAAAGCACACATGTTTAACGGCCATAATGCCGCCAAAATGTTTTGTGATTCTGTGTAACTCTAGGAGCATCGCTTTTTCCCTCCTTCTGTTGCATTGATACGCAATCTATATTTTTTATTTAATATTCCTATTATTGTTCTGTTCAAATATAGGTTTAACGGACTATTTCAGTCTCAAACCAGACTCTTTTTTGATCTTTGGAAGAATTCTCCAATACTGGTTAAACCTTGCGGCCGGTAAATCATAAGGGCTACCAGGATGATTCCGTAAATAATAATCTGGTATTCGCCACCGGCTCCGGGAATGATGAGCGGTATCAATTCTTTTAAGATTTCACTCAGAGCCACGACAACTGCTGCCCCAAGCAAAGGCCCCCAAAAGGTTCCCAGGCCGCCGATTACAGCCATCAATACAAACTGGACGGAAGCATGAAATGTAAACGGTGACGGACTGATAAAGGTCACGAAAAAAGCATATAGGCCCCCTGCCAAGCCCGTAAGGAGCGCACTGAAGATAAAAGCCTGCAGCTTCAGGCGTATACAGTCAATACCGGCATTTTCTGCCGCATACTCACTCTCCCGGATCGCACATAAGGCCCTGCCTGTTCTGGAACGGACTAAATTTCGTATTCCCAGCAGTATCAGGACCAGAATAATCCACACCATGATATAAAATTCCCTGTCACTGTTTAAAGTAAGACTGCCGATGCCCAGATGCGGGATACCACTGATCCCGGATGGTCCTCCGGTAATATCTCGGCCCTCGGTAAATAATATATAGACCAAAATCCCAAATCCAAGCGTAGCAAGCGCAAGATATAGCTCGCGTAATTTAAGGGTCTGTCTGCCAATAAGTGCCGCCACGATTCCGGGAAGAAGAATCGCTGCAAGAAGGGCTAACAATGACGGCCAATGGAAACGCGTGGTTAATATTGCTGCCGTATAAGCGCCTAAACCAAAAAACGCCGCATGACCAAACGAAACCTGTCCCGCATAACCCATCAGTATTCCCAAGCCCTGAACAATGATGGCATACAGGCCGATAACAATCAGCATCCCATAAAGATAATTGCTGTTAAGCAGGAGCGGAATGATCAACAGCACCAGCATGATGACAGCTCCGCTAAATTTAAATTGAATCTTTTTCACCAGAGATACGCTCCTTACCATATAACGCTGTCGAATATTACTCAAAAAAATTTAAATCTATGCCAAAAGAAAACCCAACCCTGTTTTAAAATTAAATTTTACGCTCGCTAATTGCACCCAGGATCCCTTCCGGCCTGATTAAAAGGACTGCAAGAAGAATCACAATAGAGATCGCATCATTCAACCCGGAGGAAATCAGTCCGGAACTGTAGGCTTCCAAAAGTCCCAGGATTAATCCCCCCAGAACAGCTCCGGATATACTCCCCAATCCGCCAATTGTTGCCGCGATAAAACCTTTGACGCCTAACATAAAACCCATATCATACGTGACCATCGTCACCGGTCCGATGCAGATTCCTGCGGCGGTAGCCAAAGCCCCTGAAAAAACAAATGCGGCTAGGGAAATCATACTCAGATTGATCCCCTGTAGCTGGGCTCCGATGGGACTGAGGACGGAAGCCTTAACTGCTTTTCCCCAGTACGTCCGTCCAAAAAAAGTGTTGATGCAGATCAATGTTGCCGCTGCCAGCAAAAATATCCAGATACTCTGAGGATTGAGCGCCGCCCCGCCTGCCATGATTGGTCCGCTAGTCGTAAAGGAGGGCAAAGAGTAGGTATCTGTTCCCCAGATCAGAAGGGCCAGCCCCCTTAAGGATATTGAAATACCAATTGTAATGATCAGCATCGTCAGGCTGCTGGCCCCCCTAGCTTTGTTGACCGTCAGCCTTTCGAGCACCCCCGCCAACAAAGCGACAATAATGATGGCGAGAAGGGAGGCCGCTATTAGCGGCATCCCCATTGATTTGAAACTGACCGTCAGAAGTGCCCCGATAACCAGAAATTCCCCAAGGGCTAGATTTAATATGCCTGTTACTTTATAGGTGATAACCAGGGTAAGGGCAATAATGGAATAAATACTTCCAAGCGTAAGTCCGCTGAATAATAGCTGCAGTAGTTGTTCTCCCATCAGTTTTCACTCCGTTACTGAATTTTGCCCTTGTTACTGTAATATTTTCCATTTGCTGTCTTTGATCTGAACCAAAACGGCGGAATCCTCGCTTAAGCCATTATGATTCTGTTTAGACATATTAAATACCCCGGATACGCCGACAAGTCCCTGCGTTTTTTCCAGTTCATCCCGAATGGCGCTGCGGTCTGGACCGGCTTTTTCGATCGCCTTGACCAGGAGACTTAAAGCATCTGCCGCATAACCACCGAATGAATTGGGCGCGGTATTGTATTTATTTTGGTAATCATTGATATAACTTGTAAGCACTGCTTTCTGCGGATCAGAATCCGCAATCTGATCGGCCACCGGAAGCTTACCTATTGGAAGAATCACTCCGTCAGCAGCGTCCTTGGCAAGTTCAATGAATTTTTGATTGCCGACGCCATGACTGTGAATGAGCGGAATCGTCAGTCCCAGATCCTTATAGTTCTTCGTCAGGATGGAGGCCGAAGGCGGAATCGCCCATACGACGACTGCCTGAGCTCCACTGCTCTTGACATTCGTCAATTGCGGCGTCATATCATTGTCTGTCGCGTCAAATTTTTCTTCGGCAACGATGGTGATTCCATTTTGGGGAGCTGCTGCGCTAATGGCCTTCTTGCCATTGTCGCCATAGGCATTGTTCATATACATAAAGGCAATCTTCGTCATGTTATTCTTCTTGAGATATTCCACGATTTTATTGATCATGACGATATCGCTCTGGGCTGTTTTAAATACCCATTGCCTTTCAGCTGCCGGTTCAACTATGCTGCTGGCTGCTGCCAGAGAAATCATCGGGATTTGCGCATCCTGAACAGTTTTAATAATTGCCATCGAGGTTCCGCTGGAGCTGCCGCCTAAAACTGCAAGGACGCCTTTTTCGATCAGCTTATTCGCAGCAAGTACAGCCTCCGTCTCATCACTTTTATTGTCCTCAATGATCAGTTCAATCGGATGGCCTTGAATACCGCCTTCGGCATTGATTTTGTCCACCATCATCAGCAGTGTATCGCGTTCAGGTGTGCCCAAAGAAGAGGAAGTCCCGCTGATATCGAGAACCGCACCCACTTTGTAAGGTTCTGCTGTCTCACTGCCTGCCGTACTGCTCTTCCCGGAGCTGCAGCCCCCCAATATCAGGCTGCCCGCCAATAATAAAGCTACTACCATACTCCCTGTGAAACCTTTGAACTTTCTTTTCATCATCCTTCACTCCTACATTCATATTTTTCTGATTCACCAGAAAACAACAAGCCACAGCCTTCGCCGGGACGAAAGCTGTGGCCTTCCGCGGTACCACCCCAGTTAGCCGGATCACTCCAGCCCTCTCTTAAGAGTACGAATAAAGGAGTCTTTCCCTGCTGAAACTTAGGTGTGGTCCGTGGGCATCCGTGGCCTTGCTAGCCGCTCCTTGCAGCCAACTAAAAAAACACTTCTCATCCCTGAAGGGACGAAAGTGCTTCGCGGTACCACCCTATTTGGGTCTAAGCAGACCCCACTTTTCAGCAGGTACGGGACTTTATTCTTCCTTATACCCCCTCCCTTTTAACGGCGGAAGCCTCCGTCCAGACCTACTTACCCAAAGGTTTCAGTCCGGAAGTTCAGGGGTGAACCTTCAACGATCGATACGATAGAAACGCTTTCAGTCTAAGACGTTTCCTCCCTGGAAAGCTCATACCGTTTACTTTACCCCATCATTACTTTTATACAATAATGGTATTGATTTGAATCTATATTATCACAGAGCCCTGAGATTCGTCAATTAGAAATATCTATTCTGTATGCCCATAGAAATTCTGTATGGCTATTGTAAAATATATAAAAATATATTTCAGAATGGTATGCAATGGATGGTTGACATGGCAATAGATAAAGACAGGTTATTCTTTTTTAAGAATTTAGTTGCATAGTCTCGCTAAAATATGATAAAATAACTTTTGTCTAAAAAACGTGCGGTAGTTAGATGTTTCGAAGGGGGTGACTGTATGCCAAATATTAAATCAGCAATTAAAAGGGTCCAACTAAGCAAGTTACAGAATGCCAAGAATACTGCTGCCAGATCTTCCTTACGAACCGCTATTCGTCGTTTTGAGGAAGCTGTAAACAATAATCCTGAAAATGCTGTTGAAGCTCTGCAAAAAGCTTCCCGTGCACTTGATAAAGCTGCTGCAAAAGGTTTGATCCACAAAAACAAAGCAGCTCGCAAAAAATCCAGAATGGCCAAAAAGTTCCAGGCTTTGAATAATAAAGCCAGCTAAGCAACGCTGCACGAGTCCCTCCATGGACGTCGCAGCATCCGTGAAGGCTATTTAAACGCTTCACGCTCCATAGACATTGAAGAGGATATCTCAGAACCCTGGGGCATCCTCTTTTTTCATTACGTTATTTCTTACACAATCGTATAACCATTATTTCCAGCAGCAGCTGAGGGTTCCCTCCGCTGCTTTTTAACGCCAGTTCAGTCTGAAGACAATCTTCCATGGCCTCAGCCAATCTGTTGGCTGAAAAAGAGTCCGCTTGCTGAAAGAGTTTGTTTCCTTCAAAGAATGTCCTAATTCCTGCAGTGCCCATAAAATCATTGACTGTGCCCTTGCGGGCCCGCCAAATACTCGCTGCCAGTAACAGCCGGATATGGCGGACGATCATTGTATGCACTTTGAGGTAATGTTCCTGACTAAGCACTTCGCTAAGCCTGGCCAATGCATCTTTGGTATTCTCTGCCGCGATGGCATCCAACATCGCAAAGACCGTCGTCTCGATCATCGGCAAACTTATTTTCCGGATATCTTCAATTTCTATGTTTTGTTTTTCTCCGGTATATAGAGCTAATTTGGCCAGTTCCTGACTGAGCACCCCCGTCTGGTGACCAGCCCATTCCAAAAGAAACGAAGCGACGGGAACACTCAGGTTCTTCCCGTTTTGATGCGCTTGCTTTTGCAGCCAGGCCATCCATTCCGACTGGCCCTTCGGAAAAGCGAATTCTACTGTTTTCCCGTTTTTATTGATTTCCTTAAACAGTTTTCTGCCTTTGTTTACTTTTTCCGATATCAGAACCAGGCAAGTGGACGGATTTGGGTTCAGACAGTATTCCAGCAAGATATCCGGGTCACTTTCTCTCCCTGAATCGGATCGTTCTGTTTCTTCAGCGCTGTTTTCCGATTCAGAAACGCCTTTACTCCTGCCCGTTCCAAAATAAGGAAGATCATCAACAACCACGAGTTTTCCGGAAAAAAAAGCTGTCATATTGGCAGCCTGGATTATTTCTTCCCGGGTTTGTTCTTTTCCGTTAAGAAGCTCTGTATTGCTGCCGGAAGGGTCATCCAGCAAATAATAGTTTTTTAGCAGTTTCAAAGCCTCGGTGAGAGAATAACGGTCTTCACCGTACCAGAGATAAACAGAGGGAATACCGTGGTTCTCTATGTCGTGTTTGATTATATCTAATGTCATATCCTATTTTCTCCTTGGACTTAAGAAGAGGGTCTCTTATTTGCCATCCAATGTGATTTTTGAGAATTCAACCAGGTCCTGCGAATTTTCACTTACTTCCTCAATTGCAGCAGTGATTTCTTCAGTTGCTGCGGCCTGGTTTTCAGCAATACCACCAATCTCATTGATTTCTGTAATGATACTTCCGATGGAATCTTTCATCTCAGTAAGTATTTCAGTAATCATTTTGGCCGAATCGTTACTCTGGGCGGCAAGTTTGCGCATTTCCTCCGCAACCACTGCAAAGCCGCGTCCCTGTTCTCCGGCGCGGGCCGCTTCAATTGCGGCATTCAGTCCCAGCAAGTTGGAATGTGAGGATATATCTGAAATAGCGCCGATAACTTTATTGATTTCTTTAATTTTCACGGCGGATTCATTTGCGGATTTTACAGCATTGCTAATTTTGAACGAAAGTCCTTGTGATCCTGAAGCTACTTCCTGTAGCCCGGCGTTTACTTCCTGAAGCGTTGCTGCAAGACTTTGGGAAACCTCATCAATTCTAGCCTGTTTTTCCAAGCTTTTACCGATTCCGACACACCCGATGACTTCTCCATTGGGTGCTTTAATTGGGTATGTGAATGACGCAAACGGAAAACCGAATTTCTCTTTGGGCATAAGATTCGATGTGGATTTACCTGTTCTCATCACTTCAACAAGGTGAGGGTTATCACTAACCTTAAAACTCGCTGAATCCACGTTCGTCACCATTTTGTAGCCGGGGTAGTAATAGAGCATGTTTGTCCTGTTTGTGATCATCACCATAAGGTCTTCCTGCATCATTTCTTTTAAATTGGATAATACCATCGCGTAGGTTTCCAAGATTTCTTCATGGCTTTTTGCATTATTTTCTGCGAAATCCATTGAAATATCTTCCTCTCTCTTCACAAAATGACTATTTAGTAATTATTTTGAATTATATCTACTATAGCGCAGAACAAATAACTTTTCAACCAAAGATCATTGAGATTTTAAACAAAAAAAGTCCCCCTCAACGGATGAAGGGGAAAGAAAGAGGAGGAGAAAAGAGATGTTCATTTGGTATTATTTCCATGCACTTCCTCTTTTTATTCATGTTTTTAATATTTTTTGTATTTCCGTATAAAATTAGTCTTTGCTGGACTAATTTGATGTATCAGACTAAATATTTAGACGGTTTCCGGTTCAGCGTAATCTACACCTTTGGTGTCGACGGTTACACTTTTCATAGCTTGTTCCTGATTAGGTCTGTCCTGATAATTTCTTTCAACCGATACGATTTTATCGACAAATTCCATGCCTTCGATCACCTTACCGAAAGCAGCATATTGGCTGTCAAGGTGAGGTGAATCATCAACCATGATAAAAAACTGAGAACCGGCTGAATCTGCCATTCTGGAACGAGCCATTGACAGGACTCCACGACTATGCTTCAGATCATTTATGACGCCGTTGCCGGAGAATTCTCCTTTAATACTGTAGCCTGGATCACCCATTCCCGAACCCTGGGGACATCCTCCCTGAATCATAAAACCAGGAATGACTCTGTGAAAAATCAGACCGTCATAGAAGCCCTTCTCAATTAATGAAATAAAATTATTGACAGTATTCGGGGCTATTTCAGGATAGAGTTCGGCCTTAATGACATCCCCGTTGGCCATTTCAATCGTTACAATCGGTTTTTCCATGATCGATAACTCCTTTTCAACGTATGAATTATTCGTTCAGTTGTTGATTATAGCATAAATTTGGATAAAAAAGAAATTTGCAGCTGTCACCTGCCTGTTATTATTTTAGAGCTCTTTTTATTGATCATTAATTGTATTGTACCGTCTATATCTGTCCGATATATAGGTACACCTCTTTCTTCCCAGTAGTTGATAACCTCCCGGGAAGGATGACCAAAGCTGTTTTTGCCTACAGAAACAAACACTGCCCGGGGATTGGTACTGTCAAACCAAGCTGTATCCAGAGAGCCTTTTCCGCCATGATGTGGAATTTTTATAAAATCCGAATTCCAGTCAGTTCCTCTGTCTGAGATGGATTCCATTTCTTCTGCTTCCATATCTCCCGTCAATAAGATTTTTTTTCCCAGATATTCTATCTGTATCACCAGAGAATTATTATTCGAATCAGCACCGGTGTTGTTCATTTCTTCGACCGGGGCCATAATATCAATCTGCAGACTGGAAGAAAAATGGATATAATCCCCTGCCTTAAGCGTTACAAACTTTCCTTCGTTCCGGTAGTATTCCGCTGGAATTCCCGACTGCCATTCTTCATTTGTTATTCTATCGCCCGCTTCGGGTACTGCGACTTTTGCCACAGGCAAATTAGCCAGCAGGTATTGTGCCCCTCCCAAATGATCAGCATCCTCGTGCGTGATAAAAAGAAAATCCAATTTACCTATCCTTTTTTCCATTAGATAAGGAAGCACAATTTTTTCCGCTGCATTGTAGTTATCCTTACGGGGACCGGTATCGACAAGCAGGTTTTCTCGGGCCGTCTGAATCAGGATACAGTCCCCTTGGCCGACATCAATAAACGTGATCTTCAAGGCATTGCCGCTTGACCAGGGGTTCCAGAGCAATAGAATCAAAAGCAAAGCAAAGAGGTACCTGAATTTTACATATTGCAATATCACATCTCTCAGATTAGCATATCTCGGTTTTATCTGATTCGTATCTAACTTTTCAGCCTTACCAAGCTTGAGTGTGTCACCTATTCTGCTCAGGCAGGGCAGTAATCGTAATCTCTTCGCAGCTGATATAAGTCTTCTGATTTGTACACTCCAAATAAATTTTATTCTTTCCGTACCGAATAACACCCCTGCCAGAAATACATACCAGGCTATCCAGAAGATCATACCGGGATTCAATACCCAGAAATAGGCCCAGGGGAAAGATGCAATCAACGTCAATATACGGTCAGAGATCTCAAGCAGCCATACAGCAGCTTGAAAAAAAATAGGCGGCATACCCGGGACAAAAGATAATACCGTTCCGATAAGCCCTAGCTGCAAAACTCCGCCGAGCATAAAAAGGATGAATATATTGGTGATCAGCCCAGCTAGAGACAGTTTATGAAAAACATTCGTCATAATGGGCAGAACGGCAATCTGAGCGCCAAACGATGCTGCTGCAGGCAGTCTCAGTAATTCAGGCAGCTTGCCGAACCAGGCATTCTTTATCAACCGGGGTGATAGAACCAACATTCCCCAGGTCGCAGCAAAGGAAAGCTGGAAGCCTATATCACGTAAAAATAAAGGATTCCATAAATAAAGAATCAACGCAGCGAAAAGAAGCCATCTAAGCATCGATATTTTTTTACTGCCTAATAAGCGGCCGATCAAGACTGAGGTTCCCAAAATGGTTGCCCTTAAGATAGGCAGATTGCCACTGCATAAGACTGCATAACACAAGATAACGCCGATTGTTGCAGCGATTCTGGCTTTCCGGGGCAGGCCAAATAAAAACAGCCATGCCAGAGCCATCACAAAGGCCACATTCGATCCCGAAGCCGCAAAAACATGCATGACTCCTGCGGCTTTGTACATCTCCAGTGTTTTTGCAGAAATCCCGCTGGAATCACCAAACAAAATTCCTTCAAGAATGCCGGCTTGTTCCGGCCAGGACGCGGTCAGAATATTATGCACATGTTGACGTATCCTTCAGGTAAAACCCGGAACACCTTCTTCCAGCACTTTAGCTTCCCCGAAGGCTGTAATCGTGCCGCCTAAGCCTCTTACCGCATAATAAAGCGGAAGGTCAAATTCGCCCTCTGTTCCTGGAGGTTTGGGATGTTCCAGTCTGGCTGTGACCGAGATGGTGTCTCCGGGCTTAACTCGGTCCCATCCCTTCATATACACCCCATCTTCTTCGGGATAAACACGAAAATGGTATTTTTTCTCCAAGTGTTCTTTTGTTCCGGGATAGACATCTTCCAGGATAAAAGTACCCTGACCGATCTTATCATCAATCCGCCAATCCGAAAGTCTTCCCTGTATCTCGATTCTTTCTATAACCAGCGGAGAAGCAAGACTGTTCTCTACCGTCATCCCATACAAAAACCCTGTTAAAAGTCCGCAGGCAAGCAGTACCGCTTCCGGTTTGGAAGCTTTGCCGAAAAAATCAAGCGGTTTCCAGATAAACATGATTCCTATAATTAAAAGCAGGGAAATGGCCAAAATGAATGTCCTTGTTTCTCTTTCACTTTGAACGGCCAGGAATCCACCCGTCAGCACAGCTGTAGTCTGACCGACCAACTTATCTTTCATGAGCTTTATGTCCCTTCATGACCTTCTTCTCATTTTGGTATGCAAACCAGCATAAATAACTCTCTAATCAGTTGTGGGCCCATACTTGCCCCAAATGTATTGTCTTACGAACCCACAGAGACATACTCCTCCATTTTCTCATAGGTCTTTGAACCAATTCCCGAAACATTTTGAATCTCTTCCGGTGCGGAAAACCACCCATTTTCCGTACGATAATCAATAATTCGCTGGGCTAAGGACGGTCCGATTCCCGGGATGGTATCCAGTTCATTAATACCTGCGGTATTGATATTGACCTTTGTCGATAATCCGTCTGTTGTACCCGGCTGAGCTGCGCTGTTCTCAATCTTATTTTGAGTGTTATTTTGGACCTCATTTCCGGTTAATTGACTCGTTCCGGTATTCTTTGAGGCCACAATTATTTTTTGTCCATCCTTGAGCTTTTGGGCAGGATTCAATACTTCAAGGTCGGCTTCAGCTGTCAATTCCGCTGCCTTCAGTGCATCATCCAGCCTTGCATCCATAGGCAGGTGCAAAAGACCGGGATGCACAACTGCACCCGAAATATAAACTACAATCTCCCTATTTTCTTCTGCCTGATTAACTTCAACCGGACTGTTTACTGGCAAAAACAGTTTCACAGCGGCCAGAACCAGCAATACACCCAAAATGCCCCACCAAAGCAGCCTCAGCTTTTTCTCCAATCGTCCATACCCCCTCTTTTTTCATTATTCTCCATTTATTACCAGATTCCTTTGTAATCGATCACTTTTTTGCCGTTTCCAAATTAATCAGCGCGCTTAAACTTTAAACCTGATCATAAGAATGTTCCCATTTCTATTTCAAAACATAGAATATATCAGCCTAAATTGGCAAATATTTACAAGGAGGTGCTCCCGCTCCCAATGACATTATTTAGAGGAACCCATCTAAATTATGCACTTGTTGCTCCTTATGCAGGGAAGCAGGCCACAATAAGTCTCTTTGACGGCAAAACCTACCACGGACAAATTGTTGAAGTCCGCGAGGACGGTATTCTGTTTCATTCCAATAACCCAGGATTTCTGTTTCTTCCGTTCCTGGCTATAGCCGCTTTAGCACTGAGTATTCCTTTTGCTTACGGCGCAGGGCTAGCCTACGGCTCCCGTTATGCTTATGGCCCTTACCCGTACAGCCCTTACGGACCATACCCCTATTATTATTGATACCCCATTCTGATCTTCTGAATTGAACCGCCGCATTAGCCCAGTCGAACACTTTGTCATTCCTGACGTATTGACAACACTAGGCACTTTGTGTGCCACCGTCCGTGGCAATCAGCCACGATTCTCTATTCGAATCGTGGCTGATTTTAATCCTAGTTCTTGAAGTATTATCTGATTTGACATAAAAAAAGACCTGCTGAAAAAATTTAATTTATATCTGCAGGCCGGTATATCAAAATATTGGGTTGTGAATCACCGTCTTACCTCACAACTATGTTTACCAGTTTACCTGGAACCGTGATCACTTTGATAACGGTTTTTCCTTCAAGGTGCTGTTTGACTTTTTCTGAGGACAGAATCATTTTTTCCAGTTCCTCTTTAGGAATTTCAGCCGGGACCTGAACCTTGTCGCGGACTTTCCCGTTTACCTGGAGAATGATCGTGATTTCCTCTTCGATTAGCGCGGTCTCGTCTTCAATGGGCCAGGCCTGTTTATGAATGCTTTCTGTGTATCCAAGTTCTGCCCAGAGCTCTTCGGTGATATGCGGCGCGAACGGTGCCAAGAGTTTTAACAATGTATCAATACCTTCTCTGGCGACAGCCAGGTTGACATCCTTTTCTTCTTTATACAGATAAAGTGTGTTAACCAACTCCATAATGGAACTAATTGCGGTATTAAAATTAAATCTGCTACCGACATCATTGGTGACCTTCCTGATGGTACTGTGCGTGGTAAAACGCATTTGTTTGGCTTTAGCATCGAGCTCCGTAGAAGATTCACATTCAGAATTACCATTGCCTGCAGAAGCTAGAGCAGCCTGATACTGGTCAATAAGCCGCCAGACACGGTTTAAAAAACGGTAGCAACCTTCAACACCCTGTTCGCTCCACTCCAGATCCCGTTCGGGCGGCGCAGCAAAAAGAATGAACATTCTGGCCGTATCTGCACCGTATTTGCTGATAATCTCTTCAGGGCTGACGACATTTCCTTTGGATTTGGACATCTTGGAACCGTCCATGCAGACCATTCCCTGGGTAAGCAGATTTGCAAACGGCTCATCCACCTGGAGGTAGCCAAAATCCCTCAGGGCTTTGGTAAAGAAGCGTGAATAGAGCAGATGAAGGATCGCATGCTCAACGCCACCGACATACTGATCGACGTTCATCCATTTGGCTGCGGCTTTTTCGTCAAAAGCCTTATGCGGATTCCGCGGGTCACAATACCTCAGATAGTACCACGAAGAGCACATGAAGGTGTCCATCGTATCGGTTTCTCTTCTGGCAGGCCCTCCGCACTTCGTACAAGTTGTCTGCACAAAGCTCTGGGAAGTGGTCAGCGGGTTTTCACCAGCTTTAAACACGACATCGTCAGGCAGCAGAACCGGTAGTTGGTCATCCGGCACCGGGACAACGCCGCACGTATCACAGTAAATCATCGGAATAGGTGCACCCCAGTAGCGCTGACGGGAAATCAGCCAGTCTCTGAGACGGTAATTGATTTTACGCTCACCAAGCTGCAGCTTTTCCAGTTTAGCAGCCATCCTGCCCCAGGCTGTCCGGTTATCCAGTCCATCGAAATCCACAGAGTTGACCATGGTTCCGTTTTCAATATAAGCTTCCTTCATCGGCAGATCTTTATCTGCAGCGGAAACTTTAGGATCAAGAATGACTCTTGTGATCGGCAAACCGTAGTTCCCAGCAAAGGCAAAATCTCTTTCATCATGACCTGGAACACCCATAACCGCACCTGTTCCATATTCGAGAAGAACGTAATTGGCAATCCAGATCGGCACCCGTTCTCCGCTTAACGGATTGATGCAGTAATGTCCGATAAACATACCTTCTTTTTCAGCTTCCGATGAGGTTCGTGCAATTTCGTTCAGGCCTTTCATCTTCTCAATAAAAGCGAGTACACCTCGTTCATACTGCGTTCCTTTAACGAGCTGTGTAACCAACGGATGTTCCGGGGCAAGAACCACGTAGCTCACACCAAAAATCGTATCGACTCTGGTCGTGAATACGGTGATCATATCAATGGTTCCTTCAATTTTAAATTTGACTTCAGCCCCTTCGGAACGGCCGATCCAGTTACGCTGCATGGTTTTTACTTTTTCCGGCCAGCCTGTAAGTTTATCCAGATCGTTTAAAAGCTGCTCCGAATAATCCGTGATCTTGAAAAACCATTGTTCCAGATCTTTTTTGGTAACAGGTGTGTCACAGCGCTCGCAGGTGCCATCCACAACCTGTTCGTTGGCTAGCACCGTCGCGCAGGATGGGCACCAATTTACAGCTGCCTTTTTCTTATAGACCAGGCCGTGCTCATAAAACTGATTAAAAATCCATTGCGTCCATCGGTAATATTCCGGGTGGCAGGTTGCAACTTCTCTGTCCCAATCATAGGAAATACCCATTTCCTGAAGCTGACGCTTCATGTTCGCGATATTTTTCCAGGTCCACTCTGCCGGCGGCGTTTGATTTTTGATCGCGGCATTTTCGGCAGGAAGGCCGAAGGCGTCCCAACCAATCGGATGAAGTACATCATAGCCCTGCATTCTTTTGAAGCGGGCGATCACATCAACAATCGAATAATTGCGAACATGTCCCATATGTAAGTTTCCAGATGGGTATGGAAACATGGCAAGTGCATAGAACTTTTCTTTACCGCTATTCTCCTCAGTTTTTCCTACCTTGTTCTCCAGCCAGGTTTTCTGCCATTTTGACTCAATCTCGTTGAACAAATATCTTTCCTGCATAGATCCGACCTCCAAAGTTCTTTCCAACAGAACAGTCTTTAATTGTTCTGCAAAAATAGATAAAAACCCCCATCCCCAAGGGACGAGAGTTTGCTCCCGCGGTACCACCCTAATTCTGTGCGCTTAAAGATTATAACGGTTCTAACCGGCATCCGTTGCTGCCCGGACACTGCTCAGGAACGAGTTCCCCGCCTGGTTGAAAACGGCTCGCACCAACCGCCGTCTCTCTGATCCATCCCTTTTAGGTACTGCTTTCCTTCAAAGCATAAACATATTAGATTGGGTATTCAAGTCAATCATTCAAATCGTTTAGACCTTAATTCTATATAGAATCAAAAATCAATTAGATAATACAACTTCCCGGGCATCGCCCCATAGTCTTTCCAGACTATAAAACTCTCTGGTATCCGGTGTCATAATATGTATAACTATATCACCACAGTCGATCAGCACCCACTGAGCTTCAGGAAGTCCTTCTATCCTTAAGACCGAAAGCCCAATCTCGGGTAATTTTTCTGCAAGGTACTCAGTAATTGCTTTGGTCTGAGTCGTGCTGTTTCCCGTGGCAATCATAAAATAATCTGCAATGACAGATATTCCCTTTAAGTCAAGGGTCAGAATATTTCTGCCTTTTTTATCGTCAATAAAGTCAACTACTTTCTGCAGTTGGTCATGGCTTTTTTCCAAATTCTAACCTCCTTTAGATGCTTTTCCATTTTTCAAATCTTCATACGCCAGAATCGTCAGTGGATGAATCGGCTTATTGTTCTTCTTCAAATAGTACAAGGTATGCTCGATACAAGCCAGTGTACCTGTCTTAAGGTCATGATACAACTTCTGACGAAGCTTGTCTACACCGGGGAAATCCCTCCCGGGTTCTGCGAGATCGGCACTGTAAATCAACATTTCCAGAGGGGACATGCCCGGTCTCCCCAAGGTATGATTCGCAACCGCATTCAGGACATCCTCGTTATTTATCCCGTAAAGGTTCTGCAGCATATATGCTGCGATTCTTCCGTGAATGACCTGAGGAATTTTCAGATCTTCCTGATAAAGAATAAGGTTCCATTCCCGAGCTTTTTTTAATTGCTCTAGATAAGTATACTCCCTAGCCAGGTCATGGGTAAGTGCAGCTAAGCTTGCATCACCCTCTTTCACACCGAACTTCGGGGCAAGTTCCACGGCCAGATCCTTTACCCCGAGCGTATGCTGAAATCTTTTCAGTGAAAGTTTTCGTGACGCTAAAGTCCTGAAGTATTCCAGCTGGTCGTTCACAACGTTCAACCTCTCCTATCTTACCCACTCCTTGCCATCCATGATACCAGCAGCTCTATGCCATCCTTGGTAACGCTGTACCGTGAGGCTATTTAAACACCCTCACACCTCCATGTACGTCGCTGCATTAGGCCTATCCATGGGCGTCATACAAGAATACGGTACAGTTTGCTGTACCGTATTCTCTCGGGTCCAGGGTCCGGGAATGTAAGATAAACCAGGATTCTTCATGCTATTTATATAGAGCCCTATGACTTATAAAAATCAGAATTTATCTTAACAGAAACCCCTAACCAAATAACATTAGACAGTTTGGCGAGGTCTCGCTTCGTTTACTGTCAATGAACGGCCACTGAACTCACTACCGTTAAGTTCTTCTGCTAAGCGCTCGGCGTCCTCTGAAGCAACTTCTACAAAGCCAAAGCCTCTTGAGCGACCGGTTTCTCTGTCGGTAATGATTCTGCTGCCGATTACATTGCCAAACCGAGCAAAGTACTCAGTCAGTTCCTCTGAAGTCGTACTCCAGGGGAGATTGCCCACGTACAGGGTTTTTGTCATGGAATTCACCTCTAAAATAATTTTGTTTATAGTATGAAACAACTATTACTATAGTATACAATCCTATCGGAAGTCAAATGTTTATTTATTGATGTAAATATTATTTTCTATGATAAAACGCCGTACTTCTTCTGGAAGCAAATAACGGATAGACTTGTTATTCCAGATTCTTTTTCTGATATCTGTCGAAGATATAGCCAGAGCGGGGATTTCCATCTCGAATATTCTGTTTTGGGCATAAGGATATCTGTCCAATAATTCTCCCAAAAAACCACCAATTTCATACCCCGGTCTCGAAGCCCCGATAATTTTGGATATCCCAATAATTCCTTCTGCTTCCCACCAATTCAAAATATCCCGGAGCGCATCCGAACCGGTGATAAAAAAAAGTTCCTGTTCAGGGAACAACAGATGCAGGGCTTTTAAAGTATCATAGGTGTATGAAGGGCCTTCCCTGTCAATCTCAATTCTGGATGCGATAAAATTCTCATTGTCGTGGATAGATATTTCGACCATCGCAAAACGCAAATCCGAATTTGCAATCTGGTGATTAACTTTATGTGGAGGAATGCCTGTCGGGATGAATAAAACCTTGTCTAGCGCAAATTCGACCCTGGCTGTCTCCGCAGCCACCAGATGGCCGTAATGAATTGGATTAAACGTTCCTCCCATGATGCCAATCCGGCGTCTGCCGGTGATTGACTCGCGAACACTCCGTTCCATTATTTATCTCCTAAATTTTTATTATTAGGCAAGTCTCCGTAATACAGAAAAATATGTCAGGGCAGTTCTATTTTTGGTTTTTCGCTTGCCTTCCGATAGAGCAGAAAATTCCGCCCGATCACCTGAACCAATTCTGAACGGGTAGCTTCGGCCAGCCCGGAGGCAATATTTTTCGGGGCATCGGCACAATTCTGGAGCACCCGTCCCTTAATCAGCTCTCTTGCCTCCAACGCATCGGCGGCCTGTTTAATCATATTATCTGTAATTTCATCTTTGCCAACGATTAAAATGGGTTCCATTTCATTCCCCATAGCCCTTAAAAACCTTTTCTGTTTGCCTGTCAGCATACTATTGTCCTCCCTCCGACCATTCCAACTCCAACTTTCCAATTGACACTTTATCGCCTTCCTTGATCCCCTGTTCCTTCAGTGCATCGTCGACTCCCATCACTTTAAGGATATTCTGGAAGCGCATGACGCCATCATCTGTATCAAGGTAGGCCATCGCCGCATGTCTTTCAATCTCTTTGCCTGTAATAATATACATACTGTTTTCACGTGTAATGACAAATCTGTCCTCACTTTGGACCTGGACCATGCGATGTTCATCAGGATCAGCTGAAAGTCCAATCAGCGGTACTTCAGGAAGGATTTGTATCACCTTGTGCAATAATTTATCGATTCCCTCTCCGGTTACCGCCGAAATCGGGTAGATTTCATAGGCATCCCCAAGTTCCTCGCGGAGACGCCGGAGATTTTCCTCAGAACCGTTAACATCCATTTTATTCGGAATAACAATCATCGGCCTTTCAGCAAGGGCTGGACTGTGCAGTTTGAGTTCCTGGTTGATAATTTTAAAGTCTTCCAGTGGGTCTCTGCCCTCGGAACCCGAGATGTCCAGGATATGAAGAAGCAGTCTGGTACGCTCGATATGACGCAGAAATTCATGTCCAAGTCCCGCCCCGGAATGCGCCCCTTCGATAATTCCCGGGATATCCGCCATGACAAAACTTTCGTCCTCTACTTGAACGACGCCAAGATTCGGGATTAGGGTCGTGAAATGATAGTCTGCAATTTTGGGGCGGGCAGCGGATACCCTTGAGATCAGTGTGGATTTTCCGACATTCGGGAATCCGACCAGACCGACATCTGCCAGGAGCTTCAGTTCAAAAAGAAGCCAAAGCTCTTCCCCTGGTTCTCCGCGCTCCGCCACTGTAGGAGCCTTGTTTGTATTACTCATAAAACGGGCATTACCACGGCCGCCGCGGCCGCCTTTGGCAATGGTGATCCTTTGCCCATGACGGGTAAGGTCAGCCAGAATTTCGCCTGAATTCTCATTTTTAATTATCGTTCCTGCCGGTATACGTAACACCAGGTTTTCTGCACCTTTCCCGTGCATATCCTTGCCTTGCCCGTGTTCACCACGGTCTGCCTTATAATGGCGGCGATAGCGAAAATCCACCAGCGTCCGCAGGCCCTCATCCGCTTCAAGAATGATATCCCCACCACGGCCGCCGTCTCCGCCATTAGGCCCCCCCAACGGGACATACTTCTCCCTGCGGAAAGACACAGCTCCTGCTCCGCCATCTCCAGCTTTTACATATATTTTTGCGCGATCATAAAACATTCGTTAACCCCTTCATTTGGATTTTTCTAAAGAAAACTTGGCTGGCGCCAAGCCTTTGGCGTCAGCCTTAGCTGCGCTTAGATCTATCAGAAACCAACTCATACTTTCTGATAGACTGTGGAATATACATTCATCTCAAGAAGATTATCTTCTTTATATAGTCTGAATTCGCAGGAAAATCCTCCGCTGATAACACCAAACTGGATTTTTGCCGTTAATGTTTCAACATCTTGGTCTCCCTGCACGAATAGATCTAAACAGTCTTTAGTGTATCCAGAAAAACTCAGGGCATATTCTTCCTGCCAATGATTAAGCCAAAATTCTTCATTTTTCATTTCCGGGGGAAAATCCAATACAAATTCTGCACCTTTCAGACGCAGCTTAAAATACCATCCCAGGAGAATACCAAGCAGTGTTTTTTGGCCAATCTTGTAAATATCTTGCTGCGGCCGGATCTCCACTAAGACTTCATCAATATAAGCCAACGCTTTGTCAGGCATATTAAGCTGCAAATACCCTTTGATGACCTGAAAATAATTCAGAAAGTCATGCCGAAGGATCTGGAAATTATCCAACTGCTCATAAAGGATCTTTTTATCAAGATTGACCATTTTTCTTCTCCTCACCAAAGATAATCACCAATAAAACATACCCCCGGGTTAACCCAGGGGTATGAAGTGTAATCTGTTATTGGGCTTGAGTAATCCCGTTTTCCGCATAAATACTTACCTGCTTGCGGAATTTATCTCTGCGTTCGAACTTTACGTAACCATCTGTGAGCGCAAACAGCGTATCATCTTTGCCGATGCCGCAGTTTTTGCCAGGATGGAGTTTGGTTCCGCGTTGGCGAACAAGAATATTTCCTGCCAAAACGTACTGTCCGTCAGAGCGTTTGACTCCGAGTCTTTGCGCATTACTGTCTCTGCCGTTTCGTGTACTTCCTACACCTTTCTTGTGAGCCATGAAGATCACCTCCTAAAAAGAACATGCTGATCGTATTCTAACTTCAATCATTAAGCATTGATTGTTTCAATTGAAAGCTTCGTGTAAGGCTGACGATGGCCTTTTTTAACACGAACGTGTTTTTTGGGTTTATAACGGAACGCAATGACTTTGTCGCCTTTACCCTGTTCCAGAACTTTTGCGACAACTGTCACGCCGTCAACAACTGGAGCTCCAATCGTTACATTGCCATCTTTTTCAACAAGCAGTACCCGATTTAGGTCGAGAACCTGGCCGACAGCTGCATCAAGTTTTTCAACATTGACGATATCGCCTTCCTGAACTCTGTACTGTTTGCCTCCTGTTTCGATAATTACATACATCTTTCTACACCTCCCAGACCCAGACTCGCCTGTGTAGGTCGGTCCGCTGCCGCTTAAACGGCAAGAAACCAGTTCATACCTAATTAGTGCGGTTGTGGTGAGAAGTCACCACGTTCTAATATTTTAGCATTTTTCCTTATATTCGTCAATCAGTTAATCCCACAGTTCAATTCATTCTTCTCTCGTGCCAGCCTTTTCCGCCACATTCCCGACATTTTTCGGTGTTCCTAGCAGCTAAGGTCTGACCTTCTTTTTTGCGTGTTACCTCAACGAGCCCCAACCTGGTGAGGCCCACTACTTTACATTTGACCTTATCCTGTTTAAAAGACTTTTCCAGCACATTCAGCAGCTGATCCCAATCCTCGTTTCGTTCCATGTCAATAAAATCGATGATAATAATCCCACTAAGGTTCCTAAGTCTTATCTGTCTGGATATTTCTAAAGCAGCTTCCATATTTAGACTCAGCAGGGTATGCTGCAGGGAGCTTTCTCCAGTGTATTTTCCGGAGTTAACATCGATGGCGGTCAGGGCTTCGGTCTGTTCAATCACCAGATATCCTCCGCTTTCGAGCGAGACCTTGGGTTTTAATGCTTTTAGGATTTCATCACCGATATGATAGCGTTCAAATAAATTCCCTTTAAAATCAGTCCATATTTTCCCGGAAACCGAGCATCTGACTTCCCGGAGCCTTGTCCGGAGCAGCTCAGCCATCTCCCCGTCATCTGTAATAACCCTCGTTACCTCTTCGTCGATCGTTTCCCTTAAAAGACGAGACAACGGGTCGCTGCTGCTGTAGATCAGCCCTTTACCAGACTTGCTCTTGATTCTTTCCGTTAACGTCTGATTGGTTTCCAAAATCTTTTCAATATCATCAGCCAGTTCTTTTTCCGAGACGCCTTCAGCCATCGTCCGGATAATCAGACCAGCATTCTCAATGGTGATATTCTGGACAAGCTGTTTAAGACGTTCTCTTTCTATTTCATCCGTTATTTTACGTGAAATCCCCAAATATCCGCGATTTCCGGGCAAGAGTACCACAAAACGCCTAGGCAATGAAAGATTGGTCGTAACTCTGGCTCCTTTATTGCCGACAGGTTCCCGGGTGACCTGAACAATCACCTCCTGGCCCTCTTTTAAGAGGTTTTCAATCGGTGGCACCAGCAACCCTGGTACATTTTGCACCTGAACATATTCCGGATTGACAATATCCCCTGCATAGAGAAAGGCATTTTTCTCAAGCCCAATATCGATGAAAGCAGCCTGCATGCCTGCAACAACATTACAGACCTTACCCTTGTAGATGTTACCGGCCAAACGGGATTCTCTTCCGGAATCATCCAGGACTTCTGCCAGTCTGCCCTCTTCCAGCACTGCGGCCCTCATCCGGTGATCCTCAGTGGTGATGACAATCTCTTTCAATCTTATCCCTGCTTTCAGGCCAATACCGTGTTGACCCTAAAGGTTAACAAGGTACTAGTATCAAATTCGAATTTCTGAGAGGTACTATATCGTCATGATCACTTCGAGTGGGTTTCTCAGCACCCCGTCGGATTGTTCGATAAACAGTCCTTCCCGGGTTGTCGTTATACCTGGAATATCTACCGGAAGTCCGTCCATATTTTTCAGACTTTCCAGAATTTCAACCGGCCGGACTGAACCAGCGTTTCCGGTAATAATATCCAGACGCAGTTGTACTTGATGATTCTGAGCATCAGCAGAAATAACCCCTTCTTCAGAAATCAGCGCTATGTTTTTAACAAATAAGCGAATATTCCGCTCTATTTTTTTCCCCTGCTGATAACGAATCGACGTCACTTCGTCCCTATTCAGCCAGTTCCGGCAGGCTCTTCGGAGCTCCTCTGCCTCGATCGGACGAAGGAGAGGTACTTCGGTCCGGTATCTTGCAAGATTAATCACAGCCATCAGCGCCTTGCTTCCTTTTTCTGCGATCCCAGAGCCTATAATTTTTATGCCTTCGGGCAGCTGGCTCTGAAGCCGCTCAACGATATCCTCAATATCACATGCTCCGGCTTCTGTTGTTTCTCCAGCTTTTTTCCGAATAGCTTCCTTTTCCTGTTCTGTATTCTCTTTGACTTCGATATCGACATATTCCTGTTCTCCTTCCACACCAACCGGTAAAGGAGGACCAAAAGCAATCTTTGGATGAGGATTAAATCCTTCAGAAAAAGCCACTTTGATTTGGGCCCTACGCAAGGCCCTGTCCAACATTCTGGTCAAATCCAGATGCGCAATATACCGGGCTTCACCTTTCTTGGTGTAGGCCAGCCTTATCTTCATCATAACCGCCTCTTTTCCAATCTATTCAAAATCAAAATATCACAACGGTTTTTCAAAGCTTTGTTGCAAAGCTTTTTGATTCCGGCATGTTTAAGAAAAATGCCGAATACACTACTTGTAAATGAAGGAGGAATTTCAATGCAGTTTTCTTACGGTGAACATACGCCTCTGCGGCTCCTGGATGAGGCAAACTTTTGGAAACACCAGGAGTATGAACATACCATCGTCATTCGGGAAATGGTGCCTGATCTGGAACGAAAATTCATGGAGGAACTTAAGGAGTGGGAACAGGCTCTGACGAAGACGCACAGCCAGGTTGTCCAGCTTACTGAAACAATGGTCAGATATGGCAATACACAACAAGCTGTTGCCGACCAGGTTCTGCGTCTAATCAGTTTCTGTCTGGAACAAAGCAGTCGGTTCGTTCAATTCCTTTTTGAAATTCTTAGTATGAGTCAGGCAGTTAAGAATAATCCAACAATGATTGCTGTAATCAAACACCAAATTCGTGAATCGGAATACTTTATCGGGATCACCCAGACTATCTGTAGTCAAGGTTAGGTATTGTATAAAGTTAAGGCATACTGAATTTTACCGGTCTAGCCAGATCCGGACAGACTCCGCAGCGGCTGCATCTTCCTCTGCAGTCAGGCGTGACAGCCTCTGCGAGGGCTTTCTTGTATTCTTCTAGCAAATAAGATTTTCTGACCCCTGAGCTCAGATGGTCCCAGGGAAGAATCTCATCCTCCGCTATCTGCCTGTTGGCATAGAAATACGGATCGATACCGGTTTCCTCCATTCCCTGTTTCCAAAGATCATACCTGAAATGCTCGCTCCACCCGTCAAACTTGCAGCCGGCATTAACTGCCCATTCCAGCAGCTCCGCAACTTTGCGGTCGCCTCGCGCAAATATAGCTTCCAAGAAGCTTGCTTCCACATCATGATAGATAAACTTGATCCGGTAGTCCCGCAGTCTCTTGCGGAGGTATTCCTGTTTTTCCCGTAGAATTGCCATAGAATCCTGGGCCACCCATTGAAAAGGTGTATGGGGTTTAGGGACAAAAGAACTTGCCGATACCGTGATCCTGCAGCCACGTTTGCCAAGTTTCCTCGACAACTCCAGGACTTTTCTGGCCTGTTCAATGATTCCGTCCAGGTCCTCATAGGTTTCGGTCGGAAGTCCAATCATATAATACAGTTTGATACTGCTCCAGCCTCCCTTAAAGGCTGCTTCTGCCGTCCTTAAAAGATCTCCCTCCGTCACGCCTTTATTAATAACATCTCTTAAGCGCTGTGTTCCTGCTTCCGGCGCAAACGTCAGTCCGGATTTACGCACTTTTTGGACCTGTTCGGCGATCTCAACATCAAATGAATCCAGGCGGAGCGAGGGTAGGGACACACTGACCCCTTTGGGTTCCATTTTGACCATCAGGCCTTCTAGGACACCGTTAATGCAGGTATAATCGCTTGTGGACAGTGAAACAAGTGAGATCTCTTCATAGCCGGTGGCCTTGATGGAATTCTCCGCCTGTTCAATCAAAGCTTCGGGAGACCGTTCCCGAAGTGGCCGGTAAATCATTCCGGCCTGACAAAAGCGGCATCCTCTGGTGCAACCCCTCATCACTTCAAGCATTACGCGGTCATGAATAGCCTCTGTATACGGGACAATTACTTTTTCCGGGAAGTAGGCAGAGCTGAAGTCCTGCAGCGCTACCTTTTTGACTGTCTCTGGAATTCCTTCCTTGACTGTGATTTGCCGGATCGAACCGTCAGTCTTGTATTCGGCCTCATAAAAAACCGGCACATAAATCCCCTGGATCTGAGCCAGTTCGACCAGAATATCTTCCTTCATTTTTCCGTTTTTCCTGGCTTGCCGAATTACTTGAAGAACTTCAGGAAATTGTTCTTCCCCTTCTCCCAGGAAAAAAAAATCTACAAAAGGCGCCAGAGGTTCAGGATTGTAGGCACATGGACCACCGGCAAATATGAAAGGATAGTCGCCCCCGCTTTCCGGGCCGGTTTTTCTGTCTTCTGATTTTAACGGTATTCCGCTGAGTTTCAGGATATTCAAAATATTCGTATAGCTAAGCTCGTATTGCAGTGTGAATGCAACCATATCAAAATCCGGCAAAGGGCGAAAAGATTCCAGTGTGTAAAGCGGGATCCCTCCCTGCTTTAATTTTTCTTCCATATCTGGCCACGGAGCAAAGGCCCTTTCACAGAGAAAAGCTTCATAAGAATTGATACGGCCGTACAGGATACGCAAAGCAAGATTGGACATGCCGACTTCATATACATCAGGAAAGACAAATGCCACTCGTACATCTGTCTTTTCCCAGTCTTTTTTTATCATATTCCATTCACCGCCGACATAACGACCAGGTTTGATCACTTGCGGCAAAACCCGGTCAAGTTTCCGACGGATCCATTGATGATCCTTCTGATTCATTTGTGTTTACCCCCTTGAGCCTAATAGCCATCTGTTTTATCCGGGTAGGTCTCCGTAATGTTATTTGTTATGGATAAATTATTATAGCACAGCAGGTTATTCCTAAGCAAAAAACCTGCCTTCCAGACGCAGGAGGGCTTTCTTTTTTTCCAGGCCGCCGGCATAACCGGTGAGTTTTCTATTGCGGCCGATCACGCGGTGACACGGAATCAAAATGGAAATTGGATTATGCCCGACTGCACCGCCTACCGCCTGAGCGGACATCGAGGTTAGCCCCCGGGCCCGGGCCATACGTTGGGCAATTTCCCCGTAAGTCATAACTTTTCCATGCGGTATCTGTAGTAGTATCTCCCAGACTGCCTTCTGAAAGTTGGTCCCCTCAGGAGCCAGGCGCAGATCCATTTTTGGGGCTGGAATACCCTCGATGATTCCTTCCGTATTTCTTTTCATTCTTGTTACCCGTTCCTCTGCCCAAGCTGCTTGTCTTTCCTGTCCGGAAAAATAAAAATCCAGCCACCGTCGCAACGCCTCAAAAACGGGATATTCTAGATTGTCTATCCATTCAGAAGTACCGGCAGGATAATATTTCTGGCCGATGAACCACAAACCGCTCAGTGCATCCCGAGTTGCCGCAGCTGTCATTTTTCCTAAAGGGGTATCCACAGTGCAAGTATAGGTAATGTTCATGTTGACATCCGAGTACATCAACCCTAAAATGCACGTAAACCGCTGAAGAAAATTTCTGAAATTAAGCCAGCGGGAACATGTAGATTTAAAGTTGACCGGGTACTAGCTCCCTTCATCTATTTGAATGACCAATCTGCCAATCCATTAACCGTTGAGCTGGCAAAGACAGGTGACCAATCCTCAGATAGAATAATATAATGCAGTAATTGCTCGTATGAAAAACAAGCCAAAATGAGTATAGGAGGGAAGAAATATGTTTAAATACGCCAATGCGCTGTTATTTCCAGTAGAAGTCAATTATCCTGACCCGCAGTTCGGCCGGATCATGCTGGAACATTACGGCGGAAAAGACAGCGAGTTCTCCGCAGCCACCCAGTATATGAATCATCGCGCTAATATGCCCAACCTCTTTGTCAGAGAATTATTAGGTCTTATCGCAGCGGAAGAACATAGCCATATGGAGATGATTGCTTCGGCAATCAGCAAACTGGAAGGACCACAGCTCTGTTACGTCAATTCCGAAGGTGTACCCTGGAACCTTACCTATGTCGATCAAAGCTTTGATCCTGCTGCGATGCTGCAAGCTGATGCTGAAGCTGAGATCCGCGCAAAAATGCTTTATGACACACATTTGACAATGACTAACGATCCTGGCCTGAAAAAAATGATTCGCTTTCTAGGCAGCAGAGAAGATGTCCACAAGCACCTTTTTGAAAAAGCCCAAACTTTGATCTTTCGGGGTGCTGACCCAGGAAGTTTTAGCACTTTAATTAGGGAATACCGAATGAGCTTCTGATATTTACTTTCATTATATATGATTCAACAGGAAAGAAAAACACTTTGGCTGGGAATCAGACTTTTAGCCTTTTAATTTTCCGACTTTACAGTCAAGCCCAAAATCCATCATACCCTGGACAACTTCAGTCTCACTGAGTGTTCTTTCAATCTTATCGTCTTTGCCCATCACACTAACCAGGCTAAAATAATCAGCAGAAAACTTATCAATAATCTGTTTAATTGCAGTATCCCTGCTTACCGCAAGCGTCCTTCCAGGCATCAGTCCCTGCCCCAAAAGACGCTCCTTCTTGCGGCAAATCTGCTTTAAAAAAACAATTCTGGCATTGTTCAGCTCTTTGCCGCTGCCAATCCAGAAAAAGATACCAAGAACAATAAAAAGAACTGGGTCATAAATATAAAATCCTATTCCCTGCATCAGGAAACCAGCTAAAATAAAAATACCCCCCAGGCATTTGCCGGCTGCCGCCAGGAATCGAGTGGTCACAACAAAACCGAAGGACCCCGCCAGCAGGCCACGGACAATTCTGCCGCCGTCAAGAGGCAGGACAGGAAGCAGATTGAAGGCTGCTAGCCAGAAATTTGTTTTGGCAAATTCCAGCGCCCATGCTCCGCTTAAGGTTCCGTTCTCACGGAGAATCTGAATGAAGAAAAACAACACAATATTAACAGCTGGACCGGCAAAAGCAATGATTGTCTCCTCTTTCTTTTTCCCTTCAAAGCTGTCGTCAAGAACAGCCGTCCCCCCATAGGGATAGAGCTCGATACTCCTGACCCCAATCCCGTAACCTCTTGCTGCAAGTATATGACAGGTTTCATGAATAATAACCAGGCCAAAGACCAGAAGTGCCCTGACAACCTGACCGGCAAGCATACATAGGATTAACAGGATGATAAAGGTCGGGTGAACTTTAATTTTCATCTTCATCCCCCTCTGTCCTCCATCCCTAGCAGATCCATTAAAAAATTAAGTGTTATCGGAACTTTTGAATTGATATACTAGTTCTGAATTAGGTATGTCAAGGGGTCGACCGGCTGACCGTCTTTTTGCAGTTCTAGGTAAAGCCAGGGTTTTTCCCGCGCTGAGCTGATGCCTACTGTTCCTAATTTTTTCCCCATCGAAACAGGTTCGCCTTGTTCGACATTAATATCGCCAAAATTCCCCAAAAAGCCTTCCCAGCCATTGCCAAAGTTAATCCGTATCACTTTCCCAAATTTTTCATTCTCACTGACTTCGAGTACAACTCCTTCCTGGGGGCTGAGTACAGCAGTCCCCAGCGTACTTTCAATTTCAATGCCGCTGCTAATTGTACCGTCATCATTCTTGCTCTCAAACGCCACTTTGACAGCTCCGGCTACCGGAGGATAAAAAATCTCTTCTTTAACAGAATTCACCGGCAGGCTTTCAGTGTTCTGAAGGCCTATTGCTTCTTTCGCCATCGTGTTTAATGCCGCATAGATATTTCCGCTGTTCATACCGCCCTGATAAACAGTATAGACGCCTTTGGAAACAAAATCCTCCCCGCTGGCGCTGAAGACAATCGTTAAAAACAAAAAAGCTGAAAGAAGTACTCTTTTCTGACTGCCGTTCCAACCAGCCAAAAGACCTCCGGAAGGTCTTTTATCGAAATAAGTCCGATGATCTTTCCAGTTGCTCCTGATATATTCCTGATCATCCCTGTAACCACGTCCGATCTCCCGGGCAGCCTTTTCAAATTCCCAGTCATCCCAGCGCTCAAACGGATCCATTCATCCACCGCCTTATAAAGGTTTTCCTTCAGGGAGACAACCCTTATAAAGAATATGAAAAAATACGAAAAAAAGAACATCTTCCAGACGAAAATGTTCTTTTAGAAATTTCTTTAGAGATCCGAATAATGGTCTGTTAACTTTTATCCATTGAAAGTGTCAGAACATTCGTCGCTCTCCTCTGAGACTTACACTTAAGACCAACCCGACCGCAAGCATATTTGCCCACATTGAGCTGCCCCCGGAAGTAATAAACGGCAGGGGAATTCCAGTGACAGGCATAATCCCTGAAGCCATCCCTACATTGATGAAAACATGAAATACAATCATCGATACAACTCCGGAGACAATCAGAACTCCATACCTGTCCCTCGATTTGGTAGCTACAGTGATCATCCGCAGAAGCAGAATACAGAAGACGAAAAGCAGTATCGATGTTCCGATAAAGCCAAACTCCTCGCCCACAACAGAAAATATGAAATCTGTATGATGCTCAGGTAAAAAATTATACTGGGCTTGGGTACCCTGCTGATACCCTTTGCCCCAAATACCTCCGGAACCTATGGCCCACACCGACTGAATAACATGATATCCATCTCCTGAAGTGTCCTTGGCGGGATCCAGAAAAGCAATGAACCGGTTGATCTGATAATCTTTCAAAGGGAGTGGTAATCCTTCCAGAAATTTCAGCGGCCCGGGAAGGTTCGTGGATAAATGCAATGCAACAGCACCAATAGCCGTCCCAATGCAGCCGACAATTACCGCCCCAAATTTAATCGGATTCGCCCCGGCAGCAAACATCATTCCAATAAAAATCGCGCCGAACACCATCGCAGTCCCTAAATCAGGCTGAAGAAATATTAATAAAGTAGGCGGTAGTACAAACAGCAGGGGCAGAATAAAATCCTTTACATTGTTCAGCTTTCCTTCCCTCTCATTGAGAAAGCTGGCAAATGTAACAATCAGCAGTACTTTGGCAAATTCCGAGGGCTGAATGCTTTGCGTAGAGGTGATAGGTATCCAGCGCTGTGCGCCCTTGGCTTCAGAACCAAAAGCAAAAACGAGAAGAAGCAGGAATATATTGAAAGCATAGATCCAGATACCAATCTTTTTATAGTTTTCATAATCAGTGAACGCAATAATAACTGCGAGAACAATTCCCGTAGCGATCCAGACCACCTGAGTTTTTACATAATGATACGGGTCTGACGCCATAACATTAATGGAAGCCGTGCTTAAGATCAGCAGACTCGCCCCTAAAAGCAGCACAAGTGCCAGGACCATTCCAAAATCGAGACCTCTAATAAAATTCCAATTTCTTTCTTTTATCATATAATACTCCATATATCGGCTGCTACCCAAAATTATATCACAGATCTCTCCATTCACAATGCTAACTTGACTGAAGCATTTGGTATTTGACGTATTTGTAATCAAAATATAATCAGCCGCTGCGTTGAAACAAGAAAAGCTATCGTTTTCTTATTTCGACGCAGCGGCTGATTATTTGTACGGCTACAGATATCACGAAATCGACTGTGTTCTCTCCATATAGTCCCTTCTAATTTTTTTCACAGGAACACTGGCCATCAGCGCGACTTCCCTCTCATCTTGATTCAGGTATACCTCCAATCCATCCTCGTTAATCACCATATAATTTGATATCACCTTGACCAGATCTTCTTTCAAGCGGTTCATCAGATAGGGCGATATCGTGGCACGGTCATGAACCAGAACCAACCGCAGCCGGTCTTTGGCTTGACTACGGCTTCCGGAATTTTCCTTGCCCAGCACACGATATAATAATTCCCACAACATAATTACCTCCCCCCAGTGCTGGGTCAGCGTATGCCAACTAAATTTTTCAGTTTATCCATCAGGGAATTCGACATATCCAGGTTCATTAATGGGACTTCTTCGCCTCTTACCCTCTGCGCAATCCTCCGGTAAGCTTCGCCCGCTCTGGAAACGCCATCCATGACTGCGGGTTCTCCTCTGTTGGTTGATACAATAATTTTCTCGTCCTCCGGTACCACACCGAGAAGATCGATAGCCAAGATATCGACAATATCCTCAATATCCATCATGTCGCCTTGTTTAACCATTCGCGGTCTGATTCTGTTAATAATCAACTTTGGATTGCGCAGGTCTGAACTTTCCAATAGTCCGATAATTCTATCGGCATCGCGGACAGCACTGACCTCCGGGGTTGTAACGACAATTGCTTTGTCCGCACCGGCAATTGCATTATAAAAGCCCTGTTCAATCCCTGCCGGACAGTCGATCAGCGTATAATCAAATTCTTCACGGAGTTCTTCACAGAGGACCTCCATTTCATCGGGGCTTACTGCTGTTTTGTCTTTCGTCTGTGCAGCCGGAAGTAAATGCAGGCTATTGAACCGCTTGTCCTTAATAAGCGCTTGTCTGAGCCTGCAGCTGCCGCTTGTAACATCGACAATATCATAGACGATCCTATTCTCGAGGCCCATAACAACATCAAGATTGCGAAGGCCGATATCCGTGTCGACCAAAACAACTTTAAATCCGGCAAAAGCCAAGGCTGTCCCCAAATTTGCTGTTGTTGTAGTTTTTCCTACGCCACCTTTCCCTGAAGTTACTACAATTGTCTCTCCCATAACCAAGCCTGCCTTTCATCAAAAATAATTAATGCATTGTTTTACATTTCAGTTATAATTTACCATTGGTAAGTAAAAAATTAATCCCCTCTTCAGAATTTTATCCAATGTTAGCCCAGTATGGGCTTTGATCTGTTTCTGTGTAAGAAGATTCTACAATCTCTTTTGCTTTTCCTTTCGTAAAAAGGAAAAACCGAGGATCAAATTCCCCGGTATTTCTTATTTATATGACTATTTCCAGTCAAAATAATATTTAAATGCTGCTTTCGCGACATAACCCGATGTTTCACTGCCGTGTCCGCCATATTCCACCACGCCGGCAAACGCAATTTGAGGATTATCATACGGTGCAAATGCGACAAACATCCCATTATAAGCTTCTTCTTTGGATGTTCCCTTTGAACCGATCTGGGCCGTACCGGTCTTGCCGCCGCCGGTGAACTCCGGTATATCTCTGAAAAGCCAGGCTGCAGTCCCTTGGCCACTGGTTACTTCCGACATCGCTTTTTTGATCGTTTCGATATTTTGTTGGGAAACAGAAACTTCGTTTAGAACTTCCGGCTGGTTCTGCTGGACAACTTTCCCGGTTACTGGGTCAAGAATTTTGTCTACAACATAAGGTTTGTAATGTTTTCCGCCATTAACGATGGTCGCAACATAGTTAGCCATCTGAAGAATTGAATAGTGGTTTGCTCCTTGACCAATCGAACTGTTAAAACTGTCATATAACCGCCAGTTTACAAACTCATTAATGTTATTTTTATATTCCTGTTCAGCCTGAATAATTTCGTCTTCTTTATCACGCTGAAGCTTATCTTTCTCATTCTGATCTTTTGTGCTGGCTAGAAGCTGAGCATATTTGTCCTCAATTTCCTGAAGCTTTTCTTCTCTTTTCTTATCGTAATAAGGTTTATAATAAGATTTTTTCCAGGCTGGAGAAGGCACATTCCCTTCTGCTTCATACGGTAAATCAATACCGCTGTTAACACCTAAGCCAAATTCATTGGCAATTTTCTTGATCAATTCGGGATCTCTTTCAAAAACCCTGCGGCCAACAATCTGGAAATAGATATTGGAAGAATGTGCAAGGCCGCTATAAAGGTTCACCCTGCCAAAATTATTCCCCCCCCACTCGGCAACCCCTGCACTTTGCACATCCGGGGACCCCAGCGAAGACAGGGTATCCATAAAAGTATCGTCCGGCGTAACAACACCAGCTTCCAGAGCGGCCATTCCGGTAATCATCTTAAAAGTCGAACCTGGAGGATACGTACCGGTCAGCGCCCGGTTGAATGACGCGGCATCTTCACTGCTGAAATATTTTTGAGCAGTTTCCTCCGAAATTGTCCCGATCAGGTCATTCGGATCCATGAAAGGACGGGAAGCCATGGCCAATATTTTGCCTGTATTTACATCGATGACCACCGCCGCACCGGCTTGGGCATCGGGATGGGTCTTCTGAATATCCTTGATCACTCTGTCCAGTTCGTTTTCCACGACACGCTGCATCTTGCTGTCGACGGTCAGCTGCAAGGTATAACCTGCCTGGGCTTCTTGAAGTGTTTCTTTGTCAATTGGTCTCGCGTTGCTGTCGACGCTGACAATTTCTACGCCATGACTGCCGCGCAGCCATGTATCATAACTTTTTTCCACACCCATTTTCCCCACCAGATCACCCTGAGTATAGTGATATTCGTCATCATCGGACACTGTCTGCTCATTGAATTGTTCAATTTCACTCTCGCTTATTTCCCGGACATAGCCCAAGACCTGGCCAAGCAGTGTATTTTGCGGATAAACTCTTTCCGCTATCGGTTCAATGCTGACGCCGGGCAGCTCATTGCTGTGCTCAGCGATAATCGCTTGTAGTTCTTTCGGTACATCTTCCAGAATGACAACCTTCTTGTAGCTCTTCCATTGCTGGTTACGGATCATCACCAAAAGATCCTCGGTAATCAATTCTACCGATTGGTTTGGATAAGGCCAGTACGGTTTAATATATACCGCAAGGTCAGCGACCACATCTTTCCAGTTGGCGTTTACTTTCTGCAGGTCGGTCCAGTCCATGCTCAGCGCAAACTTCGGTACGCTTTGGGCCAAAAGAATATTATTTTTATCCACAATCTCCCCACGGACCGCGGACGTCGTGACCGTTTTCATCACGTTACCGGCCGCCAGGTTCGAGTAATAAGAGGCTTTGGCAATCTGCAGCCACCAAAGATTGAATCCTAAAATTAAAAAAAGAAGGACGACAACCACGCTGAGCCCGGTTAATCGTCTCTGATAGGGTTGTCTCTCCCTTTCTTCCATCGTGTTCATCTCCTATTAAGCATGTTTAACCAACACTATAATTGTTGCTCAATCTTCTTTTTGGGCTGCAAAATCCCTTCTGTAAAAGACTTGTGGACTAAGGGATAGGTAAGCGGAACCATGAGGCAGTTGTAGAAAGAAATTCCCAGAATGACCTTTACGGCATCGCCAAGATACCAGTTAAGTCCAGCAGTGGTTGCGATTAGGGCCATCAGGGTCTGTCCAAGAACCGTTACAATAAAAACGAGCAACATGGTAAGCGGAATGTTTTCTCTGTACCAACGCTGCTGAAGCAGACTGATCAATAGTGCAACGACAGCTAAAATAATCGCATAGAGTCCAATATACCTTCCGAGATAGAAATCCACAATCAGGCCGATCACAAACCCATGTATAATTCCCTGAGCCGGCCGGTGATGCAGAGCGATATAAATAACCCAGAGCATGGCCAAATCAGGTTTTATGCCGGCCCATGACCAATAATGGAAGATTGTTCCCGGCAGGATGAGACAGGCAATTAGAATCAGTAACATTACGATAAAACGTTTCATCAACTGCCCTCCGGAATGCTCACTATATAGACTTCTTCCAGAGAATCAAAATCAACAATGGGTTCGATCGAGGCTACTTTCAGCAAGCCTTTCGAATCAATTTTAATCCCGGTAACAACACCGATGGGAATATCCTTGGGATAGACCTCTCCTAGACCCGAAGTATATACCAAATCTCCTGCATTGACTTCATCGTCCTGCCGGAAATTCATTTCAAGTTCTCCTGAGGCATTCAGCCTGGTATTTTTCTTATACGTACCTTTGACAATCCCAAAAAATGCCTCACCTTTATTACCCCTGACAAAGGCGCCGACCTGTCCCTCTCCGTCGAGTAGCAGTAAAACATCCGAGGTCTTCGGGGTGACAGAAATGACTTTCCCGACCAAACCCAGATTGGCCACAACAGAATCATCCACTTTTACGCCGTGATCACTGCCTTTATTGACGGTGACTGTCTGATACCATGCTGAAGGGTTACGGTTAATAATGCTGGCACCAATTTTCTTATAGCTCTCCAGCGTAGGACTTTGAAAAACAGCATCAAGTTCCTGATAGCGCAGGGCAGCCAGTACCTGTTGTTTGAGCTGAAGATTGTCTCCCGTGAGCGTTTCTACCTGTTTACGAAGTTTCTCATTTTCTGCTTTGACAGTCCGAAAACTGAAAATCGCCTGAAAATTATCTTTAATCCCATCTCCCAGATTCCAAATCGCACTTTCTATCGGTGAAAGTACTCTTTGCATGGCGTTCCCGACAGGGTTCGGAGACTGACTGCCGAGTCCGGTCAGATGGATCGTCGTCAAAGTGGTCAGCAGAACAGCAAAAACGAGAACGGCTATACCCATGGGATTTATTTTTTTTCCCACCGATTTCTCCCCCCGCTTTTAATTCTTCTGCAAAGCGGCAATCCTTCTTAGAATCTCCTCATTTTCAAGGACTTTACCGGTACCCAGCGCAACACAGGAAAGCGGGTCCTCAGCAAGGTGGACAGGAATCCCTGTCTGATCGGCAATCAGCCTGTCCAGATTTCTTAACAGTGATCCGCCTCCCGCCATAATAATGCCCCTGTCCATGATATCTGCCGCCAGTTCCGGAGGCGTTTTTTCGAGGCAGTTCTTTACCGCATCAACGATAGCAGTTACCGGTTCACTTAAGGCTTCAACAATTTCTTCGGAAGTAATTTCAATGTTTTTGGGAAGACCTGTCAAGAGATCGCGTCCTTTGATGGTATATGTCAAACCTTTTTCTGGCATATAGGCCGCTCCGATCTCCATTTTGATGTTCTCGGCCGATTGATAACCGACGGAGAGGTTATAGGTTTTCTTGATATACGCAATAATAGCATCATCCATCTCATCTCCGGCAACCCGGATCGAACCGGCAGTAACGATGCCTCCCATTGAGATCACGGCGACTTCAGTTGTGCCTCCGCCGATATCGACAATCATATTACCGGTAGGATCACTCACAGGCAGACCTGCTCCGATAGCAGCAGCCATCGGCTCTTCCATAATGATCGGATCTTTTGCTCCGGCTGCAAGGGCTGCCTCCTTGACAGCTCTTTTTTCAACTGCGGTAACTCCGGACGGTACACAAATGACGACCCGGGGCCGCGCAAATAAAAATTTTGATCCTAAAGCCCTGTTGATAAAATATTTAAGCATTTTCTGAGTAACATTGAAATCTGAGATTACACCGTCTTTCAACGGTCTGATGGCAACAATATTTCCCGGAGTTCTTCCGATCATCTCCTTGGCTCTGTCTCCAACCGCCAGAGGCTCGTTCTTTTCTATATCCATAGCAACCACTGAAGGCTCCCGTACTATGATTCCTTTGCCTTTCATATGTACAAGGGTATTGGCGGTTCCCAGATCGATTCCGAGGTCCTTGGAAAAAACCATGTTTTGTAAATCTCCCTTCAAGATAAATCATTTCAAATTTCAAGTGATGCCTGGCAATCTTTTTTCAGTCTCCCACAAAGTGGAATTTTTCATACCATATTTCGTATTGCTATGACATCGTTTTATTATATCATTTTTTTGCATTCAAATTAATGAATATTTCCTATTATTTATTATTTTTTTACATTTAAGGTCTTTTTTCAACAGTGGTACCGTCGGATTAATCGTCGGACTAGATGACTCCCTGTTCTTTCAGGCTAACATACTTTTTATCCCCAATGATGATATGATCCAATACCTCAATCCCTAATATTTTTCCGCCTTCGGCAAGCCTCCTGGTAATATCAAGGTCTTCCCTGCTGGGGGAAGGATCACCACTAGGATGATTATGCAGCAAGATAATTGTATTTGCGTTACGCCGGATGGCATCCTTGAAACACTCCCTAGGATGCACAATGGATGAATTGAGAGATCCGACCGATACAGGACTTATGCCCAGAACGTTGTTTCGGGTGCTTAAGTGCATGATCCTGAAGTGTTCCCGATCGAGCTTCCGCATCTCCTCCATGACTAGATCAGCCGCGTCTGATGGCGCGTTGATCACCGGGCGTGACAGCGGATCAGTGCAGACACTCCGTTTGCCGATTTCCAAGGCTGCCTTAACTTGAGCAGCTTTGGCCGGTCCGATGCCGTGGACCTGTTTTAATTCATCAACGGATAATCTAGCCAGACCAGTCAGTCCGCCCGTTTCTGTCAAGATCCGTTCAGATAGTTCTAGGACATTTTCTCCTCTCGAACCGGTTCTCAGCAGTATCGCCAGGATTTCTTTGGTGGATAGGTTTTCCGGACCATGCTGATGAAGACGTTCCCTTGGTTTTAAATCTTTAGGCAAGTCCTTTAGCCGGCGGTAATTCATCTCTTTTTCCTCATGCTTCAAGGTATCTTTCATTTTTTAGGGGAAATCTCCCTATCCTTAAGCTTTCGTACCAGAAGCTCCATTGGTAGTCCGACCACATTCGTCCAGGAACCACTGACTGCTGTCACAAACCCGGCAGCTTTACCCTGAATCCCATAAGCGGCTGCTTTATCCATCGGTTCGCCTGTCGCAATATAGTCCTTAATTTCCTGGACCTTCAGTTCCCGAAAAGACACAGTTGTAATCTCAACAGCAGTCTCCACGCTGATCTGCTGACGAACTTTGTCCATTGCGGCTAGTGCAATCGCGGTCATCACCCGGTGGGTTTTTCCGCTTAAGTCAAGAAGCATTTGTTCTGCTTCCTCCTCATTAGCAGGCTTTCCGAATATCTTGTTGTCTAACACTACAATGGTATCGGCACCCAAAACCAGATCATCCGCAGAACCGCGTAAATCAAGCCACGCTTCAAATCCGGAAAGCGCCTTGCGTCTGGCAAGATCCTGTACGCCTATGTCAGGCAAAACACCAGGCGGAAGAGTTTCGCAGACCGGAGCACTGACAAGTCTGAAGTCATATCCCCATTCCTCCAGAAGCTCACGCCTCCGCGGTGAAGCCGAAGCCAAAACCAACATCATCTGTCACATCCCAAGCATCTTTCTATTCCTTCACAATCATCTACATCGCTATAAACAATTAATACTTACGAAGCCCTCCTGCCCGAACTTATGATCAGTCTATGGATCACCGTTCCGCTGTGAACGGAGCATGAATGAAGTAAATATTTAACAAGCCAGGGTCATCGTTCCCCGGCTGTTAATTCTCCTATTAGTCTAGCATTATTCCCTTTTTTTGACAAGTCCAGCGTGTATTAACACTCTTACGACAAAATGCAAAAGTCTATGCCTTACCCCGAGAGCTTAAGATAACCAGATAAAGTGCATCAAGCAGCGCTTTGGCACTGGCCTTAATAATATTACTGGATACCCCGATCGTTCCCCAGGTATTGACACCATGCTTCGTTTCAACTACAACCCGGACAACTGAACCTGTGCCCCTGGAGCCGTCAAGAACCCTAACTTTATAGTCTGTCAGCTCACTCTCTTCAATAGCCGGGAAGAAGGCACCCAAAGTGCTTCTGAGAGCTTGGTCAAGCGCATGAACCGGCCCGTCTCCTTCGGCTGCAATATGAACCTGTTTGTCTTCCACCTGCACTTTCACGACTGCTACTGAGTCAAGCTCACCGCGCAGCGGATCACTCCAAACATGATAATCTTCAAGCGTAAACGGCTGTTCATATTTGCCCATGATCTCCATTAATAGCAGATCCAGGCTGCCCTCTGCTGTCTCATACTGAAATCCTTCGTTTTCGGCATTCTTGATTCTTTCCATCGCCAGTTCCACGAGCGGATCATCTTTTTCAATCTCAGGTCTGAACCGGCGCATTTTCAAACACAAGTTTGCTTTTCCGGATTGATCTGAGATCAGGACCCGACGTTCATTCCCGACTGAAGCAGGGTCAATGTGCTCAAAGGTTTTGTTGTTCTTCATAACCGCATCGACATGCATACCCGCTTTATGGGCAAATGCGCTTCTGCCCACAAACGGTTGTTTCTCATCAAACGGATAATTGGCTAGTTCCGCCACATACCTGCTTAAATAAGAAATATTGTGCAGAACCTCAGGTTCAAGAAGATGATAGCCTAATTTCAGCTGCAGCCAGGGTATCAGCGTGCTTAAGTTTGCATTGCCGCAGCGTTCCCCGAAACCATTCCAGGTTCCCTGGATCTGATTCACTCCTGCCTCAACAGCCGCCAGCGTATTTATAACAGCCAGTCCTCCATCATTGTGAGTATGAATACCAAGTACGACAGGGGAAAGCTCCTTCCTGACAACCTGCACCCCGTTCGTGATTTCCCTGGTATAGGTGCCGCCATTCGTGTCGCAGAGGACAAGCCCTTTCGCTCCGCCAAGCATAGCGGCTTCCAGACAGCTTAACGCAAAAGCAGGGTCATCCTGCCAACCGTCAAAATAGTGTTCCGCATCAAAAAAAACTTCTTTGCCGGCTTTCACAAGATATTCGACAGATTCTCTGATAATTCTTAAGTTTTCTTGCAGACTTGTTCTTAAGACCGTCTCAACATGGAGCTTCCAGGTCTTTCCAAAAATCGTCAGAGTATCTGCTCCGGAAGCAATCAGTCCGTTCAATAAATCACTTTTTTCCGGAGATTCGCCGACCCTGCAGGTGCTGCCGAATGCAACGACTCTCGTCCGAGAACGCCAGTCTTCATTCTCGGCAAAATCCGTCCAGGATGACATCGCACGGTAAAACTCATTATCTTTAGGATTCGCACCTGGCCAGCCGGCTTCCACATAGTCGATACCGGCTTCAATCATCTTTTGCATATAGAAAAACTTATCTTTGGCCGAGAAGTGGATGCCTTCTCCCTGAGCTCCGTCCCTCAGCGTCGTGTCATAAATTGAAATATGCTTGTCCGCCATTCTCTTCCCTCCCAAAAATACTCTGTACATCTAAGAATTGCTTAAAAGTGTTTAATAATTCATTTTACCTGTAAATGTGAAATTAATAAAGCCTTTGGCTTGATATTTTGTTAAGTAGCTATTCTCGGGTTAGTCTAGCCATCATATAGAGACTGGGGATTGAATCTTTATAAATTCCAAATGTAGAATCTTTCTTCGTACAACAGAAAAACAAAAAAGAAGGTATCCAGTGTTAGCATATCGGGAATACCTTCCTTAATTTCCATATGAGATTCCATGCTGTCATATTTTTAGAAAAACAATGTTCTTAAGCCATTTTTCCGCCCAGATTGAATGTCAGAACTTCAAGGTTTACAGACAAATCAACATTTCTGAGTTCCACAGTGGGAGGAACATTTAAAACCACAGGCGCAAAATTCAAAATGGCCTGGACTCCGCCTTTAACAAGTTTATCAACAATTTCCTGGGCCGCGGATGCCGGGACAGTGATTGCCCCAATTTGGATCTGATTTTGGGCGACGACTTCTTCCATCTTATCAATCGGCAATACTTCGATATCGTTAATCCTCATCCCAATTTTTTGCGGATCGTTGTCAAAAATATTGATGATCGAAAATCCGCGTTCTTTAAAACCCTTATACGTACTCAGGGCCAGTCCGAGGTTGCCCAGTCCTACGAGGCAGACGCTCCACTCATTGCTGAGCCCCATGATCCGAAGAATGTTTTTATGCAGGTCTTTGACATTGTAACCTACTCCGCGGATTCCAAACTCGCCAAAATAAGCAAGGTCTTTACGAACCTGAGCAGGACTTACACCTACTCCTTCAGCAATATCACCTGAAGAAATCGTTATGATTCCTTTGCGGTCTATCTCTGTTAAGTAACGAGAATATACGGAAAGCCTTATAATGGTTGCTTCAGGAATTTTCAATGTTTTCAAATCCAAATCCCCCATTTCGTCTGACTTCAAAGATAAGTTAATTATATCACTAGCCAAAGAAAATGCAATTAAACGGAAGGAAACACAAGATATTACTGTACTAATAATGTTTTTGACCCTTACTTAAAATAATCAGGGATTCTGTTCAAAATACTTGTAAGTAACCCATTTATACTCAGCAAAGACTTGAAGAAGCTGCTGATTATATTTATATTGAGAATTTCCCTGACTATCCAGGGAAGCATTAAGGGTACTCAAATCATCCTGCAAATGCCTGAAATCTTCCGGATAATCACTGTTTATAACATTCCGGATTCTATCTGCTGCATCAGTTCGGTCATAGTCTTGTCCTAGATTTGCACATAATGAATTCGCTAGTTCGAGGATTTTCAATACTGTTTCCGTTTCGCTGCCACTGACCTTATAGTGTAAAGCAGGATACGTCACTTCCCTGACCCATGAATCAATGCCGTTTTCTAATAAGCCCTGGTAATAAGAAAGTGCCTCTTCATCAGAGCCAAAGGCGCCCACCGCAACCTGATAAGGCTCCTTGCTGATTATTACGGCCTGGCAACCCTTGTTATGCAAATTCTGCAGCAATGCTTCGGCATTTTTTTTATCCTTATAAACACCGATCTGACAGGTCCAAAGTTTGATTTCCGGCAAATTGAGAATCTCGCTGCTTGTTTTTGACGGATTTTCTGAGGTTGCGGTAGTCTCTGAGGAAACAAGCCCGACAAACATCTTTCCTGTATGCCATACAAAGCAGCCGACAGCAGATAATCCTAGTATTACCATTATAATTGAAATCAAAACACCTGATCTAAATTTTTTTTCCATCAGGCAACTCCTTCAAATCTTTTTATTCAGATCATATGAAGGAGCGGCAATAAATATAATGATCCAACAAAAATTTTCTTACCCCGGAAATCATATACAGGGAGCCGGTGACACAAAGCAGATCATCCGGCTTCATTTTTTCAAGCCCTTTTCTTACTGCTTCGGCAGGATCTTCGACCGTCAATACGTTTTCCTGTGCCAGATACTTCTGTGCGATTCTTGCTACATACTCCCAGTCCCCAGCCCTTGGGGAATCCGGCTTTGTTACGATGATTTCATCGGCCAGCGGTGCGATAATCTCAACGGCTTTTTCTATTTCTTTGTCCCTAAGCATACCGAGACAAAGCAACAACCGGTTCCTTCTCAATGGTCCGTCGGCGTATTGTTGAAGGGCTTTAGCCAGAGATAGCATCCCATCGGCATTATGTGCCCCGTCCAGGAGAACTTTAGGATTCTGCAACAAGATTTCCAGTCTACCTGGCCAGCGGACTGCCTTGAGACCTTCCCTGACAGCGTTTTCAGGGATATTCAGAGAATACGTTTCGACTAACACTTCGCAGATTGCCAACGTAGCCGCTGCATTGGTAAACTGATGTTCCCCAAGAAGTGCAAGTTCCAGGTCTGAATAAGACCAGTACAAACCTTCATAGGAAAAACGCCACAAGCCATCGGCAGCATGCTGCCAGTGTACATCGCGGCCTACCTCAATCAGCCTGGATCCTTTTTGGGCAGCCCGGTCCTCAATGACCTTCAAAACTTCCGGCCTGTCCGAAGATGTGATCACCGGAACGTTCTCCTTAATAATGCCGGCCTTTACCCCGGCGATCGCTTCAAGCGTATCTCCAAGATAATCCATATGGTCCATCCCAATACTGGTCAGCACGGATATTAAAGGCGTAACCACATTGGTAGAATCAATTTCACCGCCGAGACCAACCTCAAGAAGGACGAGATCGGGTTGTTTCTCGGCAAAATAACACAGAGCCAGCGCCGTACAGACTTCAAATTCGGTCGGATGTTCAATCCCAAGACGCTCCATTTCCTCAAGATGAGGTTTCAGCCTATTAATGCCTGAAACTACATCTTCCCGTGAAATCATCTCCCCGTTGATCGTGATTCTTTCCCGAAAATCATGAAGGTGAGGGGACGTAAACATTCCTGCTTTATAACCGGCCTGTTTCAGAATCGACTGGAGCATCACGGTCGTCGAACCTTTTCCGTTAGTGCCACCAATATGAATGACTTTGATTTTTCTTTCCGGGTGGTCCAGACGCTCCAGCAAAGCCTTAATGCGCTCCAATCCGAGGTTTATGCCAAATTTCGTCAGGTTCTTGATATATTCCTGCGTCTCTTCGTATCCCGTCATTATCCTCAATCCTTTGCAAGATTTATTCAAGCTCTTCGCTTAAATCAGATAGTCTGAGTTTCAAAGAACGCATTCTGGCCATGATATCATCCAGCTTCTCTCTTTCCTTTTGGACGACCTCTTCCGGCGCTTTCGAGGTAAACCCCAGGTTGCCGAGCTTGTCTTCCAACCTTTTCTGTTCCTTGATCGTATTTTCGATTTCCTTGCGAACCTTGGACACTTCTTTGTCCAAGTCAAGCAGCCCCTTCAGTGGGATATAAACGGTAACACCAGTAAGGACCGCACTTGCGGACTGTGGCGGTTTATTCTCCATCTGCTGCAGAATTGTGATAGCTTCTGCAACTGCAAGCTGACGAATATCCGCAAAGCCGCTTTGCAGAACTGCGAGCATATCTTTTTCGGGAGCTACGAGCAGGATATCTGCCCTGCGGCCCGGAGCGACACCCATTTCTGCCCGGATATTGCGCACTGCCCGAATAATATCCATCAGGATATTCATATCTTTTTCAACCTGCTCGTTGCGATACCCTTCAACTTTGGGCCAGGAGCTGAGCACAATCGTTTTACCTTTAACAGGCAGATGCTGCCAGATCTCCTCAGTTAAGAACGGCATAAACGGGTGAAGCAGTCTCATGGTCCCTTCCAGTACTTCAAAGAGAATGCGCTGGGCAATCTGGCGTTCAGACTGGTTTTCTTTCATATAGAGCCGTTTTTTGGTCAGCTCGATGTACCAGTCACAATATTCATTCCAGATAAATTCATAGAGCATTCTGCCGGCTTCCCCAAGGTCAAATCGCTCTAAAGCAGCTGTGACATTCTGAACCGTATCTTCATAGCGCGACAGGATCCATTTGTCTGCCAGGGTAAGCTCAGCAGCATCCGATCCGGCAGGCGATTCCTTAGCTTCCGGTTGGTAGTCCTCAAGATTCATCAGCACAAAACGGGAGGCATTCCAGATTTTATTCAAAAAGTTTCTGGTAGACTCTAGTTTTTCAAAATGGAATCTCAGATCATTACCCGGCGTGTTGCCGGTAATCAGCATAAACCTCAGGGTGTCCGCGCCATATTGATTAATGACTTCAATCGGATCGACACCGTTGCCAAGTGATTTACTCATCTTGCGCCCCTGCGGGTCGAGAACCAACCCGTGAATCATTACCTTGTGGAACGGAACATCTTCCCGGAATTCCAGTCCCATAAAAATCATCCGGGCTACCCAGAAGAAAATAATATCCCTGCCGGTAACCAGAACACTCGTCGGATAAAACTGTTCCAGTTCAGCGGTATTTTCGGGCCATCCCATGGTCGAAAACGGCCAGAGCGCTGAAGAAAACCACGTATCCAGAACATCGGGATCCTGCTGCAGGTGATGGCTTCCGCATTTCGGACATGCCGCCGGATCCTCTTTCACGCAAACTTCAGCTCCGCAATCCTGACAATACCAAACCGGAATACGATGACCCCACCAGAGCTGCCGGGAGATGCACCAATCCCGGATATTTTCCAGCCAGCCTGTATAGATCCTTGCAAAACGGTCAGGCACAAACTGCAGATCGCCATCTTGCACGACTTTAATTGCCGGTTCAGCCAAAGGATTCATTTTTACAAACCACTGCCTGCTGACTCGGGGCTCAACTACTGTGGAACAGCGGTAACACTCGCCCACTGCATGGGTATGCGGTTCTATCTTAACTAAAAGACCGAGTTCCTCCAGATCTTTAACGATCCGACGACGTGCTTCGTAACGATCTAGCCCCTGGTACTTGCCGCCGTTTTCATTGATGGTGGCATCACTGTTCATGATATTAATCTGCTCCAGATGATGACGGAGGCCCATCTCAAAGTCATTTGGGTCATGCGCAGGCGTAATTTTGACTGCGCCGGTGCCAAATTCCTTCTCGACATATTCGTCGGTAATCACCGGAATCTCTCTTTTCACTAAAGGAAGGATCACATTCTTTCCTGCAAGATGCCGGTACCGTTCATCCTCAGGGTGTACGGCGACTGCTACGTCTCCAAGCATCGTTTCGGGACGTGTCGTTGCCACAATAACGCCTTCTCCGCCATCCGCTGCCGGATAACGGATATGCCACAAGTTCCCTTCCCGTTCATTATGTTCGACTTCAATATCTGAAATGGTCGTATGGCACTTGGAACACCAATTGACAATATAATTTCCTCTATAAATCAGGCCTTTGTTGTACAGGTTGACAAAGACTTCTCTTACAGCCTTGGAACATCCTTCGTCCATAGTAAACCGTTCCCGTGACCAATCACAGGAAGCACCCAGCTTGCGCAGCTGACGGGTGATTGTACCGCCATACTGTTCTTTCCAGGCCCAGACTCTTTCCAGAAATTTTTCTCTTCCAAGTTCGTGTCTGTTCGTTCCTTCTTTGGCCAGCTGTTCTTCGACTTTGGCCTGGGTGGCAATGCCCGCGTGGTCTGTACCGGGAAGCCATAACGTATTATATCCCTGCATTCTTTTATAACGGGCCAGAATATCCTGCAGCGTGTTATCCATCGCGTGTCCGAGATGCAAAGACCCGGTTACATTCGGCGGCGGCATCACAATGCTGAAAGGTTTCTGCTCCGGTTCAACTTTGGGCGTAAAAAATCCGTTTTGTTCCCAATATTCATACCATTTTTCCTCTACCTGGCCAGGATCATATGTTTTGGCCATCTGTTGATCCTCACTCATAAAAAGGCTCCTTTCGAACCAAAAAAATCTTCCGGCCCAAAGGACGAAAGACTCACATAACATACTTCATACCGGAATAGTATACGGTTGTACGGTTCCAGCCGGCAATGAATCGGGAAATCTTTCAGCCCCTCTGCCAATCCCACTCTAAATTCGATACTGCCGCCAACAACAAAAGGCTTTGCGCCAGCAAAGTTTTCTTTATTATACTGAGGCAGCATAAAAAAGTCAAAAGGTTTTAAGCGAAAGGGCCCAATTTGCATTCAAATTGTATTAGAAAGGTTTCCCAGGTAATATTTGTTTAAAAACATAAATACGTGATATAATAATAGTTAATGTGCCTCAGAACGGCTAATAAAAAATTACTGAAATATGCTTAAACACCGGGGCGTTTGGGTTTAACCGTATTTTGGCTTGTTTTCTGCTTGTTTGACGCAACACAAAATATGGAGGTAAAAGTTTTTGACAAAAGAGAATAAACTGCAAATTATTCCTCTCGGAGGTCTCGGGGAAATCGGCAAGAACATGACCGTCATCCGGTATAATAATAAAATTATCCTGGTTGATGCTGGTCTAACATTTCCGAATGAAGACCTCTTAGGTATTGACATCGTGATTCCGGACTATACGTATTTGATTGAAAACCAGGCAATGGTTGCTGGGATACTCATCACTCATGGCCATGAAGATCACATTGGGGCTCTCCCTTATTTATTGAAGGATCTCAATGTCCCTGTTTATGGGACACGCCTTACAATTGGCCTGATTCAGTCCAAACTGAAGGAAGCAAATATTACAAAAGTGACACTCAATGTCATTCATCCGAATGACACGGTCCGGCTCGGCGCTTTCCGGGTCGAATTCATCAACATCAGCCACAGTATTCCAGGCTCTGTCGGCCTGGCAATCCATACACCGATCGGTACCATTGTCCATACCGGAGATTTTAAGCTCGACCATACGCCTGTCAGTGGTGATGTCCTGGATATACACAAATTTACCGAGCTAGGGGAACACGGCGTTCTATGCCTGATGTCCGACAGCACGAATGTCGACCGTCCCGGCTTTACCATGTCCGAGCGGTCTGTCGGCCAAAATATTGATGAAGCCTTTTTCCACGCCGAAGGACGGATTATCTTTGCTAGTTTTGCTTCAAATATCAACAGGCTGCAGCAGGCGATTTCCGCTGCGGTCAAATGCCAACGCAAAGTTGCCGCAATCGGACGAAGCATGGTCAATGTCATTAATATCGCGATGGATTTGGGTTATCTTGATATACCGGAAGGCACCCTAATTGAAGTAGACAAGGCAATGGATTATCCCGGCAACCAGCTCTGCATCCTAACCACAGGCAGCCAAGGGGAACCGATGTCGGCTTTAAGCAGAATAGCCAGCGGTGACCACCGCCAGATCTCAATCAGTGAGAACGACACGGTCATTATTTCGGCCAGCGCGATTCCCGGCAACGAGAAAGCCATTTCACGCAATATCGACCAGCTGCTCAAACTCGGAGCGCATGTCATCTATGAACCGATTTCAGGAATGCACGTTTCGGGGCATGCCAGTGAAGAAGAACTTAAATTGATGTTCAGTATGGTGAAACCGAAATATTTCCTCCCTGTCCATGGTGAGTACCGCATGCTTGTCAAGCACGCTGAACTCGCACAGCAGGTCGGCATCCCCAAAGAAAATATCTTTATTGCCGAAAACGGCAGTGTTTTGGAATTCACGGACGAGGGCGCTAAAATGGCCGAAAGTATTCCGGCAGGCAGAGTTCTGATCGATGGCTTCGGAATTGGTGATGTCGGCAATATTGTACTGCGTGACCGTAAACAGTTATCGCAGGATGGGATATTGATTACTGTCCTGACTGTCAGCCGTCCGACCGGTGCATTGGTCGCAGGACCTGATGTCGTCACCCGCGGGTTTATTTATGTACGGGAGTCGGAGGAAATCATCAGCGAAGTCAGGTACCTGATCCGGGAGGCTATGCAGGAATGCCAGCAGAAGGGTATCAATCAATGGGCCCCGATCAAAAACAAGGTCAAAGATATTGTCGGAAGACACCTCTATCAGAAGACCGGCAGACGTCCGATGATTTTGGTCATCATCCAGGAAATAAACAGCGAAGCAATTAAGGACACAAATAAGAAAGACACTGCTGCCAGAGAAACAACGAACCAATCGCCCAACTACAAGGAAATGGCCGTAAAAGCTCGTCCGAAAAGAACAATGAAGCCTAAGATTCAAGCCCCGACATGATATTCCTTTTAAAATATTAAAAAATTTAGAAAACGAATAGATTTAACACATCAGACAATAAAAAGATTACCTGAGTCCGTTCAACGGACTCAGGTAATCTTTTTATCAGAAATTCTTTAAGCGGGACATTACTTCATGTTTAGCACGATGACCCCGGCTACAATCAATAAAGTCCCACCAACCTTTGCAGCTGAAACCTGTTCCTGAAGAAAGAAAAAGGAAAGCAGCATTACCAGGATATAGCCCAGACTGACCATTGGATAAGCAATACTGAGCTCCAGCTTTCTCAGGACAAATATCCACATCAGCATGCTGAAAACAAAACAGCTCACGGCAAAGACCATCTTCGGACTGATCATCGAATAAACAAGGTTCCATATCCCACTGTCCGGCCGAAGTTCCCCTGCCGCCAGCTTAAGAACGAACTGCCCGGTCGATCCCAGAGCAATGGAAATCAAGGCCAGCAAATAGATCATCCGTTTATCTCACCTTAGCCAGCAATGCAAAGTAACCTCTGACTGTCTTTGACACCTGCATTTTGCTGGCCCCTTCTTTCTGTTGATAATGAAGAATAAGCGGTACCTCCCCGGCTTTAACCTCCATCCTGCTGAATTTAGCAACGATCTCGGCCATACAGTCAAAACCGTTGGTCGTAATCAGCTCTTTCCAGCGGTCCTGTGCCTTTCTGATTACTCTCACCCGGTAAGCCCTGTAGCCAGATGAATAATCATTGAGGTTTTTGATGCGAAAAAACAATTTAAAGAAACACCTGGCGCCCCGGCTGAAAAACTTTCGTAAGGTTTTCAGCCCAATTTCATATCCTCCCGAAGTAAATCTGGAGGCGACAACCAAGTCAAGATCCCGACTGTTCAGCGTTTCAATCATGCTCTCGATCAGCAGGGGACTGTGGGTATTGTCGGCATCCATGGTAACCAGGACATCGTCATCCTTCAGGGTTTCCAGCGCATGACGTAAAATCGTTTTGACGGCTTCTCCGAGGCCCTTGTTTCCGTGGTGCCTGACCAGTGTTACATAACCATGATCTCGAGCGTAAGTGCTTACAATTTCTGCAGTATCATCGATGCTGCCGTCATCCACCAGCAGGACCTGAATATTATACCGGCTGACCTCTCGGTAGGATGCAATGCTGTTGAATAAATGAATAATCCCGGTTGCTTCATTGTAGGCGGGCAAGCCAATCAGAACCTTCATATCACTCGCCTCCTCCAGGCAGTATTGCCAAAAGATAAACGTAAGTTTGCGGATAAGCAGTCACCGCTCACTTTAGTACATAAATCGGGTAGCCCTGTACGACCTCGAGCTTCTGATATTTTCCTTCAATATAGCTCATTAACTTCTCATCCTGATCCCCATATATTTTCCCCTGAATTGGCACAAAATATTTGGCTCCCCTTGCAATATAATCATCCAGTTCCTGAATAGGATCTTTGGGTGTTGCAGCATACAGCCTAAGATTGTACCGCCAGCCTCTTCTGTCCGTTAAGTCCAGCAGACACGGATCCAGAGAACCGACGACTAGGAGATCGTTCTGATCCGTCAGCTGCTTTACTACGTTTACTTGTTTCGCCATCACCGTGTTGATGGTGAACATCGGTTTGACCAGATCATAACTTTCCTTCATTAAGAGCAGTACCAATACTACTCCTGCAATTTTCCCAACTGAACCCGAAACCGCCCTGGCCAAAAGATTACCGGCCAACAAACAGCACGGCACCATCAAAAATATTAGGTAATAAAACGCCCGGATCTCACTTACAATCAGGATTGCCTCAAAAATCATCGTGATAAACCAGAGCAAAAAGACTTTTTGCTTTTCCCGCAAAAAAAATATTCCTGCGAGGCAAAGAAGCAGCCCGCTTATTCCAAGGGCCTTAGGCAAATTTACCACAAAAAAGTCAAGTGCCTCCGGACTGTAAAAGGCGGTAATCACCTGCTTAAAGATAATATTACGGGTAATGCCCAGTGTAAATTTATATTCCGCAGCGGCAGTACTGAAATAGTAGTAGCAGGCTGGGATCGCTGTCGTAATGAAGCCGTATATCCAAAAAATACGCATTTTCAACCATTTGCGACCATAATACTTAAAACAGAGATACATCATAGGGATTCCAATTAAAATCACAGGTGGTTTGGTCATGATTGCAAAAGCTAAAAAAAACGAGCTTAAAATAAGCAAACCGTATTTGCTTTGCAGATCGCTATAATCGTGATCGTTTTGATTGATAATCCACCGATTAAAATAGTAAAATCCTCCGATCCAGAACATCAGGGCTGCGGACTCAGGCATAATCGCCCGGGAATAATACAGATTAATCGGCAGGATCCCATAAATCAGAAGACTATAAGCTGCTCCGTTCCGCCCGAGATACAGGCGTGCCAGCAGATACAGATACAGGGCTGAGATCAAGAAAAAAGCAATGGGGACAGCCCGTGCCAGAAAATAATGATAGCCGAATACTTTGTACAGGATCGCGATCAAATAGGTCGTAACTTGAATTTCCAACGCCGGAATATTTGGAAATGGTCCGTCGTAGTTCAAATTAGGATGAAACGGGTGAAAGTCATAACCTGCGAAATTCCTTGCGATGGATGCTGTGTCGGCTTGCCGCCAGCTCTCCTCAATTTCAACAGGACCAACATTAATGTGATAGAGCCTGAGCAGAAGAATAAAAGTCAATAGGAAAAATAGGATGGTTTTTTCTCTTTTCGTCATTATCGGCACCCCTGTTTTCAGCTAATGCTTTCATCTTTCCTCTGTCCACCGCGGCGCTCATCATCTGACTTAGCTTTTCCTATATATGAATTGCCTATACCAAAGCTTCTTTCAATAAAGAAAAAACCTTTTCCCTCTTGCTTGTTTGCCCTGAAACAATGCAAGTGGAAAAGGTATCCTGTCCTGTTGATTGACTACAGCGCACCAATTACCGCCGCCGAAGCTGCTTCTTTGTTTCGACTTCCCACCAGTTGAAAGCTTCCTCTTCATCCGTGAGTTCCGGTTTTTTGCTGCACAGTTCGTAGATCCGGGTCCTTTCCGCATCTGGGTTTTCACCGTACCAACTGGGATTGCTCCGAATATCAGCTGTGAATTTCCTGTCTTCCTCTAACGGCCATTTGGATCGCATCAGACTGTTTGGATGCGGTATATTGTTCAGCCGTCCATAAGAGACACGTTCGGAACCAAGAAAACCTGTACCGAGTACCCCTGCCAGCAGTCCAAGACCTATTCCTTCGGAAATAATTTTGACGGCCCCAAGGCTTTCAATTGGAAAATAAAGAGCCAAAAGCAGTATGCCAGCCACAGCATATCCCCCGGCAGCTAGTCCTGCGGGAAGCAGCCGGCCTGAGTCTCTGCTGGCTCGAAAACCGGCAGTCAGGCAACTCAGCAATAGACCAAAATCCACAAGATAGGCGATGATCGTTTCATCAATTCCAGCCAGTGTTGTGACCAGGACGGCCAAAAGGGTCAGGACCGTGACGAGCAGACCTATGGTAATGCCTTTTAGAATGCTTGTTCCCATAAAAAATCACCCGGTTTCGTATATTATCCTAATATAATATATTAGAACCGGGATAACCTTTATTCATCATTTTGGGAACATTTGTCTATTTTTTTCTATATACCTTCCGTTCGGAGTTAAATCGCTCTTAGGGAAAGGAATAAGAAGATTGCATAGAATACCCCGCCAATCATCAGGATTGCAGGGTAGAGGGTTTTTGTTTTGACAATGACAAAATACTGAAGGGATGCAGAGGCTAGGGCAAGCAGCGCACTGACCAGGGCCAGCGGTTCCAGAACCCAGGAGGTCAGCGAAATGCCAATTGCCGGAATGACCGAGCTCTGGAAGACCATTGCTCCGGTGATATTTCCCATGGCCAATGTGTCTTTACCACGACGCACCCAGAGAACACTGTTGAATTTCTCCGGCAGTTCAGTTGCAATCGGCGTAATGATAATTGCCAGGATGAATACGGGGATTCCGGCAGCCGTGGATACAGCCTGAACAGAATTAATGAACAGTTCCGCGCCCGCAATGATAATTGCAAGCGCAGCTATGATCTGAACAAATATGACAATCAGTCTAGGCTCCCCCCTGCGGGAGAAGTAGCACGCGGGAAGTTCCTCTTCTAAATTCGCTTCACCATGGCTTGATTTGATTGTCCGGTAAACATAGGCACAATAAGCCCCTACAAGAATAATCACAATCAGCATTTTCAAAGAATGTGTCGGTAAGAAGGAAGCAACGATTGCGAGTGAATAGACAATCAGAAAGAACTTCAGATCCCGCTCGATGACTTCCGGATGAATATACATTGGTCTGTTTGTTCTACGGAATATCAGCACCGCAATCCCTGTGACAAAAAAAGCAAGTGTTCCAAGCATAAACGGCGCTCCTAAAATTGCCCCTATTCCAATGTCGTGCCCGCTTGCACCACTGGAGGTCAGAATCGCGAGGATCGGAATCAATGTTTCGGGCAAAGCGGTCCCTACTGCGGCAAAAATACTTCCGACAGCCCCTTCACCCAAATTGAGCTTCCTGCCAAGCCACTCTATTCCGTTTGTGAACACTTCTGCACCAAGAAGAATAATACCCAGACTGACAACCAAAAAAATTATATCAATCATTTTTCCTCTCCCGTTTTAGCTCAATAAACTATTTTTCTTAAACTATTACTTCAAAGCTATTAATGTTATTATTTTCCATGGAATTCTTAAGTATTCTATGTTTTATTTTGCATTACTCTTCAAAATTTATTGCTCTTCTTCATCGATTATTCTTCCGGATTACACTCCGGGTTTGTCTTCCGTAGAAAAGATAATATCATCCATGGCCTGATTCAATTCCTGAAGGCCGGTACCATCCTCCGAAGAAAATGGAATAATCGTCTTCCAGTCGGACATTTTGAAAGATTCTGCAATAATTTTGAGATATTTGGGCCGCTGCCCCCTCGCAATTTTATCCGCTTTTGTCGCTACCACCAGAACAGGAATGTTGTTGACCTTAAGCATTTCCATCATCATCCTATCTTCCTCGGTCGGCTGATGACGGATATCAACCAGCTGAATGACGCCTTTCAAATTTTCACGTAGACGAAAGTACGTCTGCATCATCTTCCCCCACTGCATTCGGGTCTCCTGAGCCACTTTTGCATAGCCATAGCCCGGCAAATCAACGAGATACCATTCATCATTAATATTAAAAAAATTAATCGTCTGCGTTTTGCCGGGCGTTTTGCCGACCTTGGCCAGCGCCTTGCGGTTGACAAGCTTATTGATTAAAGAAGATTTCCCTACATTGGAACGGCCTGAAACAGCCAGCTCCGGCCTAGATCCCTCAGGATACTGCTGCGGCTTCACTGCCGAAATCACAAATTCTGCTTTACGAAAAATCACACTATCACCTCAACGGGACATCGTCAGTACAATATCCCCACTATATCCTTAAATATCAACAGCTAATATTGTACTCCAAAATGGGGATTAATCCAAGGGAGACAAATGCACAGGGAGACCGGTTAGACTGGTTAGAAAACAAAGGTAAATACAGAGGGACGTTTTTCTTTATCTCCTCTGAAAAAGGATCCTAAAACGCCCCTCTGTCTCCCGTCTGATTGTATATAGGACTGAACTCTGTTTAGCAGCAGATTATTTGAGTTGCTTACAACGGCCTGCTTTCAGGCTGCGAAAAGTCCGTATTGTAGACCGGTAGCTGCGGCAGAAATTCCTGTGATTTGGGAAACGGAAGGAGGGCTATATCCAGAACTTCCTCCATTCGTTTTACAAAATAAAAATCCAGTTCCTTCCTGATTTCTTCCGGAATATCTTCCAAGTCCTTCAGGTTCTTTTCGGGAAGAATGATCGTTTTGATCCCTGCCCTGTGTGCAGCCAGCACTTTTTCCTTCACACCACCGATTGGCAGCACATTGCCGCGCAAGGTGATCTCTCCGGTCATCGCCACATCCTGGCGGACCGCTCTGGAAGAAAGCGCGGAAGCCATCGCCGTCGCCATTGTGATGCCAGCAGACGGTCCATCCTTTGGTACAGCTCCCTCCGGCACATGGATGTGCAAATCAAGCTGATCGTAAAAATCCTTACTTATCCCTAAAGCCTCAGCCTGGGAACGGACAAACGTCAGTCCGGCCTGCGCTGATTCTTTCATCACATCGCCAAGTTTTCCAGTCAGCGTCAATCTGCCTTTGCCGGCTAGAGGCGTAGCTTCAATGGTCAGTACATCTCCGCCGACTTCTGTATAAGCTAGGCCGACGGCGGCGCCGATTTCCGGTTCAAAGCCCACAGTTCGGTAAAAATAGCGGGGGGCTCCAAGCAGGGTTTCAATATCTTCCGAAGTCAGTGTCCTCGGTTCCCATTCCTTTTTCACGACCCGGACCGCAACTTTGCGTAATACATTGGCAATTTCGCGTTCCAGATTCCTGACGCCGGATTCCCGAGTATAACCGCGGACAACCTTCAGAACGCACGCGCTATCTAGCCGGACAATGTTTTCTTTTAGGCCGTGCGCTTTCATCTGCTTCGGTACGAGGTGCCGGACCGCAATATTGACTTTTTCATCTTCGGTATAACCGCTTAAATGAATAACTTCCATCCTGTCCAAAAGCGGGCGCGGAATATTCTCTATATAGTTGGCTGTCATGATGAACAACACTTTGGAAAGATCAAAAGGAATCTCCAGATAATGGTCCGCATAGGAATGATTCTGCTCCGGATCAAGCACTTCGAGCATGGCTGAAGCAGGATCCCCGCGAAAGTCTGAAGACATCTTGTCTATTTCATCGAAAAGAAAAACCGGATTTTTTGTTTCCGCCTTGCGAATTCCCTGAATCACCCTGCCCGGCAATGCCCCAATATACGTCCGGCGGTGACCCCTGATCTCCGCTTCATCGCGAACGCCACCCAGTGACATCCTGACGAACTTACGGTCCAGGGACCTCGCGATAGACTTGGCAAGTGAGGTCTTGCCTACTCCTGGCGGTCCAATGAAGCAAAGGATCGGGCTATGCATATTCGGCGTCAATTTACGGATGGAAAGAAACTCCAGGATCCTCTCCTTGACTTTTTCCAATCCATAGTGATCTTCTTCCAATATTTTTTCAGCCTTGCGCATGTCAGCTTTGTCCCGGCTCTCTTTATTCCAGGGAAGAGCAATGATCCAGTCAATATACGTCCGGACAACGGTTCCTTCAGCGGAAGATGCAGCCATTTTTTCGAGGCGATCCAGTTCTTTTAAAGCCTTCTCCCTGGCCTCATCCGTCAGATTCGCCTTTTCGATCTTCTCTTTATATTCTTCAATTTCAGCCTGTTTTTCATCCTTGTCGCCCAGTTCTTTCTGGATCGCTTTAATCTGTTCCCTTAAATAGTATTCTTTCTGGGCCTTTTCCATCTGTTTTCTGACTCTGAGCCCGATGCGTCTTTCCAATTCAAGGATCTCGATTTCACGCATAATTAGTTCGGTAAGCTTTTCCAGGCGTTCATTAACATCAATCGCACCAAGAACCGACTGTTTATCCTCTATCTTTAAATTCAGGTGGGAAGCCACTAAATCGGCCATCCGGCCAGGCTCTTTCACAGCAAGCACCGATCCGATCGCTTCGGGAGATACTTTTTTGCTGAGACGCGCATATTCCTCAAACTGATGTGTTAGACTCCTGGTCATATTCTCGTGTTCGGGAGTCATACGCTCATTACCGGGGAATTTTTCAACCTGCGCTTTGAAGAAAGGATCTTCCGTCAAAAATTCGATGACCTGGGCACGGCAGATCCCCTCGACAAGAACGCGCATTGTCCCACCGGGAAGTCTCAAAAGCTGTTTAATATCAACAATTGTGCCTACAGTATACAGATCATCGGTCGTCGGGCTGTCTATTTCCATTTCCTTTTGTGAAAGTAGAAGAATCTGGCGATCCAAAAGCATTGCTTCCTCAATGGCTGCCATGGATCTTTCCCTACCGACATCAAGATGAATCACCATATAGGGAAAGACAAGGATTCCTCTAAGCGGAAGGATCGGTATCTCTCTTTCGTGCATAATTTATCTCCCCTCAAAAGACTTGTCAGTGCTATATTCTAACACGGTTTACCTTGTTCATGCAAATTGCCGGATGGGATTTTTATCCTTTTCAGCACCTTATTAAGCGACACCTCTTTTTCCGATAAATCCACTTCGACCATGTTGGCGGCTGGCAAAGCGGGTTGAAGTACTTCATTCAATATCTCATCGAGCGTCTCCACCGGAATGATCTGGATATCCTTTTCCCAGTGAGTAAACCTGGCCTGCCAGTTTTCCTGCGGAATAAATACCTTTTTACACCCTGACTGGACGGCTGCCTCAATTTTTGCACTGATCCCGCCAACCGGTTTTACTCTTCCCCTGATCGATAACTCCCCGGTCATAGCTATGGTATTATCCACCTTGCATTTTTTAATTGCCGAATACACTGCTGTCGCCATAGCTGTGCCTGCAGATGGACCATCCATTGGAACTCCCCCGGGGAAATTGACATGGATATCGTAATGACGCGGTTCAATCTTATGCTCCCGGCAAAGTACGGTCAAAACATTTTCCAACGAGGAGCGCGCCATGCTTTTCCGGCGCGTTTTTTTACCTTCATAACCTGATTCTTCCTCTTCAACAATTCCAGTTACATAGAGCTCCCCCTTACGGTTCTTGACCGGGTAGGCTGTGACCTCAATTTCCAGGAGCATGCCAAGGTTTGCTCCGTAGATTGCCAGGCCATTGACCAATCCAATCTGGGGGAAAGGTGGAATTTTTTTCTCAGGCCTTGGCGTGTATTGTCCGGTCATAACCACCCATTCGATATTCTCCTCATCAATACAACGATGGCCTTCATTTTGAACGACTCCGGCTGCCAGCTGTACGATATTGACAGCTTCTCTGCCGTTCGTGGCATATTTTTTAAGAACTTCCAATGCTCCGTCTGTGATCTCAATATCAATTTTTTCGGCAGCGTTTTTGGCGATAACCGCAATCTCCTCCGGCTGAAGCGCCCTGAAGAAAATTTCCATACAGCGTGAGCGTACTGCCGCTGGTATTTCTTCCGGTCTTCTGGTCGTCGCGCCGATCATTCTAAAATCTGCCGGCAAGCCGTTTTGGAAAATATCGTGGATGTGCTCAGGGATATTGCTATCCTCAGAGCTATAATAGGAACTTTCCAGAATAACCTTGCGGTCCTCCATCACTTTAAGCAGTTTATTGATTTGAATGGCGTGAAGTTCACCAATTTCATCAATAAAAAGAATCCCGCCATGGGCTTTCGTGACAGCACCCATCTTGGGCTGTGGTATCCCCGCCATCCCCATGGCACCTGCGCCTTGATAAATTGGATCATGGACAGAACCGATCAGCGGATCAGCGATCCCTCTCTCATCGAATCTGGCCGTCGTACCGTCAATTTCAATAAATTTTGCCTCACTTTTAAACGGCGAGAGCGGATTTTTCATAGCTTCTTGAAGGACAAGCCTGGCCGCGGCTGTTTTGCCGACACCCGGAGGCCCGTACAGTAGAACATGCTGAGGATTCGGCCCACATAAAGCAGCCCGAAGTGCTTTCACACCTTCTTTTTGTCCAATGATTTCCGCAAAGACTTCCGGTCTGGTCTTTTCCGACAGCGGGATCGTCAAAGATATTTTACGCATTCTTTGCAGCTTTTCTTTTTGTTTCACGGACTCCTTCTCCACAGCAGATCTCGTCGAGTACTGCTGCCTTAACATCGTCCAGAAATAAATTCCAACAACCAATACAAAAGCCAACTGAATCATTGCCAGTAGTGACCCAAACCCCAAACCTTCCATTCCAGTACCTCCTGCTCAACACTCTCTATGTAGTATTTACCAGATCAGAAGATTCAAAACATATTGCGAAAGTCACCCGCAAAAATCGTTGCATTAATTATATTAGAATGATATCATTATTATATCAATTAAATGTTTGATCCAGTTTGATTTAAACTGGTTTTTCACAAAGAAAGGATGATAGCTATGATTGAAAAAAAAGCATGGAAAGTTAACGGGTTCCTGGGCATTCTCATTTTTTTAGCCCTTTTGGCTGCTGCAACATTTAATATTGTTGCCTCAGTTCAAGAAACAGGATTCACGAATATCGTACTAGCAGTGGTTCTGCTTCTTCTGGCACTGATTGTCTCAACCGGCATCCAGGTTATCCAGCCGAATCAAGCCAAAGTACTGACATTTTTCGGCAGCTATATCGGCAGTATCCGCGAACCCGGTATCTGGCTGACGGTTCCGTTCGTTGCCGCGAAAAAGATTTCCCTGAAAGTCCGCAACTTCAACAGCGAACGTTTGAAAGTCAATGATGTCGACGGCAATCCGATTGAAATTGCTGCAGTTGTCGTGATCAAAGTGGTGGACTCGGCTAAAGCTGTATTTGATGTAGACAATTATGAACAGTTTGTAGAAATCCAAAGTGAGACAGCGCTGCGTCATGTTGCAACCAAATATCCTTATGACAATTATGAAGAAGGTGATGTTTCCTTAAGGGGCAACACCGAGGAAGTAGCCGAAGAAATTGCGAAGGAACTTCAGGAGCGCCTGACACTTGCCGGCGTGGAAGTAATTGAAGCACGCCTAACCCACCTGGCCTATGCCACCGAGATTGCGAGCGCCATGCTTCAGAGGCAGCAGGCTAACGCAATCCTGGCTGCCCGTCAGAAAATTGTGGAAGGTGCTGTCGGAATGGCCCAGATGGCTATTCAGCAGTTGGAAAACAGCGGGACAATTGAACTCGACGACGAACGCAAGATGGCAATGATCAACAACCTGCTGGTCGCAATTGTCTCTGACCGTTCAGCCCAGCCAGTACTCAATACCGGCACTCTGTATTAAAAAATAAAAAAGGCGTCAGCAGGAGCAGGATAATGGCAGACAAGAAGAACTTTCCGCTGCGTATCGATCCAAAGTTATTCAGCATGATTGAAGAATGGGCGTCCGACGAATTCCGAAGCGTCAACGCTCATATTGAATATCTCTTACGGGAAAGCGTCCGGAAAGCAGGAAGGATTCCTAAAAAAAAATCCGATTGACAAAAAGGGCCTTCTATGCAATATTGTAAGCGTAGAGAAATGAGAAATGAATGATTGATCCTAGGTGCCTCAGAATGAGGAGACGAATTCTGAATGCCACTGGATATGATCCGGGAAGGCCGGAAGGAGAATGACCCGTAAGCCAGGAGACCTGCCTCGGATTAGGAAGATGATGTATGGTAAAAACGCTTCCTTTAATGATTAAGCCGACTTAGAATGGGAAAGTCTCTTAGAATTAAGAGACTTTTGTTTTTGTTTTATCTTAAAAGAATCAAAACAAAGGAGAAATGATTATGAAGAAAAAACCATTTGTACTACTGCTGATTCTGACCATGGTCCTTACCCTGGCCCTTGGCTTGGCCACAGGCTGTTCAACAAAAAACCAACAGGCCCAACAGGAAAAGATGTTTACGGACACGCTGGGCAGAGAGATTACCATCGACAAGTATCCCCAGAAAATTATTTCTTTAGCCCCTGCTATCACCGAAATTCTCTTTGCCATTGGACTTGATCAAGAAATCATTGGTGTTTCAGAATACTGCGACTATCCTGAACAGGCGCTGACCAAAGAAAAAATGGGCGGCTTTAAAGACCCGAATGTGGAAATGATTGTCGCTGCAGATCCGGATATGGTCTTTATCTCCGCCGGCGTACAGGAAGATGTTATCACGAAGCTTGAAGAACTAGGCACGACTGTCGTTGTGCTCGATGCCGATACGATTGATCAGGTCATCAGCAATATTGAATTGGCCGGTTCTCTGACCGGCAAGGAAGCTGAGGCTACTGCGCTGAATGCAAATATGAGAACCAGAGTAGAAAATATCACTTCCAAAGTCAAAGGCCTGGCCAAACCAAGCGTATTTGTTGAAATCTGGGATGATCCTTTGATGTCAGCCGGTTCAACCAGTTTTGTCAATAATATTATTGAAGTTGCCGGTGGTGTTAATATTGCTGCCGACAACACGGAAAGGTATTATAATTACAGCATGGAAAATTTGCTTCAAGCCGATCCGGATTACTATATCATCAATACCCATGCACATACCCCTGCAGATATCCAAAATCGAGCCGGCTATAAAGTCTTAAGCGCCGTGAAAAACAACAGGGTATTTGCAATTGATGACAACCTGATCAGCAGAGCAGGCCCGAGAGTTATCGAGGGTCTGGAACAAATGGCGGTAACGATTCATCCCGAAGTTTTCGGTAAATAAACGGAGTTATCAATCATGGATGTATTAAAAAGCAGGAAAAATTGGAAGTACTTGCTGATCATCTTCACTTTATTTTTGGTCATCGTGGGCATTTTCTGCACAACGATTGGCTCCGCGAACATTTCTTTTAAAGAGAGTGCCGGGGTTATCCTGAGCAAAGTACCTTTATTGAATCACTGGTTTCACGCGGAAGACTATTCACAGGTCCACCAGACAATTATCTGGACTCTGCGTATTCCAAGAATCATTCTGGCAGCTTTGGTCGGGGGAGCCCTAGGGGTTATAGGAGGTACGCTGCAGGGTTTTTTTAAAAACCCAATGGCAGATCCTTACGTGATGGGGGTATCTTCAGGTGCAGGTTTGGGAGCCACGGTCGCCATTGTTACAGGAGCAGCCGGTTTCCTGGGTATGATTGAAATTCCTGTTTTTAGTTTTGCCGGAGCATTTCTCACAACCTGGATTGTTTACTCCCTGGCCAGAGTTGGAAAAAAAGTTGTTGTCACTACACTGCTACTGGCAGGTGTCGCACTCAGTGCGTTCCTGTCAGCAGTCATGTCTTTTCTGATGGTTTTAAATACGGAAGATATCGATAAAATCTATCTGTGGCTCATGGGCAGTTTTGCCAATAAGAGCTGGGAACATATCCAGCTTGCCGCTCCGTTCACGATTATTGGCATCATTGTCTTATTTACTTTAGCCAAGGAAATGAATGCGATGGTTTTTGGCGACAGTACCGCTCAGCATCTGGGTATCAATCTTGGGAAACTGCAGATTATTCTTCTTGTCGCTACTTCACTGACAACAGCTGGCGCTGTGGCTGCCTGCGGCTCGATTGGTTTTGTCGGATTGATAGTTCCGCACATTGTTAGGATTCTAGTCGGTCCGGATCACCGGATCCTGCTTCCGCTCTCTTTCTTAGTGGGCGGAACTTTTTTGGTGATTACCGATACGATTGCCAGGACATGCATGGGTTCACAGGAAATCCCTGTCGGTGTCATTACCGCGCTTTTTGGCGGGCCCTTTTTCATCTATCTGCTGAAGAAAAAGAAAGAGAGAGGAATATAAGTGGAGCCTTCAATCATTGCCAGTAACCTCACATTTGCCTACGGCAGTAAAAATATTCTGGAAAGCTTAAGTCTGGAAATCAGCAGGGGCAGTTTTGTGTCCATTATTGGACCCAACGGGTCCGGCAAGTCTACCCTGCTAAAAAATATTACCGCAGAAATTACTCCCCAGAAGGGGGTTGTCTTGCTCGACGATCAGGATATTTTTAAGATTAAGAAAAAAGATCTTGCCAAAACGATTGCAGTCGTCCCCCAGGATACCGGAGGGGATTTTGCTTTTTCTGTCATGGAGACGGTACTGATGGGCAGAATGCCCCATCAAAAGCGATTTGAGGGCGATTCTGAAAAGGATGTGGAGATTGCTCAATGGGCGATGGAGCTGACAAACGTCTGGCACCTGAAGGACCGCTCTGTGAACGAACTAAGCGGAGGTGAGCGGCAAAGAGTCATTGTGGCCAGAGCCTTAACTCAGGAACCCAAAGTCCTGCTGCTCGATGAACCAACCTCTCATTTAGATATCCAGCACCAATATGAATTGCTGGAGCTTCTGGATCGTTTGAATAAAACTAAAGGCCTGACCGTGATCGCTGTTTTGCACGATCTTAACCTTGCCGCCCAATTCAGCCATAGAATCATTCTTCTGGATAAAGGCAAAATTGTGGCTTATGGCAGTCCCGTTGAAGTGCTTACAGCCCAGAAGATCCGTGACAGCTACCATATCGAAGTTGCGATTTCGACGAATGAAATCACCGGACGCTTTAATATTATTCCGTTAAGTAAAAAGAAGGACCGGAGTGAGGCTGCCAGGGATGTACGTATTCATTTACTCTGCGGAGGTGGAAGCGGTGTCTATCTGATGGAACAGTTGGTTCAGGCCGGTTATCAAGTGAGCTGCGGCGTCCTGAACATTGGAGATTCGGACTGGAAAAAAGCCAAAGAACTTGGCATTGCCGTATCAGAAGAAGCTCCTTTTGCCCCCATCTCCGCCGAAGCGTTTAACATGAATGAAGACCTTCTAAACGAAGCGGACCTGATCATTGTTTTGTCTGTTCCTTTCGGGTACGGGAACATCGTCAATTTAGAACAAGTTTCAGCGGCTTTACACCTTAAAAACAAAAAAGTAATGATTGTGGAACCTGAATCAGAACAGTGGGATTACACAGGAGATTTTACCGGTGGCAAAGCTGACAGCCTTCTCACCGGCATGATACAGCATGGTGCAGAGAAGTTCGAAAGCATCCGGGAACTATTAGGTAGGATCGGAGGAAAATGATTTGCTTCTGTGGACTTACGAAACAGGTGATACCGTTGAGCGCTATAAAGACAGTATCATTATTTTTTTCAAGGATGACCGCAAGGTTCTGAGTACCGCCCATTTGAACGGTGGCTACCGTGAAAACCTGAAATTTGTTTTTAACCACGATATTAATTCGGGAATGGGCTTGACGTGTGACATCACTCCAACCGTCTATGAGGAACATATGAAGCTGATTGCCACGGAATTGGGTCTTGATCCTGAAGCCTCCGCAGGTCTTCTGACAGCTGCTGCCATGAATAATGCGGCTATTCGGACAGCAAGCTACGAAGATCTGACCGTCACCGCAGTGGTAACCGGCGGCATCGAAATGAACGGCGGCCGGATCGGTGATCCAGCTTTCTTCCATGAACGGCAGGGGGAAACGGTAAACATTCCGGCTGGAACGATTAATATTCTGCTGTATATCAATGCCGATCTTCCGGAAGAGACCCTGACCCGAGCACTTGTGACTTGTACAGAAGCCAAAACGGCTGCCCTGCAGGAGCTTATGGCAGGCAGTTGCTATTCTAGGGGCATCGCCACAGGATCAGGCACAGACGGGACGGTCATCATCTGCAACAGCAACTCTGGCTCCAGGCTCTTCTATGCCGGCAAACACAGCAAATTGGGAGAACTGATTGGAATCACCGTCAAACAAGCTGTGAAGGAGGCTCTTTTCCTGCAGACCAGCCTATGTCCGGTCTGCCAGTTCAGCCTGCTGAACCGCTTAAAAAGATTCGGTATCAATGAAGAAACCCTCTGGCAAGAATACCAGAAGGGCATCGGTGTCCTGGAATGTCAGGGATCCACGTCTCGAACAGGAGTTCCGAATCAAGCGGAATCGAGAAAACCGGGATCGCTGGATAAGCAAAAGTTCCTGAACAGGTTAATAAAGATAGAACGCGAAGGGGAACTAGTGGTCCCGGCTACGCTCTATGTCCATCTGATGGATCAATTGGACTGGCAGTTATTATCGCCTGCCCAGGCCGCCTCCGAAGGGAAAATCATCATTGAACGTCTCAGGAGAAGCTATGATTTACCGGATGATTTTCTGAATGATTTCTTAATTTCCTACAGCTCCGTTGACGATGCCATAACGGCAATGTCCCATTGCTTTGCAGTGCTAACAGTAAGGATCATTGCTGCAGCGAAGTTCGACTAGAACAGTATCCTCAAATTGTTGTTTTTTCATTTTGTATATTACATTATCATTATGTGAGGGTAAGTCTGTGAGCCACAATACCGCTTTTCGGCTATTGCGCCATCCTTGGCGCAAAAAGCCGCGCTGCGCTATCCTGCTCCGCTCACAGCGGAACTGTGCCCCCCAGACTGATCTTAGGGTTAAGTAGGTTTGCATGCCAGAATACAACTCATTATTTGTGGTACTAGCCGTTCAAACTAAAAACAGCCGCTGGCGAAACTCATTCGTCGGCGGCTGTAAAATTTGCTTGGAAGCTTTATACGGAATTCCCCTCGATTCTGATCCCGCATTCTTTATATGATGGCTTAATAGACCCAAAATTTAACGTCATGTAGTCTATCCGCGGCCAAGCGGAGCACGATGCGGAGCGCGGCTTTTTGCGCCATGGATGGCGCAATAGCCGAAGAGCGGTTAGGGTACATGACGTAAACCCTAAGTTTACAAAAATACTGCCAATAGCATAAAACTATTAACAGTATCTCATAGGTTTAGATTTATTCTACTTAAGCTGATTCTTCCTTCTTGCTATCCGCTGTGATAAGCTCAGGTTCAATTCGCTGAAGGATCGTATCCTTGGTAACGACGCATTTGGTGACATCCGAACGGGTTGGAATATCATACATGACATTCAGCATGATTTCTTCCATAATCGCCCTAAGACCCCTCGCTCCCGTATTACGGCGAATCGCTTCTTCAGCAATGGCTTTAAGCGCATCTTCTTTAAACTCCAGCCCTACACCGTCCATTTCCAGCAGTTTTTCATACTGTTTGACCAAGGCGTTTTTGGGCTGGGTCAAAATGCTGACTAGCGCATCCTGATCTAGGGCATCCAAGGTGACAATAACAGGAAGTCTTCCGACAAACTCGGGAATTAACCCGTATTTTAAGAGGTCTACCGGCAGGATCTGCCTTAAGAATTCCCCGAGATAAAGTCCGTATAATGGTGTAAATTCAAATTTTAAATAAAACGAGCCAAAAAGCTCAACCTCGGTTAAAATAAAGTTACCAGACAATA